>NZ_JBHWLR010000004.1:107520-236574 GCF_042731755.1 Promicromonospora sp. NPDC059942
GCGCCGTCTGGCGCTCCCTCCCCCCCTTTGAGGCCCGTGTTTCTTCGCTTTGAGGTAGCTCAAAGCGAAGAAACCCGGGCCTCAAAGGGGAGATCAGCGAGCGGTCCGACGACGGCTCACCGCCCGACGGCGGATCAGCAACGCCTCCGCGACGACCAGCGGCACCGTCCAGCCGAGCCAGTTGGTCAGGGCCATCTCGGTCTGCAGCATCGCTACCTCGCTGCCCTGGAACCAGGTGTCCACCTGAGGCCCGAGGACCGGCATCCACACGAAGTGCCACAACCGGTTCGTGATGATCGACATCGTGAGCACGTAGCTGCGCACCATCCACTCGCGGTGGGTGTCGAACCGGCGTCGGCGGGCCGCCCCGATCCCCGCCACCGTGCACGAGAACCACAGCACGGCGAGGAAGACGTGGCTCACCGCCGACATCGGCCCGAACGGCGAGGCCGCGCCGATGACGCCGGCGAGGACCGACGCGGGAAGGACACCGCCGAACACGTACACCCGCCCCAGGCGCCGGTGCGCCACGCGGAACTTGCGACGGAACCAGGGCCATGCCTGGAACAGGCCCGTGGTCATCGCCACGGTCGCGAAGCCGATGTGGGACACCAGCAGCACGTAGTGCCCGGGGAACGTCGACGGCACGAGGGACTGCCCCGGGTCGAGGCTCAGGTACCGGGGCAGCGAGAACGCGAGGAAGGCCAGGACGACCACCGCCGGCAACGCCACCCACGGCCGCCGCCACCACGTGCGGCGACCGGCCGTGGAACGCGCGGGGACGGCGGAGACGCCCGGCGCGGAAACGTCTTTGTGCAGGTCAGATGCCATGCATAGACCGTACGAAGGGGCGCGCGGGTCGCCCCAGCCGGTACACCCACCGGCCCCGGTAGGGACATCCCTACCGCGCGCGGACGGAGCTTGGTCCCTTTTGAGGCCCGGTTTTCTTCGTTTGGAGCCGACACAAAGCGAAGAAACCCGGGCCTCAAAGGGGAGGTGCGTCCCGAAAAGGGAGGTGCGTCCCGCAGGAGTCAGCGCAGCTCCGGCAGCGACGCCACCACGTACCCGTCCACCTCGACGACGTCGCCGACGGTGAGCGCCGGCTGGCCGGCCGGGTGGCAGAGCGTGACCTGGAAGCCGTCGGTCTGCACACGGGCGGCGGTGAAGTCCTGGCCGGTGCGGGCGACGGAGCGCTGCTCGATCGCGAGCACCACGCCGGTCAGGTGCGCGACGGCGTCGGTCGACGCGGCGTACGCGCCGGTGGGCTCGAAGACCAGGCCGGTCACGTCGGCGTCGGCCCGCCCGATCACCTGGACGGAGTTGCCGAGCACGACGATCGACGCCGGACCCGTGACGGGGGCCTCCGCGGTGCCCAGCAGGGCGAGCTCCTCGAGCTGGCAGGCGATCTCGGTGATGACCTCGTCGTGCTGGTTCACGAGCTCGGCGAGCACCAGCCCGCCGTCGACCGCCTGCGGCTCGGAGAGGATGGCGCCGGGCGCGGCGTAGAACGTGGGCGTGACGACCCGCACGAGGTCGCCCTCGGTGGTGATGATCAGGCGGGCGCCGGACGCGTCGGTCCAGATGTGCACGCCGACCTCGCCGTCCTTGGCGATGGTCTCCGCCTCGGCACGTGCCGAGGCCACCAGGTCGCGAAATTCGCTACGTCGCCAGACGTCCAGTCCGATGCAAGCCAGGTTCGATGCCACGGTCGCCTACGCTAACCCGACGCCGCGCCGACGACCTGACGGGAAGGTCATACGTGCGTGTCAGACGCACAGGTCGTCCGAGGGGCCTGTAGGTCCGACACGGGGTCAGTCCGGGGCGTGCTTGTCCAGGAACGTGTACACCTCGGCGTCGTCCACGCCGGGGAACGCGCCCCGCGGCAGGGCCGCGAGGATCTGCTGGTGCATGCGCCCCGACGGCCAGGCCTCGCCCGACCAGCGGTCGGTGAGCTCCGGCGACGGGCGCTGGCAGCAGGCCGGGTCCGGGCAGGTCGAGGCGCGGCGGACCTGCGTGTCCCGCCCCCGGAACCACTTGGCGTGCGCGTACGGCACGCCCACGGTGATCGAGAACGCGCCCGAGCCGCCGTCAGGCCCGCCCGTGGGCGACGTCGACCCCGTCTGGGTGGAGCACCAGAACGTCCCGGCCGGGGTGTCGGTGTACTGGTAGAACTCGGTGGCGCGGTCGCGCCGCTCGAACGCCTCGCGCGCCGCCCAGCGCCGGCAGATGAGCTGTCCCTCGATGGCGCCCGTGACGTCCTGCGGGAACGGCAGGCCGTCGTTCGCGTAGCCGCGGAACAGCGCACCGTCGGCCCCCACGCGCAGGAAGTGCAGCGGGATGCCGAGGTGGTGCGTCGCGAGGTTGGTGAGCCGCATCGCGGCCGCCTCGTGCGTGATGCCGAAGGCGTCGCGGAAGTCCTCGACCGCGAGGTCGTGCTCCCGCTTGCGCTCCTGGAGGAACGGCACGGCCACGAACTGCGGCACCAGGCACGCGGCGGCGAAGTACGTGATCTCGACGCGCTGCCGCAGGAACTCGCCGTAGGACCGCGGCCGGTCGTGCTCCAGGACGCGGTGCGCCAGCGCCTGCAGCGCGAGCGACCGCAGGCCGTGCCCGCCCGGGGTCGACGCCGGGGGCAGGTAGATGCGCCCGTTGCGCAGGTCGGTCACCGAGCGGGCGGACCGGGGCAGGTCGCCCACATGCAGCAGCGTGAAGCCCATCTGCTCCGCCATCCGCGCCACCGTGCGGTGCGTCAGCGCGCCGCCCGTGTACCCGGCGGCCTTGACCATCTGCTCCGCGACGGCCTCGAACTGCGGGTAGTGGTTGTCGCGGGCCTCCCGCTCCAGGCGCAGCTCGGTGTTGGCCCGCCGCGCCTCCTCGGGCGTGGCGATCGCCATCTGCTCGCGCCGGGCCAGCTCGTCGTGCAGGCCCACGAGCTGTTCCAGGACCGGCATCGGCAGCTTCTGGCTGGGCTTGACCGCGGGCACGCCCAGGGTGGTGAACAGCTGGCCGCGCTGCGCCCGGTCGAGCGCGATCTCCAGCGCGGCCCTGCGCGACGGCGGCTCGGCACTCAGCAGCTCGCCCATCGGCACGCCGAGCGCCTCCGCGATCGACCGCAGGAGCCCGAGCCGCGGCTCGCGCCGGCCGTTCTCCACGAGCGACAGCAGGCTCGGCGCCGAGCCCACCTTCTCGCCGAGCGCGTCGAGGGTGAGCCCCTGCGCGGTGCGCAGGTGCCGGATCCGGCGGCCCAGGGTGATCAGGTCCGTCTCGGTGCCCGACGACGTCGGCTCGCCTCCGGCAGGCATGTCGCCCTCCGCTCGTTGTCACTTCACCCGGTCGCTTTCACCCGGTCGCTGCCCGGGACGGGCCAGCAGGAACCCGCTCCTTCACACTACGTGAAGATCGGCGATTCTTGACAGGCCACGGGCTGGAATTCGGGGCGATCCGCACGTGAAGGTGGAAACAAGCCCGCCACCGTGGCCCGCAGTCTGACGATCGGAGCGCACATGTCCGTCCTCGCGAACCCCCGCCGAACCCGGCTCGTCGCCGAGCTCGTGGCCGACGTGACCATCGGTCAGGACTCCACCACGGCAGACACCTCGGCGTCCACGGCCGCGAACGGCATCCCCGCTGCCGAAGGCCTGGACGTGCGCGACTGGGTCGCCCGCGTCGCCGAGCTCACGCAGCCGGTCGAGATCGTCTGGTGCGACGGCTCGGCCGACGAGAAGCAGCGCCTCATCGACCAGATGCTGGCCGCGGGCACGCTCGTCGCCCTGAACCAGGAGAAGCGGCCGGGCTCGTACCTGGCGCGCTCCAACCCGGCCGACGTCGCCCGCGTCGAGTCGCGCACCTTCATCTGCTCGCAGGACGAGGAGGACGCCGGCCCCACGAACAACTGGGTGGCGCCCGCCGACATGCGCACGGAGCTGGAGGGCGTCTTCGAGGGCTCGATGAAGGGCCGCACCATGTACGTGGTGCCCTTCTCGATGGGCCCGGTGGGCGGCCCCATCTCGCAGGTGGGCATCGAGCTCACCGACTCGCCCTACGTCGTCGTCTCCATGCACGTCATGACGCGCGTCTCGGACGAGATCCTGCGCCTGATCGACGCCGGCCAGCAGTGGGTCCCCGCCGTGCACTCGGTGGGCGCGCCCCTGGCCGAGGGCGAGGCGGACGTGGCCTGGCCGTGCAGCGACACCAAGTACATCGTGCACTTCCCGGAGAGCCGCGAGATCTGGTCGTACGGCTCCGGCTACGGCGGCAACGCCCTGCTCGGCAAGAAGTGCTTCGCGCTGCGGATCGCCTCGGCGATGGCGCGCGACGAGGGCTGGCTCGCCGAGCACATGCTGCTGATCCGCATCACCTCGCCCGAGCAGCGCCAGTACCACCTGGCCGCCGCCTTCCCGAGCGCGTGCGGCAAGACGAACCTCGCGATGCTGCAGCCCACGATCCCGGGCTGGAAGGTCGAGACCCTCGGCGACGACATCGTGTGGATGCGCCCCGGCCCCGACGGCACGCTGCGCGCCATCAACCCGGAGGCCGGCTTCTTCGGCGTCGCGCCCGGCACCGGCGTCGACACCAACCCGACCGCCGTCGCGACGTTCGACCGCGACACCATCTTCACCAACGTGGCGCTGACCGACGAGGGCGACGTCTGGTGGGAGGGCCTCACGGCCGAGCCCCCGGCGCACCTGACCGACTGGCAGGGCGACGACTGGACGCCGGACTCCGAGACCCCGGCGGCGCACCCGAACTCCCGCTTCACCGTGTCCGCCGCGCAGTGCCCGACCATCGCGGACACCTGGGAGGACCCGGCGGGCGTGCCGGTCGACGCGATCGTCTTCGGCGGTCGCCGCGCCAGCAACGTGCCGCTCGTGGCGGAGTCGTTCGGCTGGGAGCACGGCGTGTTCATGGGCGCCACCATCTCCTCGGAGCGCACGGCCGCCGCCGAGGGCGCGCTCGGCGAGCTGCGCCGCGACCCCTTCGCGATGCTCCCGTTCTGCGGCTACAACATGGCCGACCACTGGGCGCACTGGCTGGAGGTCGGCGCGGGCATCGAGGAGTCGAAGCGCCCGCGGATCTTCCAGGTCAACTGGTTCCGCCGGGGCGAGGACGGCCGCTTCCTGTGGCCCGGGTTCGGCGAGAACTCGCGCGTGATCGAGTGGATCGTGGGCCAGGTCGAGGCCGGCCGCGGTCTGCGCGAGGACACCTCCGTGGCCACGCCGGTGGGCAGCCTGCCCGCGCCCGGCACCCTGAACCTGGACGGCATCGACGTGCCCGACGCCGACATGGCCGCGCTCTTCGACGTGCCGACCGCGCCGTGGCAGGCCGAGGCCGACCTGACCGAGGAGTTCTTCGACCGGTTCGGCGACCACACGCCGACGGCGCTGCGCGCCCAGCTCGACGCCCTGCGGGAGCGTCTGGCCCGATGATCTCGGGCGGCTGACGGCGCGACCTTCTCGGGTGGCTACCCGTCGCGCCGTCGGCCGTCCGAACAGATTTCCCCGGCCGGGTTATTGAGGCATCCCGGCCGGGGATCTCCTTTGTCCACAGGCGTGTTCGTCCACAGGCCTGTGGACCGTGCGCTCAGTAGCGCATCCCCATCAGCCCGCGGACGTCGTCCAGGGTGCGGTCCGCGATCTCGTTCGCCCGCGCGTTGCCCCGGGCGAGCACCTCGTCCAGGTACCGCGGGCCGGCGGAGGCGAGCTCCCGGCGTCGGGCACGGAGGGGGCGCAGGCCCTCCACGACCGCCTCGGTGACCACCGCCTTGAGCCGCCCGGCGCCCGCCGCGCCGACCTCCTCGGCAAGGGCCTCGGGCGACGTCCCGGTGAAGTACGCGCCGATCTGGAGCAGGTTGGCGATCTCCGGCCGACGCTCCGGCTCGTAGGTGATGGTGCGCTCCGCGTCGGTCTTCGCACGCCTGAAGAAGGTGGCCGTGTCGTCCTCCGAGGCCCGCAGCTCCAGCGCGTTGCCGCGCGACTTGGACATCCGGCGGCCGTCACTGCCGAGCACGGTGGTCGACGGCGCGATGAGCGCGTCCGGCTCCGGAAAGTACGGGCGGGCGGCCGAGTACCGCTGGTTGAACCGCCGGGCCACGGTCCGGGTGATCTCCAGGTGCGGCAGCTGGTCCACGCCGACCGGCACCAGGTTGCCGTGGCAGAACAGGATGTCGGCGGCCTGGTGGACCGGGTAGGTGAGCAGCAGGCCCGAGATGCCGCGCTTCTGCCGCAGCACGGCCGCCTCGGCCTCCGACTTCACCGTGGGGTTGCGCTCCAGCTCGGACACCGTGACCAGCGACAGGAACGGCAGCAGGAGCTGGTTGAGGGCCGGCACGGCCGAGTGCGTGAAGACGGTGCTGCGCGCGGGGTCGAGGCCCGCCGCGAGGTAGTCGAGCAGCACCTCGCGGACCGTGGCGTGCAGGTCGCCGGCGTCGTCGCGGTCGGTGATGACCTGGTAGTCGGCGACGATGAGGAACACCTCGACGCCCAGGTCCTGGAGGCGCACGCGGTTGGCGACCGTGCCCAGCAGGTGCCCCAGGTGCAGGGCTCCGGTGGGACGGTCGCCGGTGAGCACCCGGTACTCCCCCGGGTTTCGGGCGATCCGGTCCTCCAGCACGGCGGTGCGCTCGCGCGCCGCCGCCGCGGAGCGGGTGGTGCTGCGCTTCTCGCGGGCGGCGTCGAGGTCGAGCAGGGCGCCAGGGGCGGACGACGTCGGGGCCGCCTCGGGCGGCAGGGTCATGGACATGCTGGGTCTCCTCGGTCAGGGAGCCGCCCGCGCACGACGTCGGGCACAGAAAAGTCCCGGGCTGCGGCGGGCAGCTCGGGACTTCTGTGCGGGTGGGCGCGTCAGGTCACGGCTGCGGGTGCAGCCGCCACCAGTTCAGCCCGTGCGTCATGTGGCCAGGGTAGGCGGGGGCGCGGCGGCGATCAAGGGACCGCGCCTTGCTCTCAACCTTGGTTGAGGTTCTAGCGTGGCCGTCCGAGGCGGGCCACAGGGGCCGGCCGGGGCGAGGGAGAGCAACATGCGGGCCATCGAGGTACACGAGTTCGGCGGGCCCGAGGTGCTGGTCGCCCGGGACGTCCCGGACCCGGTCGCAGGCCCGGGCCAGGTGGTGGTACGGCTGGTCGCGGCCGACGTCATCTTTCTCGACACCCTGCTGCGCGGCGGATGGGGCGGCGAGATCTTCCCGCTGCGGCCGCCCTACGTCCCCGGGACCGGCGGGGCAGGCCGGGTCGAGTCGGTCGGGAGCGGGGTGGACGCGGCCTGGGTCGGGCGCCCGGTCGTCGTCCACGGGCCGGGCTACGCGGAGCTGGTCGCCGCGGACCTCGGCGACGTCGTGCCCGTGCCGGACGGCCTGGGCCTGACCGAGGCCGCGGCCCTCATGACCGACGGCGTGACCGCGCTGCGACTGACCCGGCACGCTCCGGCCGGCGCCGACGGGGCGCCCTGGGTGCTGGTCGCGGCGGCGGCGGGCGGCGCCGGCTCGCTGGCGGTGCAGATCCTGCGCGACGCCGGCGCGCGGGTGGTCGCGGCGGCCCGCGGCGACGCCAAGCTGAGCCTGGCCCGCGAGCTGGGCGCGGAGGTCTCCGTCGACTACACGGAGCCGGGCTGGACGGAGCGGGTGCGTGCGGCGACCGGCGGCCCCGGCGTCGCGCTGGCGCTGGACGGCGCCGGTGGCGCCCTCGGCGCAGAGGTCTTCGAGACCGTGGCCGACGGCGGGCGGTTCGTCACCTACGGCACGTCCAGCGGTCAGTTCACCGCGGTCGATCCCCTGGTCGCCGAGCAGCGCCGGATCGAGGTGATCAACGAGCTCGCGGGCGGCCCGCCGGCCCCGGAGCTCGTCCGCACCCTCTTGACGCAGGTGCTGGACCTGGCGGCCGCGGGCCGGGTGCGGCCCGCCATCGGCGCAACCTTCCCCCTGGCCGACGCCGCGGCCGCCCACACCTCGCTGGCCGAGCGCCGGACGGTCGGCAAGTCGCTGCTGCTGGTCTGACGAGGCGCTGCCCGGCGGGCCTGCCGGACGGTGCGGCCGCGCTGCCGGACGGCGAGGACGACGCCCCGCCGTCCGGCAGCGAGAATGGTCCCGTGCCGCATCCGTCTGACGCCCCCGCGCCGCCCGAGAATCCCCTCGCCCACATCGTCTACTTCGAGCCACGCATCCCCGGGAACACCGGGTCCGCGATCCGGCTCGCCGCCGTGACGGGAGCGCGGCTGCACCTCGTGGAACCGCTGGGCTTCGACCTGTCGGAGGCCAAGCTGAAGCGCGCCGGCCTCGACTACCACGACCTCGCCGTCATGGACGTGCACCCGTCGCTCGACGCGGCCCTCGATGCGCTGCCCGAGGCCCGGGTGTTCGCGTTCACGACCCGCGCGACCACGCGCTTCACCGACGTCGAGTACCGGCCGGGCGACGTGCTGCTGTTCGGTCCGGAGCCCACCGGGCTGCCGCCCGAGGCGCTCAAGCACCCCCGCGTCACCGACGAGCTGCGCATCCCGATGCTGCCGGGCCGCCGGTCGCTCAACCTGACCAACGCGGCGTCGATCGCGGTGTACGAGGTATGGCGGCAGGCAGGGTTCGCCGAGGGGGCGTGAGGTTCGGCTACGGCCGCACCACCAGTACCCGGCCCGGGGCCAGCTCGTACCGGCCGGGCACGACGCCGGGGCTCGACGGTCCCGACTGCGCGACCACGGTCACGGGCGGCTCGCCCACCACGCGGTCCGACGTCGGGAACCAGTTGCGGCCCACGCTGACCAGGATGAGCATGCCGTCGATGTGCCCGGCCGGGCTGAACGTCGCCGACCCGGTCGGGTAGCGGCCGATCCCGGCCTCGGTGAGCCGGTCGGCGGTGCCCACGACGTCGGGCACCGCGATGCCCACCTCGCTCACGGACAGCAGGTCGTCCGGCCCGAACGGTTCCGACGGGCTTGGCTGGGTGCCGGGGGCGTGCGGGCTCGAGGCCTTCGCTCCCGCGCCGCGCCCGGCACCCAGGTCTCGGGGGAGATCACGGCGCGCGATGACTTCCAGGACCGAGCGGTCCGGCCCCGGGAAGTACAGCGACCGCGCGTTCCAGGCGGCCTGCGCCTCGAACTCCGTGCGGTCGCCGTCGCTCAGCAGACCGGGCCCCGCCGCCAGGAACGCGCGGGCGGCGTCGAACCGCGCGTCGTCGATCAGGAACGCGTAGTGCTGGTCGCCCGCGGCGTCGGCGTCCTCGCGGAAGCGCAGGACCGTGCGCCCGACGGTGACCTCGACCGCGCCGATCTCCTTGCTGACCGGCAGGCCGAGGACCGTCTCGTAGTACGCGGCCGTCTCGGCGATCGAGCGGGTCACCGTGTCGATGCTGATGATCTCCATGCGGCCCAGCCAACAACCTCAACGACGGTTGAGGTCAAGCGGGTGCCGCCGGCCTACGCCAGCAGCCAGGACCCCGCGCGGCGCAGCAGGTCCTGGTGCCCCGCCGAGGCGAACGAGCGGACGTCGTGGCCGAGCCCCGAGTACACGCTGCGGCCGCCGTGCGCCTCGTTGACCCACAGGACCGGGTGCGGGGCGCCGTCGTCGTCCAGGGTGGTGCCGAGCACGCGTGTCTCCGGGGCGACGCGGAGCCGGCAGTACCGCTCGTCGAAGGCCTCGACCACGCTCAGGCCCTCGGTGAGGGGGTGGCCGATAGTCAGCTCGAAGCGGGCGGTGCCGATCGGCGGGTGCATCGACTCGCCCGGGATCCAGCGTCCGCCGAGCACCGCCTCCCAGTCGGGCGCGTCGTAGAAGGTGTTCGCCGCCTGGTGCAGCCCGAGCACGGCGCCCCCGGCCCGCGCCCAGGCGGACAGCCGGTCGTGGACGGGTCGCCAGTCGTCGTCGGACCCGTCGAAGTCGGCATCCCGGCGGCCCGTCCCGCCGTTGACGACCAGCAGGTCCACGGAGTCCAGGTCGTCCAGCGCGTGGCGGAACAGCCCGCGCACCTCGACGGCCCCCAGCTCACCGAGGATCCCGGCCGCCACGTGCGACGTCGCCGCGTGGTCGTGCCAGGGGTCCTCGTAACGTCCACGGCCGGAGAGGATGAGGATGCGGCGTTGCGTCATGCGCCCGATCCTGCCATCGCGACACACCGACGCGGCGCCGGCGCCGGGCGGCGGACGCCGAACGTAGGCTTCGTCGCTCCTACAGTGCTCATAAAGCGACCAGCCCTACGCTCGACGGCCCCACCTACGGGAGCACCAGGAGCTTGCCTCGCGACTCGCCCGAAGCCAGCCGGCGGAAGGCCTCGACTCCGTCGTCGAGGGCGTAGCGGCGGTCGATCCTGGGGCGCACGGCGCCCGAGGCGAGCAGCCCCGCGAGCTCGTCCAGGTCGGCGCGGCGGTTCGGGTGCCAGGCGAAGGTGCCGATCCGGGTGCCGGTCAACGCGCCGACGACCGGGCCGAGCAGCGCCTTCTCCGCGAACGAGCCCATCCGCCGCGCGATCAGCACGTACCGGCCGCCCGGCGCCAGGCAGCGGCGGACCGCCGCGACGGACCGGGTGTCGGCGATGTCCAGCACCACGTCGAACCGCCGGCCGGAGCGCGTGACGTCCTCCTCGCGGTAGTCGATCACCTCGTCCGCACCCAGCTCGCGGAGCAGCGCCAGCCTGTCACCGTGGTCGACGGCGGTGACCTCCCCGCCCCGAGCCTTCGCGATCTGCACCGCGAACGGCCCCACGCAGCCGCCCGCGCCGTTGACCAGCACGCGCTCCCCCGGCCGGATCGGCCCGGCAGCGCGCAGACCTTGCAGGGCGAGCGAGCCCGAGTGCGGCACGGTGGCCGCGTCCTCGAACGGGACCTGATCCGGGAGCGGGGAGAGGGCGGACGCCGGGAGGCACACCCGGTCGGCCAGCGCGCCGTGCCCGCTGTCGAAGAGGTCGGCCCAGACGCGGTCGCCCGGGCGCAGACCGGTCACGTCCGTACCGACCATCTCGACCGTCCCTGCGACGTCGAGGCCGACCCGCCGGTTAGTCGGCCGCAACAGGCCCGTGGCCACGCGGGCGACGCGCGGGCGGCCGAGCAAGTGGTCGAGGTCAGCCGTGTTCAGCGAGGCGGCCGCGACCCGGACGACCGCCTCGCCCGGGCCCGGCTCGGGCTGCTCGACGGCGGCGACCCGCAGGACGTCCACAGGACCGTACCGGTCGCGGACCACCGCCCTCACGGCGCGGCGCCCGCTCCGTCGCGGGCGGCGGCCGGTCCGTCTTGGCCGGCAGCGGCCGCCGCGGAGGCCGCGCCGCCCGAGCCGGTCACCACGCGCCGCAGCGCGAGGAAGTCGGTGACCTTGAAGAGCCGTGCGACCCGCCGATCCACCGCAGTCAGGTAGGGCAGCGCCGCGGCCGGCTCGATGATCTCCGGGGTCACCACGTAGCTCTGCCCGTCGACCCGCAGCTCCGCCGAGCCGGCCGCCCGGACGTTCCGCAGCCAGTCCACGCCGGTGCCGTACGGGAGGTACACGAGGAAGTCGTCGTCCATCCGGTACACGCCGATCGGCGTCGCGTACCGCACCCCGGACCTGCGCCCGACATGGCGGATCAGATCGTTGGACGAACCGGGCTCCCCCGCGTCCCGCAGCGTCCGGCGGTTGGTGACCCTCCGGTTGAACCGCCGGACGACCGCGAGCCCACGCCGGTTCTTGGTCCGCATGACCAGCACCAGCGCCGCGAACGCGGCGAGCCCCAGCACGAGGAGGGTCCCCACAACCCACAGGATCCAGGTCCACATGACGCACCGCCTTCCGGACGAGACTTACGGCGTAAGCCTTACAACGTAAGGTAGGACTGGCACGAGGCCCCGTCAAGGGTCCGCAGACGTAGGATCGCGAGACCATGACTTCCCCGCAGACGACCGGCACGCCACCGCGCACCACCCTGACCCGTGCCCGGGTGCTGGAGTCGGCGGTCGCCCTGGCGGACCGGGAGGGTCTCGGCGCGCTCACCATGCGGAGCCTGGCCCGCGAGCTCGGCATCGAGGCGATGTCGATCTACCACCACGTCGCCAACAAGGAGGACCTGCTCGACGGCGTGGTGGACGTCGTGGCGGCGGAGATCCAGGACGCGGTGGCCCTGCTCGACCCCCTCCCCGACGACGCGCCGCCGTCCGCCTGGAAGCCCGCGATGCGCCGGCAGATCCTCACGGCGCGCACGGTGCTGCTGCGCCACCCCTGGGCGTCGACCGTCCTGGAGACGCGGACGTCCTTCAGCCTGCACATCGTCCGGTACTGCGACTCGCTCCTCGGGCTGATGCGCCGCGGCGGCTTCTCCTGGGACCTGGTGCACCACGCGATGCACGCCCTGGGCAGCCGGGCGTTCGGGTTCTCCCAGGAACTCTTCGAGCCCGACGGCGCCACTGCGGGCTCGGCCGCCGGCGGCGGCGCCCGGGAGGGCGCCGACGACGAGGCCGCCGCAATGCTCCAGCAGATGGCCGACCAGGTGCCGCACATGGTCGAGATGCTGGCCGAGGTCGCCCACGACGAGCCGGGCGCCACCCTGGGCTGGTGCGACGACCAGACCGAGTTCGAGTTCGGGCTGGACCTGATCCTGGACGGGCTCGACCGGCTGGCCGGGCGCGCGGCCTGACGTCGCCGGCGCCCGGCACCGGAGGGTCAGCGCAGCGGGTCGAACGGCCGGATCTCCTCCGGCGTCTCCCCCGTCGTGATCTGCGTGGCCAGCGCGCGGCCGGTCGCGGGGCCCAGCACCATGCCCCACATGCCGTGGCCGCCGGCCACGTAGACGTCGGGTGCCGCCGTCGCGCCCACCAGCGGCAGCCCGTCCGGCGTCACCGGCCGGGAGCCCACCCACTCGTCCTCGCGGGAGTCCAGGTCGACGCCCTCGAAGAGGCCGCGCACCGAGTTCACGATGGCCTTGATCCGCCGGGGCTGGAATGGCTCGTCGGGGCCCCGGAACTCCATGGTCCCGGCGACCCGCAGCCGCCCCTGGTACGGGGTGCAGGCCACGCGGCGGGCCGGGAAGTAGACCGGGTGGTCGATAGGCGGTCCGGACACGGGCACGCTGAACGAGTACCCCCGCCCCGCCTGCACCCGGGTGCGCACGCCGAGCCGCCGGGTCAGGTCCGGGAGCCACGCGCCCGTGGCGACCACGACGGCGTCCGCCCGCAGCGGGTCACGACCGGCGACGTCGACCTCGGACCCGCCGTCCGGCAGGGTCCGGACGTCCGTCACCCGAGCGTCCGTGAGCACCTTCGCGCCCCGCGCGCTGACCGACGTCGCCAGCGCCTCCACGTACGGCCCCGGCTCGATGTACCGCTGCCCCTCCAGGGTCCACGCCGACCGGACCTCCCGGGAGAGGTGGGGCACGCGGACGCCGTCGGGCACCCGGGACAGCCTGATCTCCTGGCCGGCCTTCGCGACCGACCGCAGCTCGTGGACGAACGGACGCGACTCCCGCTCCTGCTCGAACCCGACCACCCAGGGCCTGGCGTACGACGTCGCGTGCACGCCCCCGGCCTCCAGCTCGTCGTACGCCTCGAGCGCCATGCGGTCGATCGGGGTGAGGGCGGCCATCGCGCGCTGCCAGGCGCCGGGCGTCGCGTGGGACATGAACCGGGCGAGGAAGCCCCAGAGCGCCCGGTCGAACCGGAACGGGACGCTGAGGGCGGCGTCGGGGTCGAGCATCGCCTTCGGCCCGTAGGCCCAGAGCGACGGGTCGGCCAGCGGCATCGCCATGCCCGGGGTGAGCCAGCCGGCGTTGCCCCACGAGGAGCCGGACGCGACGCCGCGCCGGTCGAGGACCGTCACCTCCACGCCGCGTTCCTGCAGGTGCCAGGCGGTGGACAGGCCGACCATGCCGGCCCCGACGACGATCGCGGACTTGGTTTCCGTCACGCTGGTGCTCCTTCTCGCGAGTGCAGTACCCCCAGTACCCCTCCCCGTCGAGCGGCGGACTCCCCCATCGTCCGCCGCGCCGGTCGATTCGGCGCGACGGTTCCGTGAAGTGCGGCGGAACGCGGGGTGTGGAACGGCCGACGCCGCCCGCCCCGGGCGTGGCGCCCGGGGCGGACGGCGTCGAGCGGCAGTGCCGAGGCGTCAGCCCAGGGGGCGCGCCAGGGGCTCGATCGCCGCGATCTCGTCCGCGGTCAGGGGGCCCGCCGCGAGCGCCGCGACGTTGTCCTCGAGCTGCGCCACCGACGACGCGCCGATGAGCGCCGACGTGACGCGCTCGTCCCGGAGCACCCAGGCGAGCGCGAGCTGCGCGAGCGTCTGCCCGCGGCCCGCGGCGATGTCGTTGAGCGCCTTGGCGCGGCCCAGGTAGTCCTCGGTGAGGGCCCGGTCCGAGAGGAACGGCGAGTCGGAGCGGGCCGCGCGGGACCCGGCCGGGGCGGCGCCGGCAAGGTACTTGCTGGTCAGCAGGCCCTGCTGCAGCGGGGAGAACACGATGGTCCCGACGCCCAGCTCGCCGACGACGTCGAGCAGCGACTCGCTCTGCACCCCGTCGTACCCGTCCTCGTGGGCGGGGTTCTCGATGTGCCGGTTGAACATCGAGTAGGAGGGCTGGTGGATGAGCAGCGGGACGCCCAGCTCGCCGAGGATGCGGGCGGCGGCACGCGTGCGCGCCGGCGAGTAGTTGGAGACGCCGACATACAGCGCCTTGCCCTGCTGGACCGCGGAGGCGAGCGCGCCCATGGTCTCCTCGAGCGGCGTCGAGGGATCGGGCCGGTGGTGGTAGAAGACGTCGACGTAGTCGACACCCATCCGGGTCAGCGACTGGTCGAGGCTGGCCAGCAGGTACTTGCGCGAGCCGTGGTCGCCGTAGGGGCCGGGCCACATGTCGTAGCCGGCCTTCGTGGAGAGGATCAGCTCGTCGCGGTACGGCTTGAGGTCGGCGGCGAGGTGCCGGCCGAAGTTCGCCTCGGCCGCGCCGTAGGACGGGCCGTAGTTGTTCGCGAGGTCGAAGTGCGTGACGCCCAGGTCGAGCGCGCGGCGCAGGATGGCGCGCTGCGTCTCGAACGGGCTGGTGTCGCCGAAGTTGTGCCAGAGCCCCAGGGACAGCGCGGGCAGGTCAAGACCCGAGCGGCCGGTGCGGCGGTACTGCATGGTGTCGTAACGGTCCTCTGCTGCGAGGTACCGGGATGCGAGAGGCATACGGCCATCGTGGCACGGGAAACCTGTCCGCCCGGACCACCGTTCCCTGCCATGATGCGCGTCATGTCTGCGCAGATCTTCGACCTGGTCGTCCGCCGGACGTGGCGCGTCCCCCTGACCGCGGTCTCGTCCGGTGACGCCGCCTCGGTCGCCCGCCGGTTCGACGCCGTGCTCCTGACCTCGGGCTACAAGGCGTCGGGTCGGCTGCTCAGCTACCTGGGCACCCTGGCGCCGCAGGACGCGCGGCTGGTGGCGGTGCAGACCCTCGCCGTCGTGCACGAAGCGCTCGGCGCCCACGTGCAGCACAACACGTACTTCCAGGACTTCCCGCAGAACGTGCCGGACACGCTGGACTTCTGGGTGTCCTGCCTCCGGGACGCCCTGCAGGAGGTCCCGGGTGCCGTCGAGGCCTTCGCCGCGAGCTGCGGGATCAACCTGCTGGCCCTGCCCCGCTACGGCCGGTACCAGCACACCTACGAGGAGATGGTGACGGCGCACGACGCGTTCGTGCCCGCGCTCGGCGACCGGCGCACGGTGCTCGACGTGGGCGGCACGCTCGACGAGGAGGCCCACCGCCTCTACCTCCACCTCGCGGGGAGCACCACCCCGCTGTCCGACGCCGATCTCGCCGCGCTCGCGCTGCTGGCCCAGCACTGCGGCGGCATGGGACAGCCCGCGGCGGTACCGACGCGCACGGCGCGCGCGATCGTCAACGCCACGCACGTGCTCTACGGGCGGGAGCCCGAGGCCGACACGGTCACCGACGTCCTGCGGCTGGCCTGCGCGCTGTCCGGCGGGGACGTGACACTGGAGACCGCGACGCGGTTCCGGTCGTTGCCGCGTCCGGTACGGCGCGTGCTGCTGGGCACGCTCGACGCGGTCGTGGCGGCGTCGCCCGCGAAGCTCGGCGACGTCGCCGCGCACCGGGAGGCGTGGAAGCGGCTCAGCGAGCGGCTGCACCCGCACGAGCACCGAGGCCTGCCGTCGGCCGCCCGGGTGTTCGCCGTCGCCCGGGGCGACGAGGACGCGCCGTCCCTGGCCGCCCGGGTCGAGCGCTCGCTCGCCTCGGGCGCCCGGGCGGAGGCGCTGCGGCTGCTCGCCGCGGCGCCCGGCACGCTCGTGCGGCGGGCGGACCACCTGCTGCGTTCCGCGGCGGACGACGTCGAGGCGGCCGCCGTGGCCGACGCCGTCGAGCGGGCGCTGCCCGGGGTGTCCGGCCGGGTCGTCCTCGGGCTGCGCGAGCACCTGGCGAACCGGCGTCTTGCCGACACGCGGCAGGGCACGGGGCGGCCGGGCGCTGGCCGGCGGGTCTTCGTCAACCGGCAGGGCGGCGCGTGGGCCGTGCCCGACGAGCGCCCGGACCTGCCCGCGGACGCCCTGACGGCGCTGGCCCTGGCCTGCGACGCCGAGGTGCTCCGCCGGGTGCCTCGGCCGGACGAGCTGGTGGTCGACCCGGACCTGCTCGACGTTGCGCTCCCGTTGTCCGCACGCTCCCGGCCCGACGGCGCCGGGGTGCTGCCCCGCGGCTCGCGGACCCGGGTGACCGGTGAGCTGCTGCGGTTCTTCGTGCACTGGCGGCAGCGGAGCACGGACACGGACCTCGACCTCTCGTGCCTGCTGCTGGACCGCGACTTCGCCGACGCCGAGCACGTCTCGTGGACCCGGCTGCGCGGCGGCGGCTTCGTGCACTCCGGCGACCTCACCGAGGCCCCTGACGGCGCGACGGAGTTCGTCGACGTCAGGCTCTCCGGGATCCGGCGGGACGTCGTCGTGCCGGAGGTGCACGTGTACTCGGGCGAGCGGTTCGACGAGGTCGCCGAGGGCTTCTTCGGGTTCATGAGCCGCGACGTCGCACAGGCCGGGCTGCCGTTCGAGCCGGCGACTGTCCGCCTGAAGTCCGACCTGGCCGGCTCCGGCAAGGTCGCGGTCCCGGCGGCCTTCCTGCGGGCCGACGACGGCTGGGAGGCGCTCTGGCTGCACCTGAACCTGCGCGGCCGGCCGAGCTACAACACCGTCGAGGCGCACCGCGTCACCACGACGACGCTGGTCCGGGACATCGCGGCGCGCCGCTACCTCACGGTGCGCTACCTGGTGGACCTGCTGCGGGCCGACGGCGTGAAGGTGCACCACGAGGTGCCGCAGGGCGCCGGGCCGGTGACGTATCTCGGGTTCGGCGCCCCGGAGGACCTGCCGACCGGCTCCCGCGTGGTCACGCCCCAGAACCTGCTCGACCTGGTGCCCGCCTGACGTCTAGGGTGTCGCCCGGGCGAGGCCATGCGGCGGCTTCCTTCTCACTCCTGGATGAACCTAGTCGCCGCGCTCTCCTCGCCCGCTCTCTTGCTCGACGCCGCGCGGCGTCGTCGTAACCCGGGTGTTGACCACAGCGGTTGCTGCCAGAACGGACGTGCTCCTGGCAGCAGCTGCTGTGGTCAACGGATCTGACCCCGGTGGGTCAGCGGGTCAGCAGTAGAGGTTGCCGCCCGGGTCGACGCCCAGGGCGCTCGTGAAGCGCAGGTAGGTGTCCACGCGGCTCTGGACCTGGGCCGGGTTGCCGCCGTTGCACTCGATGGAGCCGTTGATGCTCCGGATCGTCTCGCCGAACCCGGCGCCGTTCACGATGGCGTTGTGCGGCGTCATGGTGCCGGGGCCGTTCTGGGTGTTCCAGTACCAGAGGCCGGTCTTCCAGGCGATCGCCGAGTTGGTCGAGACCAGGTTCGGGTTGTTCAGCAGGTCGATGCCGAGGGCGTCGCCGGCGGCCTTGTAGTTGAAGTTCCAGCTGAGCTGGACGGGTCCGCGGCCGTAGTACTGGTCGGTGCCGGCCGGGCAGCCGTAGGGCTGGTTCCGGTCGCAGTAGTGCGGGTAGTTCGCCGTGTTCTGCTCGACGATGTGGACCAGCCCGCCGGTCTCGTGCGAGACGTTGGCGAGGAACGCCGCGGCCTCACGCTTCTGGACGGTCTCGCTGCCGCTGTTGGCGAACCCCGGGTACGCGCTGAGCGCGTCGACGAGGCCCGCGTAGGTGTAGAACGAGTTCCGGTTGGGGAAGAACGAGTTGAACTGGGCCTGGCTGACCGGGAAGTCGTCGGTGCCGGGCGGGTCGACCGGCGGCTCGCCGCCGTCGCAGGTGCCGACCCGCTCCCAGACGCCCCACTCGCCGGTGGTGCCGGGCGTCTCACCCTGGGTCCACCACTTGGCGCGCCACGAGGCGCCGGCGTGCGTGACGAGGTTGCCGCCGACGTAGACGGCGCCGGCACTCCAGGCGGGCGCGCTGCAGTCGGCGACCGCGGCGGGTGCGGCCGAGCCGCCCGCGGTGGCAGCCGAGCCGGGGACTGCGACGACCCCGGTCGTCAGGAGTGCGGCGACAAGGGTTGCGACAAAGAGCGGTACGCGACGAGCTCTCACGGGGAACCACCTCGCTTCGGGTCCTGGGCCGTCGTCGACACCGACGACCGATTTGTTCAGGAACCTAGCAAGGTGCGCCCAGCCCGGTCGTGAGGGATTCCCACACACGCGACCCGTACGTGCTGGGCCCCATGGGAGCGCCGAGCCACGCGAGATCGGTCGGGTGTCTTGAGATCGGTCGGCCGATTGACCGATCTCAGAGCAACCGACCGAAGTCGGTCCCCGGCCAACCTGAGCGCCCCTCACGCCGAGTCACGGACCACCAGGATCGGCTCGAAGATCGCCGAGCGGACAGCCGGCTCGTCGGCGTCTATCTGCTCCAGCAGCATCCGCGCCATCTCCTCCGCCATCTTCTCCACGGGCTGCCGCACCGTCGTCAGCCGGGGGCGGGTCTGCACGGCCACGGGGCTGTCGTCGAACCCGACGATCGCCACGTCGTCGGGGACGCGGCGGCCCTGCGACTGGAGCACGTGGATGGCGCCCTGGGCCATCAGGTCGTTCGAGACGAAGACGCCGTCGATGCCCGGCGCGGCGGCGAGCAGCTCGGCCATGGCCGACTCCCCGCTCTCGAACGTGAACGACCCCGCCACGCTGGGGACGAAGGCGTGCCCGCGCCGGGCCGCCGCGTCGCGGAAGCCGTCGAGCCGGTCCCGGGCGGACGGGACGTCGAGCGGCCCGGAGATCACGCCGAGCGTGCGGCAGCCGCGGTCGAGCAGGTGGTTCGCGGCCATGCGGGCACCGTCGGCGTTGGCCAGGTCCACGTAGCTCGCCGGGATCGCGTGGCCGGGCCGCGCGAACAGCACGATGGGCCGGCCGGTGCCGATGAGCTCCTCGGGGAGCGGGTCGTCCGCGTACGTGGAGACCAGCAGGGCACCGTCCGCGTTGCCGAACCGCAGGTAGGACGTGACCTGCCCCCGGGTCTGCGCGTCGTCGGCGAACATCAGCACCGGGTGCACGTCGTGCGGCCGGAGCGTCCGCACGAGCGACCCCACGACCCGGCCGAAGAACGGGTCGGAGAAGACGCCCGACAGGTCGAGCTCGCCCTCGGGGTCGGCGTCCGCACCCGAGATGACGACGGCCACCGTGCCCGTGCGGCGCGTGACCAGGGAGCGCGCCGCCCGGTTGGGCACGTAACCCGTCTCGGCGACCGCCTCCAGCACCACCTCCTGGACCGCGGGCGCCACCTTGCGCTTGCCGTTGATCACGCGGGACACGGTCGCGCGAGAGACACCGGCGACCTTCGCCACGTCCTCCAGGGTCGGCGCCGCACGCCGCAGATCCTTGCTCACAGGCCGACGGTAACAGAGTAAGAGCGCTCTCCGAGGGAGCTTGGGCGGATGAGATGCAAGGGATGTCGCGCCGTCCGGCGTCAATATCAAAGCCGATCCGAGCGCGCCAAAAGCCTTGAAAACGCAAATAAAACCAGGTGAAGTCTCCTCGGCCAGGCCTTGACGCTCCGCCAAGAACAGGTCAAGGATGGGCGGCGTAAGAGCGCTCTCCCAACTCGCGGCGCACCGGCGCGTCGCGAGCGCAGGCTCAACGACGAACCGCGCCCCGGCCGCCGCACCTGGCCGCCGACGAGCGGACGGAGAGGAAGACCCATGACCACCACCGGATCACCCGGCGCACGCGCGACCAGGCTCAGGCGCCGCACGCGCGCCGGGGCCGCCGCCCTGGCGACCGGCCTGCTGGCCGCGGCGGCACTCGTCGTGCCCGCCGCCTCGGCACCTGCCGCGCCGGCACCCGCGGCACCTGCGCCCGCTGCACCTGCGCCCGCCGCCGCGCAGGCGGAACCGGTCCTGCTGTCGCAGGGCCGGCCCGCCACAGCCTCCTCCGTGGAGAACCCCGACTACACGCCCGCGAGCGCCGCCGTCGACGGCGACCTGGGCACGCGCTGGGCCAGCGAGTTCAGCGACCCGCAGTGGATCCGGGTGGACCTGGGTCGCTCCGCGACGCTGGACCACGTGGAGCTGGTCTGGGAGTCGGCGTACTCGAAGAGCTACCAGTTCCAGGTCTCGGCCGACGGGTCGTCCTGGTCGACGGTGTACTCGACCACCTCGGGCGACGGCGGCACCGACACGTTCGACGTCGACGGCACCGCTCGCTACGTGCGGCTGCTCTCGACCGCGCGCTCGGGCGGGTACGGCAACTCGCTGTGGGAGCTGCGCGTCTTCGGCGAGGCGGGCGGCGGCACCGATCCCGGCGACCCGGGCGACCCGGCCTACGTGAACCCGGGCCACCCGAACGTCCCGGTGCGGGACTCGGGGGCCAGCACCGTCGAGGTGGTGGGCGGCGCCGGCGACTGGGACCTGGAGGTGGACGGGCAGCCGTACACGGTCCGCGGCTTCACGTGGGGCCCGGCGTTCAGCACGGCCGACCACTACATGCCGACCCTCACGGCCATGGGCGCGAACACGATCCGCACGTGGGGCACCGGGGCGGACACCCGCCAGCTCCTCGACTCGGCGGCGGCGCACGACGTCCGCGTGGTGATGGGCTTCTGGCTGCTGCCCGGCGGCGGTCCGGGATCCGGCGGCTGCATCGACTACCGCACGGACACGAGTTACAAGGCGACCACGAAGGCCGACATCCTGGCCCAGGTCGCGGCGTACAAGGACCACCCGGGCGTGCTCATGTGGAACATCGGCAACGAGTCGCTGCTGGGCCTGCAGAACTGCTACTCGGGCGCCGAGCTGGAGGCGATCCGCAACGCGTACGCGGCCTTCGTCAACGAGGTGAGCGTGGCGGTCCACCAGGCCGACCCGAAGCACCCGACCACCAGCACCGACGCGTGGGTCGGCGCCTGGCCGTACATCGAGCGCAACGCCCCGGACCTGGACCTGCTCTCCGTCAACGCGTACGGCGACCTGTGCAACGTGCCCGCGGCATGGGAGGCCGGCGGCTACGACCGGCCGTACATCATCACCGAGGGCGGCGCGGCCGGTGAGTGGGAGGTGCCGGACGACGCGAACGGCGTCCCCGACGAGCCGACCGACCTGGAGAAGGAGCAGGCGTACGTGGACTCCTGGCGCTGCCTGCGGGAGCACGACGGCGTCGCGCTGGGCGCCACGTTCTTCCACTACGGCATCGAGGGCGACTTCGGCGGCGTGTGGTTCAACGTCCTCCCGGGCGACAACAAGCGTCTCGGCTACTACTCGATCGCGCGGGCCTGGGGCGTCGAAACCTCGGGCATGAACACCCCGCCGCGCATCACCGCGATGAACGTGGCGGGTTCGACGGCGGTCGCCGCGGGCGAGGAGTTCACGGTCAGCGTGGACGTGACCGACCCCGACGGCGACCCGATCGACGCCAACGTGATGCTGAACAGCAAGTACGTCAACAACGCGGGCGGCATCGCGCAGGCGCAGTTCACGCAGACGGCCCCGGGCACGTTCCGGGTCACGGCGCCGGAGATGCTCGGCGTCTGGAAGGTCTACGTGTTCGCCGAGGACGGCCACGGCAACGTGGGCGTGGAGACCCGGTCGTTCCGCGTCGTCGCGCCCCCGGTGGACGGGACGAACATCGCGCGCGGCAAGACCGCCACGGCCTCCAGCTTCGACCCGTGGAACGGCGACTGGACGCCCGGCCGCGCCGTCGACGGCGACGCCACCACGCGGTGGGCCAGCGAGTGGGGCCCGACCGCCTGGTACCAGGTCGACCTCGGCTCGGTGCAGTCGTTCGACCACGTCCAGCTCGTCTGGGAGACGGCGTACGGCAAGTCCTACCAGGTGCAGACATCGAACGACGGGAACGCCTGGACCACGGTCCGCACGGTGACGGGCGGCAACGGCGGCGTCGACAGCCTGGACGTGACCGGCACCGGCCGGTACGTGCGGCTCAACCTGACCGAGCGCGGCACGGAGTGGGGCTACTCCCTGTACGAGGTCGGCGTCTACCAGCAGTGAGCACGGCAGTGACGGGTCAGCAAGGCACACCACCATCGAAGGAGGAACCATGCGCACAGCACTCAGCACGCCACGCGGCCGCACACCCGGCGGCGTCAGACCTCGCAGCCTGACACCCCGGATCATGGGCGGCCTGGCCGCCACCGCACTGCTCGCCTCGACCCTGAGCGCGGCGGGCGCCATCGGCGCCACCACCGCCGTCGCCGATCCGAACACCCTGCTCTCGCAGGGTGCGCTCACGGCGGCGTCCAGCTCGGAGTCGGGTGGACTCGGGCCGCGGTTCGCGGTCGACGGCGACCGCACCACCCGCTGGGCCAGCGCCCCCACGGACGACCAGTGGATCCGGATCGACCTGGGCCGGTCGTACGCGCTGGACCACGTCGCCCTGGAGTGGGAGGCCGCGTACGGCGCGGCGTTCACGCTCCAGGTCTCCGCCGACGCCCAGAACTGGACCACCGTCGTGACCGAGGGCGCCGGGACCGGCGGCACCGAGGTCTACGACATCACCGCGACCGGCCGCTACGTGCAGCTCGTCGGCACGGCCCGCGGCACCGGCTACGGCTACTCGCTCCTGGAGTTCCAGGTGTTCGGTGACGGCGAGGCCGGCGGGCCGGAGGACCCGCCGCCGTTCCCCGGCGACGAGGTGACGCACCACGAGTTCCAGGCGAACTGCACCTTCTCGCACTTCCTGCCCGACGACTCGATCGTGTACCCGAACCAGCCGGGCCGGTCGCACCTGCACACGTTCATCGGGAACCGCTCGACGGACGCGTTCACCACGCCGACGAGCCTGAACGCGATGCCGGAGAGCACCTGCACGGTGCCACAGGACCACTCGGCCTACTGGTTCCCCGCCATCACCAAGGGCGGCGTGCCGGTCGAGCCGAACATCCCGATGACCGTCTACTACAAGTCGGGCATCGACGACTACGAGGACGTGGTGCCGTTCCCGGAGGGCCTCCAGTTCGTCACCGGCGACATGATGGCGACGGTCGACGAGTTCCGCACCGCGCCGGGCGCCGTCGAGGGCTGGGAGTGCGGCGACATCTCCAAGAGCTGGGAGATCCCGGCCCGCTGCCCCGAGGGCACCCAGCTCAACATCCGGTACCAGGCGCCGAGCTGCTGGGACGGGATGCACCTGACGCCGGAGGAGTCGGCACACATGGGCCACGGCTCGCACATGGCGTACCCCGAGGCCGGGCAGTGCCCCATGAGCCACCCCGTGGCCGTGCCGATGCTGGAGTTCAAGATCGCGTGGCCCGTCAGCGGCGACATGTCCGACGTCGCGCTGGTGAGCGGGTCCGACCAGTCGTGGCACTACGACTTCGTGAACGCCTGGGACCCCGAGGTGCTGCGCCGGCTCGTGGAGCACTGCATCAACGGCGGCCTGCAGTGCAACCCGCGCGGCTACGACCTCTACAAGCCGCACCGCGGCACCGTGCTCGACGAGAACTACCAGCTCGTGCCCGAGACCACGGCCGCACGTGAGGAGGTGGCTTCATGAGAGCGGGCCGGGTCTGGCTGGCGGCCGCGGCGGTCGCGGCCTGCGTGGCGGCGCCGCTGACGGCGGCGGCCGCGCCGGCACTCGCGTCGGCTCCCGCGACCGGCCCCGACCGCGCGGCCGCGGCCGCCTGCGGCACCACGAACGCGGCCCTCGGGCGGACGGCGACGGCGTCGTCCACCGAGGGGCCGTTCGGCCCGGCGTCGGCCGTGGACGGCGACGCCGGCACCCGCTGGAGCAGCGCGGCCGCCGACCCGCAGTGGATCCGCGTCGACCTCGGCTCGGTCCAGGACCTGTGCCGCGTCGAGCTCGCCTGGGAGACGGCGTACGGCAAGGACTTCCGGATCGAGGCCTCCGACGACGGCACCACGTGGCGCACCCTGAAGACCGTGACGAACGGGACCGGCGGCAACCAGTCGCTGGACGTCGCGGGGTCAGGCCGGTACGTGCGCCTGACCGGCACCGCGCGCGGCACGGGGTACGGCTACTCGCTCTGGGAGCTGAAGGTGTTCACCGGCGACGGCGGCACCGTGCCCGGCGACCCGATCCCGGGCGGCGGTGACCTCGGGCCGAACGTGCACGTCTTCGGCCCGGACACCCCGACGGCCCAGGTCCAGGCGGCCGTGGACGCCGTCTACGACCAGCAGGAGGCGGACCAGTTCGGCGACGGGAGGCACCAGTTCCTGTTCGAGCCGGGCACCTACCCGGTGCACGTCAACGCCGGTTTCCACACCTCGATCTCCGGCCTGGGGACGAGGCCGGACGACGTGAACATCACCGGCGGCGTCTGGGCCGACGCGGAGTGGTTCGAGGGCAACGCCACGCAGAACTTCTGGCGTTCCGTCGAGAACCTGGCCGTGACGCCGTCGGGCGGGGACATGCGCTGGGCCGTGTCGCAGGCGGCGCCCATGCGCCGCGTGCACGTCAAGGGCAACCTCATGCTGCACTCGTCGCGGTACGGCTGGGCGTCGGGCGGGTACATCGCCGACTCCGTGGTCGACGGGCAGGTCCGCGCCTGGACGCAGCAGCAGTGGTACACCCGCGACTCGACGCTCACGGGCGGCTGGGCCGGGACGCTGTGGAACATGGTGTTCTCCGGCGTGGAGAACGCCCCGCCGACGTCGTTCCCGGAACCCGCGGTGACCACCCTGGACACCACGGGCACCATCCGCGAGAAGCCGTACCTCTACCTCGACGGGGACGACTACGCGGTGTTCGTGCCGTCGGCCCGGTCGGGCACGCGCGGCGCGACCTGGGACGGCGGGACGACGTCGGGCACCTCGATCCCGCTGGACCAGTTCTACGTGGCCCGGCCCGGCGACTCCGCCGCGCGGATCAACCAGACCCTGGACCAGGGCCTGCACCTGCTGCTCACGCCCGGCATCTACGAGACGACGGGGACGATCGAGGTGGACCGCGCCGACACCGTCGTGCTCGGGCTCGGGTACGCCACGATCGTGCCGACCGCCGGGCAGACGGCGATGCGGGTGGGCGACGTGGACGGCGTCCGCGTGGCGGGCGTGCTGTTCGACGCCGGCGCGGCGGAGTCGCCGTCGATGCTCACCATCGGCAGCGCGGGATCGACGGCGGACCACGCCGACGACCCGATCTCGCTGCACGACGTGTTCGTCCGCGTGGGCGGCGCGCACGCCGGGCGGGTGGACCAGGCGATCGTCGTGAACGCGGACGACACGATCGTGGACCACATCTGGTCCTGGCGCGGCGACCACGGCGACGGCGTGGGCTGGGACGTGAACACGGCGCGGAACGGCCTGGTGGTCACCGGCGACGACGTCGACGGGTACGGGCTCTTCGTCGAGCACTACCAGGAGTACAACACCCTGTGGACCGGGGAGCGCGGCCGCACGATCTTCTACCAGAACGAGCTGCCGTACGACCCGCCGAACCAGGCGGCGTGGAACCACGACGGCGTCCGGGGCTGGGCGGCGTACAAGGTCGCGGACGGCGTGACGCAGCACGAGGCGTGGGGCCTGGGCTCGTACTGCGTGTTCACGTCGGACGCGTCGATCACCTCGGACAACGGCTTCGAGGTGCCGGTCACGCCAGGCGTGCGGATGCACTCGCTGCTCACCGTGTCGCTGGGCGGGGTGGGCACGTACGAGCACGTCATCAACGGCGTGGGCCCGCGTGCGGCGGGCACGGAGACGATCCCGGCGAAGGTGGTGAGCTACCCGTAACCACGTGGAACATGTCAGACGCTCAGGTCCCCCGAGGGACCTGAGCGTCTGACGCGTACCGGCCCGTCAGGTGACGGCGCCCATGTGCCAGGGGATGAACTCCTCGGCGCCGATCTCCAGCTCCTCGCTGACGGTCTGCTGTCCGGACGCGACGGCGAGGATGCGGTCGAAGATCTGCCGGCCGACGTCGGCGACGGTCGCGGTGCCGTCGACGATGACGCCGGCGTTGAGGTCCATGTCCTCGGACATCACCGAGTACATCGGGGTGTTCGTGGCGACCTTGATCGACGGGGACGGCCGGCACCCGAAGACCGAACCGCGGCCGGTGGTGAAGACGACGACGTTCGCGCCGCCCGCGACCAGGCCGGTCACCGAGACCGGGTCGTAGCCCGGCGTGTCCATGAAGGCGAACCCGCGCTGCGTGATCGGTTCGGCGTACTCGTAGACCGCGCCCAGGTCGGCCTGCCCGCCCTTGGCGACGGCGCCGAGGGATTTCTCCAGGATGGTGGTCAGGCCGCCGGCCTTGTTGCCCGGGGAGGGGTTGTTGTCCAGGGTCCCGCCGCCCGCGGCGACGTAGTCGCGCCACCAGTCGATGCGGTCCAGCAGCTTCTTCGCGACGGCGGGTTCGGTGGCCCGGGCCGTGAGCAGGTGTTCGGCGCCGTAGACCTCGGGGGTCTCGGCCAGCACGGAGGTGGCGCCGTAGGCGACCAGGCGGTCGGACGCCCAGCCGAGGGCGGGGTTGGCGGTGATGCCGGAGTAGCCGTCGGACCCGCCGCAGTTCAGCGCGAGGACGAGCTCGGACACGTCGCACTCGACACGCTCCCGGGCATTGACCAGCGGGAGCATCTCGCGGATCGCGGCGACGCCGGCGCGGACGGAGGCGCGCACGCCGCCGGTCTCCTGGATGGTCAGGGACCGCACCACGGTGTCGTCCGCGATGGCGGCCAGCAGGCCCGAGCGGGTCTCGTCGGGGGCGCCGATGCCGGGCATGCCGAGGTCGGCGACCTGCCCGGAGCGGGCGGACAGGGCGGCGCCGGGGACCATCTCGCAGCCGAGGCCCAGGACGAGCAGGCCGGTCACGTTGGGGTGGGCGGCGTACCCGCGCAGGGTCCGCAGCAGGACCTGCCCGCCCTCGGAGTCGGGGACCAGGCCGCACCCGGAGGTGTGGGTCAGGGCGATGACGCCGTCGACGTTCTCGAACTCGTCCAGGACGCCGCCGCGGAACTGGTCCGCGATCATCTTGGCGGTGGAGGCGGAGCAGTTCACGCTGGTCAGGATCGCGACGAAGTTGCGGGTCCCGACCCGCCCGTCGGCCCGCCGGAAACCACGAAACGTAGGCCGGACGCCGTCGGGCACCGGGAGGTCGTGGTGCGTGCCGCCCAGCGGCGCCTCCCGCGACCCGTCCTCGAACCCGAGATTGTGCGCGTGCACGTGATCGCCCGCCGCGATGTCGGTGGTGGCGACCCCGATGACCTGCCCGTACTTGCGCACGTGCCCGCCCGCCGGCACGGCCCGCAGGGCGATCTTGTGCCCGCGCGGCACCGGCTGCCGCACCCCGACCGGGCCGGCCCCCGGAGCCGTGGCCCGGTCGCCCGGGCTCAGGTCCCGCGTGGCGACGGCGACGTCGTCGCCCTCCCGCAGCACGAGCAGATCATGTGACACCTGTGGCACCTCTCCTCTGAACCGTTTCATCCTACCGACCCCCAAACGTCGTTGAGTGCGGGGTATCTGCGGCCAAAGTGCTCCCTGGCCAACAAATACCCCGCACTCAACGAAGGGGGGTCAGTCGGCGATGGCCGCGTTGACCTCGTCCAGGAACTGGGTGGCCGCCTCGTCCGGGGTGATGCGCTCGAAGAGGACCTCCGTGTTGATGCGCTCCATGATGTCCGCGAGCTCGGCGCTGCCGTGCGGCGGGACCGCCGGGTTGTCGACGATCTCGTCCTCGATGTCCGCCATGAAGTCGGCGACCTTCTGGTCGGTGGGCGACAGGTCGCCCAGGATCGCCTCACGCACGTCGGTGTTCGCCGGGAGGCCGCGGTCGGTCAGCATGATCTTGGCCGCCTCCTCGGAGTTGAGCAGGAAGTCCACGAACTTCGCCGACGACTCCGGGTACTCGGTGTCCGCCGAGACGGAGTAGAACATCGCCGGCTTGTAGTACATGCCGGTGCGCTCGCCCTCGGACTCGCCCGGGAGCCGCAGCAGCTCGAGCTCGTGGCCGGACGAGTCGGACAGCGCGCCGAGCTGGTTGGTCCACCAGACGCCCATGGCGCCCTTGTTGGTGCCGAGCAGGCCGCCCTCGGGGCCGGCCGCCTGGTACTCGACCGTGCGCGCGGCGTCGGGCTGACCGCCGCCCTCGACCAGGTCGAGGGAGACCTGGAAGAAGTCGGCCACGGTCTGCTCGGAGACGCCGAGCTCGCCCTCGGGCGTGAACAGGGTCTCGCCGCGCTGGCGCGCCATCACGTTGAGGCCGGCCTCGTTGAAGCCGTAGTCCTGCGTGCCCCAGACGCCGTCGCCGGCGCCCTTCGCGACGGCGTTCGCCGTGGTGACGTAGTCCTCCCACGTCCAGGTGGTGTCGTCCGGCACGTCGACGCCGGCGTCGGCGAAGATCTCCGGGTCGGCGACGAGCGCGTAGGCGTTGATGCCGGTCGGGATGCCGTACTGGGTCCCGTCGATCTGGCCGCCGGCCAGCACGCCGTCGTCCACCTTGGCGGTGTCGATGTCGAGCGTGCCCAGGTCGGCGAGCACGTTCTTGGTCGAGTAGTCGGAGATGTAGCGCTCCTCCTGGGTGATGACATCGGGGGTGTCGCCCGCGGCCACGGAGGTGGCGAGCTTGTCCCAGTAGCCGTCCCAGTCGGTGAAGTCGGGGACCACGGTGATGTCCGGGTTCTCCGCCTCGAACGCCTCGATGATCTTCTGCGTCGACTCGTGGCGGCTGTCCGAGCCCCACCACGAGAAGCGGATCTCGCAGGGGCACTCCTCGGCGGCGGCCGGGGCGTCGTCGCCGCCCCCGCCGATGCCGGAGTCGCCGCCGCCGCAGGCGGCCAGGGTCAGGGCGACGGCCGCGATGCCCGCGGCCGAGCCGGCGAGCCGCTTGCCGCGCCTCGTGTTCGGTCGGTTGCCGGTGGTGCTCATGTATTTCTCCTTCGGTGACGTTGACGTCGTTGTCGCATCGCGGGTGGAGCTACTTGATCCCGGTGGTCGCAATGCCCTTGACCAGGTACTTCTGTCCGAACAGGAAGGCGATGAAGACGGGGATCAGGGAGACGATCGACATCGCGAACAGCGAGCCCCACGAGCTCTCGCCCGTGGAGTCGACAAAGGTGCGCAGCGCGATCGGCACGGTGTACATCTCCGGCCGCGTCAGGAAGATCAGCTGGCTGAAGAAGTCGTTCCACGTCCAGATGAACGTGAAGATCGCGGTGGTGGCGAGGGCCGGCATGGACAGCGGCAGCATGATCTGCAGGTAGATCCGCAGGTGGTTGCAGCCGTCGAGGGTCGCCGCCTCGTCCAGCTCGCGGGGGATGCCCCGGAAGAACTGGACCATCAGGAAGATGAAGAACGCGTCCGTCGCGAGCAGCTTGGGCACGATCAGCGGCAGGAACGTGTTGATCCACTCGAGCTGGGAGAACAGCACGTACTGCGGCACGATCACCACGTGGATCGGCAGCATGATCGACATCAGCATGATCGCGAACCACAGCCGCTTGCCCCTGAACTCCAGCCGCGCGAACGCGTAGGCCGCCAGGGAGCAGGACAGCAGGTTGCCCAGCAGCGAGCCGAGCACCACCAGCGCCGAGTTGATCAGGTAGTGGCTGAACGGATGCAGCAGCGCGTTCCACCCGTCCGTGTAGTTGGACAGGTCGATGTCGGTGGGGATGAGCCCCGGCTCGCGGAAGATCAGCGCGTTCGGCTTGAACGAGCTGGCCAGCATCCAGAGCAGCGGGTACAGCATCACGAACCCGAAGGCGATGAGGCCCGCGTGCTTGAGCACGCTCCCCACCCGGGCCCGGACGCGCCGGCCGCGCGGCCGGACGGCGGTCGGACGGCGGTCGCCCGGCCCGGCACGCCGGGCGCCGGGTGCGGTGTCGGACGGCGGGCGGACCGCCGTCGGCGTCGTGGTCTGTGCGGTCGTCGAGGCGTCAGTCATCGTAGAAGACCCAGTACTTGGAGGCGAGGAAGTTGACGACCGTCATGCCGCCGATGATCAGCAGCAGGAACCAGGCCATCGCCGAGGCGTAGCCCATGTCGAGGGAGCCGAACCCCTTGAGGTAGAGGTACAGCGTGTACAGCAGCGTGGAGTCGGACGGGCCGCCGTTGCCGCCGCTGACGACGAACGCCCGCGTGAACGACTGGAACGCCTCGATGAGCTGCAGCACGAGGTTGAAGAAGATGATCGGCGTCAGCAGCGGCACCGTGATGCTGCGGAACTGCCGCCACCGCGAGGCGCCGTCGATCGCGGCCGCCTCGTAGTACATCTGCGGGATCTGCCGCAGGCCGGCCAGGAAGATCACCATGGGCGCGCCGAACGTCCAGACGTTGAGCGCCATCAGGGTGCCGAGCGCGTAGTCCGGGTGCGAGACCCAGCCCTGCCCCTGGATCCCGAAGAGCGCCAGGACCTGGTTGACCAGGCCGTCCGCGCCGAAGATCTGCCGCCACAGGATCGCGATGGCCACCGACCCGCCGAGCAGGGAGGGCAGGTAGTACACCGAGCGGTACAGGGCGAGCCCGCGCATGCCCTTGTCGAGCAGCAGCGCCAGGCCGAGGGCCGCGGCGAGCTGGAGCGGCACCGAGACGAACACGTAGGTGAAGGTGACGCCGAGGGACTGGAGGAACCGCGGGTCGTCGAACATCCGCGTGTAGTTCTCCAGGCCCACCCACTCGGGCGCGGAGAGCAGGTCGTAGTCCGTGAAGGACAGGTAGAGCGACGCCCCCATGGGCCCGGCCGTGATGAGCACGAGGCCCACGAACCACGGCGCGAGGAAGAACAGCGCCCAGCGCCCGTCGCCCTTCTTGCGGACGGCGCCGGCCTGCTTGCCGCGCGAGAGCTCCTGGATCACTGACATGGGTTCACCCCCGCGCGGACAGGCCCCGTCGGGGCGGGCGGGGGCTCGGACCGCCAGGGTCCGGGCTCGCGGTTCGGGTGGCGCATCGCGTTGTCCTCCGGATCGTCGTCGATCCCCGGCTCGTCGGTGAGAAACCGGTCTCTGGTGGAGGAACGTACCACATGAGGAACCGGTTTCCCATGGTGTACCGTCACATCGGGAAACCGGTAACGCGGGGGCCACGCCGACGAGGGCGCGCGCCACGCGCTATCCGGTCGGACAAGGTCACGGACGGAGAGCACATGAGCAGCGGCAGCGTTCGAGGCGCAGGTCAGCGCCGTGCGGTCGCCACGATCGGGGACGTCGCGGCGGCGGCCGGGGTCTCGCGGGCGACGGTGTCCCGCGTGATGAACGGGCGCAGCACGGTCGACGCCGCCATCGCCGAGCGCGTGCGGACCGCGGCGGCGGAGCTCAGCTACCGGCCGAGCAACGCCGCGCGCAGCCTCGCGCTCGGCCGCACGCAGACCGTGGCGCTCGTGGTGCCGGACCTCGGCAACCCCGTGTTCCAGCAGATCCTGCGCGGCGTCATGGACGGCGCCGCCGAGGACGGGTACCGCGTGCTCGTGGCGGACACGGTCGAGGACGACCAGCAGGAGGGCGCCATCGCCCTGGAGGCGCGCATGCGGTGCGACGCCCTGGTGCTCGTGTCGCCCCGCATCGGGGACGCCGAGCTCAGCGCGCTCATCGCCGACGTCGAGCCCGTGGTGCTGGTCAACCGCGAGACCGGCGGGACGGCGCCCAGCCTGGTCGTGGACTACGAGGACGGCGCCGTCCAGGTCGTCGAGCACCTCGTGGCGCTCGGCCACCGCCGCCTGGTCTACCTGGGCGGACCGGTGCGGAGCGCGTCCGACGAGCTGCGCCGGGCCGGCCTGGCCCGCGCGCGGCAGCGGCACGCCGACCTCGAGATCCTCGACCTGCCCGCCGGACCGGACATCCAGGCGGGCCACGCCGCCGCGCCCGCCGTCCTCGCCACCCGCGCCACCGCGGCGCTGGCCTTCAACGACCTCGTCGCGTTCGGCCTGCTCGCAGGCCTGAACGAGGCCGGGGTGGCCGTGCCCGCCGACATCTCGGTGGCCGGCTTCGACGACATCGAACTGTCCCGCTACGCCACACCCGCGCTGACGACGGTCGCGGTGCCGCAGGCCGAGCTCGGCCGCCATGCCTGGAGGGAGCTGCACGCCGTGATCGACGACGACGCCCACCCCGCACGCTCTGCACGGTTCACACCCAGCCTGGAGGTGCGCGGGAGCACCGGGCCCGTGCCCCAGGGCCCGGAACGGGTGCACATCACGGACGACGACCTCGTCGTCGGGCAGCCGGAGGAGGTGCCCACCGTGCCCCCGACCGCCACGCCGGTCTGGTCCGTGCCCGCCGATCCTTCCGCCGACGCCGTCGTGCTGACCTGCGGCGACGGGTTGGAGCTGGTGCGCCGGGACGCGGGCGACCGCATGCCGAAGGTGCACGCCCGCCGGCCCTACCTGCACCCCGTGCACACCCTGGCGGGAGTGCCCCTCACCGACGTGAGCCCCGTGGACCACCGCCACCACTACGGCGTGGGCATCGCCGTGCCCGACGTGAACGGCACGAGCCACTGGGGCGGCCGTACCTTCATCGAGGACGTGGGCCCCACGCTGCTCAAGAACCACGGCCGGCAGACGTCGTCCGGGATCCGCGTTGAGCCGGGCGTTCCCGGCGCCGCCGGCGCTCCCGGCCCCCTGGGCACGGTCGGCGAGACCCTGGTCGAGGACGTGCTGTGGTCCGACGAGCACGGCGAGCCGCAGCTCCGTGAGGAGCGCCGTGTCTCGGCGCACCTGCTCCCCCTGGCGCCCGGGGCCGACGCCGCCCCCGGCTGGGTGCTCGACTGGCGCTCGACGCTGCACGCGGACCACGGCCCGCTGGAGATCCGCTCGCCCGCGACGAACGGGCGGCCGGGCGCGGGGTACGGCGGCCTGTTCTGGCGCCTGCCGATCGCCGAGAGCACCACGGTGCTGTCCGCTGCCGGCACCGGCGAGAACCGGGCGCACGGCAGCACCTCGCCCTGGGTGGCGTTCGTGCAGCAGCAGGGCGGCCGGTCCACGACCCTCCTGCTGGTGCAGCCCGGCCAGGTGCGACCGTGGTTCCTGCGCTCGGCCGAGTACCCCGGCGCCTGCCCGGCGCTGGCCTGGGACGCGCCCCTGCTCGTGCCCGACGGCGGCTCCGTGCAGCTCGACCTCGTGGCGGTGCTGCTCGACACCGAGCTCACGGCCGACGCGGCCGAGGCGCTGGCCGCCGACCTGACCGACGGCGGCCGGCGGTGAGCCTGCCCAAGGTGGCCGTGGTCGGCATCCACGGCCACGGCGGCTCGCACCTGCGGGCGGTCGCGGACCTGGAGGACCGGGGGCTGGCGCGGCTGAGCGCCGTCGTCGACCCGCGCGAGCCCGACGACGCCCCGGCATCGTGGTTCGCGAGCCTGGGCGACCTGCTGTCCGCCGACGCCGACGCACTGCCCGACGTCCTGGTGCTCGCCACGCCCATCCACACGCACCTGCCGCTCGCGCGCGCCGCGCTGGATGCGGGGATCGACGTGCTGCTCGAGAAGCCGACCACGGCGTCCCTGGCGGAGCACGCCGAGCTGGTCGCCGTGGTCGAACGGACCGGGCGGCTGTGCCAGGTCGGGTTCCAGACCTTCGGGTCGCACGCGCTGCCCGCCGTCGCCGACATGGTCGCGCGCGGCGAGGTGGGGCAGGTGACCGGCATCGGCGCCGTCGGCACCTGGGTGCGGACCGCCGCCTACTGGGCGCGCTCGCCCTGGGCGGGGCGGCGGCGCATGGGCGACCGCGCGGTGGTCGACGGCGTGGTGACCAACCCGCTGGCGCACGCCGTGGCGACCGCCCTGTGGGTGGGCGGCGCCCGGACCGCCGCGGACCTCGCCTACGTGAACACCGACCTGTGGCGGGCCAACCCCATCGAGGCCGACGACACCTCCTCCCTGCGCGCCGTCGGCACCGACGGGACCCGCTACGGATTCGGCCTCACCCTGTGCGCGGCGGAGCGCACCCCGGCGCGCGTGATCGTGCAGGGCACCGAGGGCGAGATCGAGCTCGGGTACGAGCACGACCTGGTGCGGCTGCGCACCGGTCGCGTGGTAGCCGAGAAGCGGTACGAGCGCACCGGCCTGCTGGAGAACCTGCTGCGGGTCCGGGCCGGCACCGGCGAGCGGCTCCTGTGCGACGTGCGGGACACCGGCGCGTTCATGCGGGTGCTCGAGGCCGTGCGCACCGCGCCGGACCCGGCGCCGGTCGACGACGCGTTCGTGGACTGGGTGGACGGGGTGGCGCCGGTCGCGGGCGGGCCGGGCGGCGCCGGTCCGGGCGGTCCTGGCGGCGTCGGGCCTGGCGGCGTCGGGCCCGGCGGCGTCGGGCCCGGCGGCGTCGGGCAGGGAAATCCCGAGGGCGACGCGCGGCACCCGGTGGTGCACGACGTCGCCGCGTGGTGCGAGCGCGCGGCGCGCGAGCAGCGCACGTTCACGGAGCTCGGCGCCCCGTGGACACTCCCGAGGTAGATCCGGGGAGCGTGACAGGGTGCTCGGGTGCTGCCCGTCCTGACTGCCATCGGTTCCATGGCCTGCGTGGTCGCGCTCGGCTGGGTGATCCAGCGGACCGGCCTGCTGGCCGGCCGCGGACTCCCCCGCGGGATCGCCCGCGACGGGGCCGGTGACGGCGGGGCCGGCGCCCGGCAGACCCTGGCGACGCTGTCGTTCACGATCTGCGCGCCGGCCCTGATGTTCAGCACGCTCGCCTCGACGGACCTGGCGCACGTGCTCTCGCGCGGCGCGGTGGTCACGTGGGCGACGACGGCGGTGCTCGGCCTCGCGACGGCAGCCGCGGCGCGCTGGCTGCTGCGGCTGCCCGCGGGCCCCGCCGCCGTCACGACGCTCGCCGCCGTGTACGTCAACGGCGGCAACATCGGGCTGCCGCTGGCCGTCTACCTCTTCGACGACGCCCTCGCCGTGGTGCCCACGCTGCTGTTCCAGCTCCTGGTGCTGGCGCCGCTGACCCTCTCCGTGCTCGACCGGGCGACGGCGTCCGCCGACGGCGGGACCCCCGCCAGGTCGGGCTGGCGGACGATGGGGCAGGTGTTCCTCGCGGCGTTCCGGAACCCGATCACGCTCGGCACGGTCGCGGGCCTGCTCGTCGCGGTGGTCTCAGAGCTGACCGGCGCGCGGCTGCCCGAGGTCGTGCTGCTCCCGTTCGACCTGATCGGCGCCGCCGCACCGCCGCTGGGCCTGCTCACGTTCGGGATGACGCTCGCCGTCCCCATGCCGGCCGCGGACGCCGACCTCGGCGTGACCGCCGGGCGGGGCCGCAGGCTGGTGGGCTGGGTGATCACGATCGCCGTGCTGGTGCGCAACCTGCTGCACCCGCTGGCGGCGTGGGCGCTCGGCTCGGCGGTGGGGCTGGACACGCCGGCGCTGGCCCTCGTGGTGACGATGGCCGCGCTGCCCACGGCGGTGAACGTCACGACCTACGCGACGCGGTACGGCGTGTTCGACGGCGTCGCGGCGCGCGCGACCGTCTGGACGACGGCGCTGTGCGTGCCGGTGCTCGTGGTGATCGGCGCGCTGCTGGTGTGACACCCCTCCCCTTTGAGTCTCGGGTTTCTTCGCTTTCGGCCGGCGAAAAGCGAAGAAACCCGGGCCTCAAAGGGGAGAGAGCTCAAAGGGGAGGGAGTGGGTCAGATGCTCAGGTTGAGGTCCTTGACCGGGACCGGGGCGCCCGTCTCCAGCGAGCGGTTGCCCGCGTAGCCCACCGACGACGCGCGGACGCCGTCGACGTAGCCGGCGGCGCGGGCCAGCGGGTCGGGCTCGGCCGACGGCTTGAACACGTCGGCCAGCAGCAGCGCGTCGCCGCCGCCGTGCCCGCCGCCGCCGCGCACGATCGGCCGCTCCTCGGCGCGCTCCCAGTGCCGCTGCACCACGAGCCGCTCACCGATGGGCCGCACGAGGTCCTCCTCGAACACCTCGGTCGCGCTCGGGTCGAGGATCGCGGCCTTGTCGCCGAACTCGACCGAGCCGCGCTCGACGACCTCCAGCTCCGCCCGGCCGCGCGTGCCGTTGACCACCACGCGGTAGCCCTCCCACGGCGCGTGCGCGGTGAGCGAGTAGGTGAGCAGCGCGCCGCCCTCGTACTCGACGACGAGCCCGAGCGTGTCCTCGGTGGTGATGCCCGCGTCGAACACCGAACGGTTGCGCACGTAGCCGTCGACCGCCTGGGCCTCGGGTCCGTACAGGGTGGACAGCCACTCGTTGTTCTCGACCGAGAGCTGCCACGGGTCGATGCCGCGCTCGTTCAGGGCGCGCTCGCCGGCCGTGGGCTCGTAGCCGGACTCGTGCGCGCCGTCGTCGCCGTAGAACCGCCGGCCGCCCGTGGCGAAGACGCGCTGCGGCACACCGTCGATCCACCAGTTGACCAGGTCGAAGTGATGGCTCGACTTGTGCACCAGCAGGCCGCCGTTGTTCACCTTCTCGCGGTGCCAGCGGCGGAAGTAGTCGGCGCCGTGCACGGTGTCCAGCGCCCAGTCGAAGTGGACCGACAGCACCCGCCCGATCTCGCCGCTCGCGATCACCTCGCGCAGCGCGCTGTTGCGGGGCGAGTAGCGGTAGTTGAACGTCGTGACCAGGTCGCGGCCCGTCTCGGCCACGGCGTCGACGATCTGCCGGGCCTGGTCGGCGTGCGCGGCGATGGGCTTCTCCACGACCACGTCGGCGCCGGCCCGCAGGGCGCGGGTCACGAGGTCGCCGTGCGTGCGGTCGACCGACGTGACGATCACGCGGTCCACGGACTGCTCCGCGATCGCCTTCTCCAGGTCGTCCGGCCCGTACACGGGGCGGACACCGCCGAACGCGGCAGCCACGCGCGCCTCGTAGGCCGCGGCGCGCACGGGGTTGGGCTCGACCCAGGCGACGATCTCGCCGTCGGGCGCGTGGGTGCCGATCAGGGCGTCGACGTACATGGACGCGCGGTGCCCCGTCCCCACCACCGCGTAGCGGCGGCGCCCCTCGGGCAGCGGGCCCGACGGCGGCACGGGCTCTTGGGTCGGACCGGTGATCGGCTCGGTGGTCGGCTCAGTGGTCGGCTCGGGCATCGGTGGAGAGCTCCTTCGGTCGTCGTCGACGTCGGGTGGATGGGATTGAAACGATACGACGCTGGGAAAGCGCTGTCCATGCCCTCCGTCGGGTAACCCGGCCGGCTCACCGCTCCGGCGTGATCACCACCTGGCCGGCCCACGCGAACCCGCCGCCGAACCCGAACAGCAGCGCGGGCACGCCCGCCGGGATCCGGCCCGCGTGCCACCACTTGGACAGCCCCAGCGGGATCGACGCCGCCGACGTGTTGCCCGACTCGGTGATATCCGTGACGACGACCTTGCCCTCCAGTCCGAGCGCCTTGGCCAGGGGCTCGATGATCCGCAGGTTCGCCTGGTGCGCCACGAGCACCTCGATGTCGTCGAGGCTCAGCCCGGACGCCGCCACGACGTCCCGCGCCCGGTCCGCGGCGCGCGTGATGGCCCACTTGAACACCGAACGGCCGTCCTGCTGGAACTTCACCTCGGGCGCCTCGATGCGCACCGCGGGCGTGAGCTCCGGCTCGGTGCCCCACACCACGGGCCCGACGGCGGGGGTGTCCGTCGCCTGGAGCACCACCGCGCCGGCGCCGTCCGCCGTGAGGATGCACGTCGAGCGGTCGGTCCAGTCGGTGTACGCGGTGAGCTTCTCCGCGCCGATCACCAGCGCCGTGCGCGCCGACCCGGTGCGGATCGCCTGGTCGGCCACGCCGACCCCGTGCGCGAACCCGGAGCACGCCACGTTGAGGTCCAGCGCCGCCGGGCCCACGACGTCGCGCAGGTCCGGTGCCTCCTCGCCCTCCGGCGTGGAGGCACCGGGCTGGACGCCCGTGTGCAGCGCATAGGCCACCCGGCCGGCCGTGTTGGGCGACCGGTCGTCGTTGGTGGCCGTCGCGACGATCACCAGGTCGACGGCGTCGGCGGTCAGCCCGGCGTCGGCCAGCGCGTGCTCCGCCGCGGCGGTCGCCATCTGGGCGACGGTGACGTCGTCCGCCGCCACGTGCCGCGTGACGATGCCTGTGCGCGACCGGATCCACTCGTCGTTGGTCTCGACCCGCTGGGCGATGTCGTCGTTCGTCAGCGTCTGCGGTGGCTGGTGGTGCCCCAGACCGACGATGCGGGAGCCGGCGGCGCCGGACGGGAGCGTGAGAGCGGTAGCCATGAGGTCAACGTAGCGCGCCGAGGTCGAACGGCTCCATGACGGCCCCGGCGGCCAGCGCCCGCGCCGCCCGGGCCACGTTCTCCTCGGCGCCGGGTCCGGTGGCCGGCACCTCGCCCACCTCGCGGAAGGCCCCGCGCAGCTGGGAGTCGTACCGCTCCCCCATCGCCGCGTTGCGCCCCTTGTAGGTCCACGCGATGAGGTTGGCCAGGGCGAACCGCGGACCGCACGAGCGGCAGGACATGATGCCGGGGGGCCGCCGGAACCGGGTGCTCCGGTGGCCGGCCGGGCACGTGCCCACCCACGGCCCGTCGATCGACGGCGCCGACGGGTCCACGCAGCGCAGCCCCGAGCACCCGATCCGCACCGCCACCGCGCGCCAGGCAGGGCCGTGCTTCGCCTTGGGACCCGCGAGCGCGTGCGCCACCTCGTGCAGGATCGTGTCCCGCACCTCCCGCTCGTCGTGGATGCGGGTGAGCGGCGCGGACAGGCTGATGCGTCGTTTGCCGTAGCTGCACATCCCGGCGCGCCGGACGGCGTCGTCGAACTCGAACGTCCAGGCCTTCAGCCCGTGCTGGTCCATCAGGTCACGCGCGAGGCGCGAGGCGGCGACAAGGTTCATGGGTACCCCTGCGGTGGTCGTTCAACGGTCAGATCGCGTCCGGCTGCACCGGACGCGATCGAACCTACGGGCTCTCACCCACACGCACGTGAAGTTATCCACAACCCAGCGTCACAAGGCGGACCTGTCAGGCATCGCTCCCCGAGGCGCCCTCGGCCGGGTCGGCCGGCGGGATCGGGAAGTTCGTCCGGAACACGTTCGACGGATCGTAGACCGCCTTGACCTCCCGCAGCCGCGTGAACGTCGGCTCCGGGAACGCCTCCAGCAGCCGCTCGGGCCGGCTGTCGGTGTCGAAGGACAGGTACGAGCCGTCCATCACGGACCCGATCTCGCTGTCCCACGCCTGGTTGAGCCGGTCCTGGTTCGAGCCCAGGGCCGAGAGCGCGAAGTTCTGGTGCCGGTGCGCGTACGCCGTGGCGTCCGGCGCGACGTCGTTCCCCGCGCCGCCCGTGGCCCGGATCGACGTGAAGTACGACTCCCCGGTGCCGAGCAGGCGCTCGATCGCCCGGCTGGTGCCCTGGTCCAGGTGCGTCAGCAGGCCGGACCGCGCCGACGGGTCGCCGCCGCCGGAGTGGTGGGCGTCCTCCTTGCGCACCACGCCCGAGTACGGCAGGAGCTGCGCCTGGTGCCCCAGCAGCGGGCCGGCGTCGGCCAGCAGCTCGAGCTGGGCGATCGCCTCGTCCGGGTCGGCGTCGGCGCCCTCGGCCGCGAACACGGTCAGCAGCTGCGCCATCGGCGTCTGCCCGCGCCGTCCGCCGCCCACGATCATGAAGGACGTGAGCCCGCGCGGCGCCGCCTCGACCGTGGCGCCCCAGCGCTCCAGCAGGCCCGCGGTGTCGGTGGCGTCGAGCGTCATCTGCGAGAAGACGACGTTCCCGACGGCGCCGGCCTCGATCTCGATCCACGTGACCACGCCCATGTTGCCGCCGGCGCCGCGGAGCGCCCAGAACAGGTCGGGGTGCTCGTCGCGGGACGCGTGCAGCACGCGCCCGTCGGCCGTGACCACCTCGGCCGCGACGACATGGTCGATCGTCAGGCCCTGCAGCCGGCCCAGGAACCCGATGCCGCCGGTGGTGGCGAGCCCGCCGACGCCCACGCCGCCGTAGTCGCCCGACGTGATGGCCCAGCCGCGCGGGGCCAGCACCTCGGCGACCTCGCCCCAGGTGGCACCGGCGCCGATCCGCACCCGCCGCGTGGCCTCGTCGACGACCTCGACCGAGCGCATCCGGCTCAGGCTGAGCACCACGCCGCCGTCGTTCGTGGAGCGGCCGGAGATGCCGTGCCCCGCGGAGCGGACGGCGAACTCGACGTCCTGCTTCTGCACCCAGGCCAGCCCGGCCGCGACCTCGTCGACGCCCTGCGGCCGCAGCACCAGGCCCGGCGCGCCGGACCGGAGGTAGTTGTGCCGCACCGCGCCGTACTCGCGGTCGCCGGGCTCCACGGCGTGCGCCGCGAGCTCCGGCGGGAGCGAGCCGTAGTCGATGCCGTCACGGCGGGCGGCCAGCGCCGTCGCGCCCCGGCGGGCCGCCGCCGGCGCCGTCCCCGCGGAGCGCCGCTCCGCCGCCACGGCCTCCCGGACGGCGGGCGCGACCTCTTCCGCGAACGCGCGGATCTGGTCCGGGTCGTCGCCCATCGCGATGAACCCGCTGACGCCGTCCTCCAGCGCCATGAGCGTGAGCTCCTCGACCCACTGGTCCGCGGGTCCCTGGAGCGGCCCGGTGGACCGGTCGGTGATGGACCCGCCGAGGTTCAGCAGCCGGCGGATCTCGCTCGGCGAGCGCCCGGCCTCCTCGGCAGCCTCGTCGATGGTCGCGTTGCCGCGCGCCAGGTCGCCGTCCTTGAAGTAGGGCAGCGAGGGCAGCCAGCCGTCGGCCTTGGCGCCGGTGAGCCGGAGCATGCGCTTCTTGTACGCCCCGAGCCAGATCGGGATGTCGTGCGCGGGGGCCGGACCGCGCTTGGCGCCGTCGACGTGGTGGAACTGCCCGGGCACCCGCAGCGGCGTGCGGTTCCCGGCGTCCCAGATGCCGCGCATGATCTCGATGCCCTCCTCGAGGGCGGTGACGCCCTCGCCGGGGGTCAGCCGCCTGGTGCCCATCGCGACCATGGCGTCCCAGAAGCCGCCCGTGCCCACGCCCATCTCGAAGCGCCCGCCGCTGAGCAGGTCGAGGCTCGCGGCGGCGCGCGCCAGGTGGGCGGGCGGGCGCATGCCCAGGTTGAGCACGTTCCCGGAGAGGTGGATGCGCTCGGTCTGCGCGGCCACCCACGACAGGAGCGTCCAGGTGTCCAGGAACGACGGCTGGTACGGGTGGTCCTGGAACGTGACCAGGTCCAGGCCCAGCTGCTCGGAGAGCTGGGCGAGACGCACGGGAACCTGCGGGTCGCCGTTGGACGGGGTGATGAAGGTGCCGAAGAGCAGGTCGTGCCCGTAGTCGGTCATGCGTGCGGTGTCCCTCGTGTCGCTCTGTGCCTGCCACACCTCGCGGCAGATCGTCTGTCTAGCAGACGATATTACTCACAACTCTTCTGGATCGCTGCACATTCCCCTAGGATGGGCGCATGAGCACCGCGCCCACCGAGACCCGCACGGGCCAGCACTCCCTGTTCGGCTGGTCCCTCGCCGCGCTCCTGCGCGAGTGGAGCGCCCGCGTCGACGCCGCAGCGGACGACCTGCCCCAGGGCACGCGCGGCTACCAGCTGCTCACCGCCGTGGTGCACGGCGACCTGCCCAGCCAGGCCGCGCTCGCCGCCTCGCTCGGCATCGACCGCACGGTGATGACCTACCTGCTCGACGCCTTCGAGGGCTGCGGGCTGGTCGAGCGGCAGCAGGACCCGGCCGACCGGCGCGCGCGCCGCATCGTCGCGACGGACCGCGGCCTGGAGGTGCTCGCCGCGATGGATGCGCGCGTGGCCGCCGCGGAGGAGGAGCTGCTCTCCGGGCTCGAGCCGGCGCAGCGCGCGGTGCTCCGCGAGCTGCTGGAACGCGCCGCCACGGGTACCGGGCCGGACCACGACCCGTGCCGCACGGTGGTCCAGGCGACCCGCCCGGAATGACCCCGTTCCCTCCCCCAATCACTCCTTGAAGCGGACATAACCGCTCCCCGCGAAGCGCTTGACCGGATCTCGAACTAGCCTCCGCTGAGGGACGACGTCAGGGGGCGGACGGTTGACCCAGGCTGTGGCACCCCTCTGAGACCGTACGGAGGGGACCAAGGATGACGGAAGCGCCACCCGAACGCCGTCGGGCCGGGATGTCCATCCTGTCGAAGCTGCTCGCCATGCTGCTGGGAGTCAGCCTGCTGTCGGCGCTCGTGGCCGGGATCGTCGGGTACCGCAACGGCAGCGACTCGCTCCGCGCCGCGGCGATCGAGCGGATGATCGAGGTGCGCGAGTCCCGCGCCCGCGAGATCGAGGCGTACATGGACGGCCTGCGGCACACGATCATCCTGGACAGCCGCGGCATCGCGGCGCAGGCGGTCCCCGAGCTGCACGACGCGTTCCGCGAGCTCGACGAGCAGCCCGCGTCGGCGTCCGAGAAGGCGGCCGTGCGCGCGTACTACGAGCAGAGCTTCGTGCCGGAGCTGGAGGCCCGGCAGGGCGGCGAGGCGGACGTCGAGGCGCTGCTGCCGACGTCGGACGCCGCCTGGCACCTCCAGGCGAGCTATACGGCCGCGGACACGGACTGGGACGCCCGGCTGGCCACCGACGACGCGGGCGACGGCAGCGCCTGGTCGGCCGCCCACGCGAAGTACCACGACTTCTTCCGCGAGACCGTGGCGCAGAAGGGGTACGAGGACATCCTGCTGCTCGACGAGGACGGCACCGTCATCTACTCGGCCTACAAGGGGGTGGACCTCGGCACGAACGTGCTCACCGGCCCCCACGCCGGCGGGGCGCTCCAGGACGTGTTCGAGCAGGCCGCCCGCGCGACCAGCGTGGACACCATGGCGATCAGCGACCTGGACCGGTACACGCCGTCCGAGGGGAAGCCGACGCTGTTCGCGGCGTCGCCGGTGGGATCGAACGGCCAGGCGGACGGCGTGCTCGTCTACCAGGTCCCGATGGACGAGGTGGACGGCATCATGACGTCCGACGGTGCCTGGGCGGCCACCGGCCTGGGACGCACCGGCGAGACCTATCTGGTGGGCCCGGACCACCTGATGCGCTCCGTCTCCCGCGGACTGCTCGAGGACCCGGAGGAGTACCGCCGGCAGGTCGTCGCGAACGGAACACCTCGGGAGACCGCCGACCGGCAGGTGGCCGTCACGGGGTCGGTGCTGCTGCAGCCCGTCGAGTCGCGCGCGGTGGACGAGTCGTTGCGGGGCCGCTCCGGGACCGGCGTGAGCACGGACTACCGCGGGCACGAGACGCTCGGCGCCTGGATGCCGCTGGACATCCCGGGGCTGCAGTGGGTGCTCGTCGCGGAGCTGGACACGTCCGAGGCGTTCGAGCCGGTGCGGGACTTCACGCGGAACCTGCTGATCAGCGTCGCCCTCCTGGTCCTGCTCGTGTCGCTCGCCTCGCTGCTCCTGGCCCAGGTGTTCGTGCGGCCGGTGCGGCACCTGGTGGCGGGGGTCAGGGAGGTGGCGGCCGGCAACCTCGACGCGCGGGTCGCGGAGACCAGCCGGGACGAGTTCGGTGAGCTCGCCGGCGCGTTCAACGACATGGCCAGGTCGCTGCAGACCAAGGCGGACCTCCTGGACGAGCAGCAGGCCGAGTACGAGCGACTGCTGCACACCCTCATGCCGGAGGCCGTCGCCCGGCGCTACCAGGACGGCGAGGAGACCATCACGGAGTCGCACACGGACGTGACGGTCGTGTACGCCGAGGTGGTGGGGCTCGACGACCTCACCCGGGGCATGTCGTCGGACGAGGAGCTGGAGACGGTGAACCTCCTGGTCCGCGGGTTCGACGAGGCCGCGGAACGGCTCGGCGTGGAGAAGGTGCGCACCCTGCGCTCGGGGTACCTGGCGAGCTGCGGGCTGGTGGTGCCCCGGGTGGACAGCGCGCGGCGCTCCCTGGAGTTCGTCCGCGAGATGCAGCAGGTCGTCGCAGCGTTCGACGCGCAGCACGACGCCGCCCTGGCGCTGCGCGCCGGGCTGGACACCGGCACGGTGACCAGCGGGCTCGTGGGCCGCCAGAACGTGTACGACCTGTGGGGCGACGCGGTGAACCTGGCGTTCAGCCTGCCGCGGGCCAGCGACCGGCCGGGCGTCTTCGTCTCGGCGGCCGTCCACGACCGGCTGCGCGACCAGTACTCCTTCCGAAAGTCCGGCACCGTGGAGACCGAGTCCGGTCCGGAGCCGGTCTGGGAGCTGGAGGAGGCCCGCCGTGGCTGACCTCACCGCACAGCCCTGGTTCTGGTGGGCGCTCGGCGTCACCGTCGGGCTGCCGGTGGTGCTGCTCGCGCTCACCGAGCTGCACGCGGCCCTCGTGCGCCGGGGCAGCGCGGCCGCCCGGCCCGTCGCGTTCCTGCGCACCTTCGTGGTCCCCGCCGTGGCGCTCCTGCTGCTGGTGACCCAGGCGTCGCAGATCTCGGCCGAGGTCACGTGGGTGCGGGTCATCGCCACCGTGGCGGGCCTGCTGGTGCTCCTCGTGGTGCTCTCCGGCTTCAACGTGGCGCTCTTCAGCAACGCCCGGGAGGGCTCGTGGCGCGCCCGGATCCCCTCGATCTTCGTCGACATCGTCCGCGTCGGGGTCGTGGTCGTGGGTCTCGCGGTGCTCTTCTCGTGGGTCTGGGGCGCCGACGTCGGCGGCCTGTTCACCGCGCTCGGCGTCACCTCGATCGTGCTCGGCCTCGCGCTCCAGAACGCCGCGGGCTCGATCATCTCGGGCCTGCTGCTCCTGTTCGAGCAGCCGTTCCGGATCGGCGACTGGCTGGACACGGGCTCGACCCGCGGCCGGGTCGTCGAGGTCAACTGGCGCGCGGTGCACATCGAGACGGGCGACGGCATCCGCGTGGTGCCGAACGCCTCCCTCGCGGGCGCCGAGTTCACGAACCTGAGCGTGCCGAGCACCGAGCACACCGACAGCCTCACCGTCACGTTCGCCACGACCGACCCGCCCGACCGCGTGCGCACGGTCCTGCTGCGTACGGCCGACCGGCTCCCGGCGCTCGTGCCCGGCGCACGGCCGGCAGTCGCCGTGCTGGGTGCCGGGAGCTACGAGGTGGCGCTGCCGCTGCCCACCGTCACCGCCGTCGGCGCGACGCGCTCCCTGTTCCTCGGGTCGCTCTGGTACGCCGCCCGGCGGGCGGGGCTGCACCTGGACGGCGACGACGGGTGGGGCACCCCGTTGCCGACCGGCGCCGACGCGCTGGGCCGGCTCGCGCCCGTGCTCCGGCTCGACGACGAGCAGGTGGCCGCGTTCGCGGACGCCGTGTTCGTGGAGCGGTTCGGCGACGGCGAGGTGACACAGCTGTCCGGCGCCGTCCCCGACGCGATGGGCGTGCTGCTCGACGGCGCCGGCTACCTCGCGCTGCCCGCTCCGGCCGGCGAGACGCGGTCCGTGCTGGAGCTGGGCACGGGCGACCTCCTGAGCCCGACGGCGCTGACCCGGGAGCCGGCCGCGCTCGTCGCGGTCTCGGTGGGCGAGTCCACGGTGGTGCGGATCCCGGTCGACACCGTGCGGGAGATGGTGCGGCAGCGCCCCGACCTGGCCCGCGACGTCGGCGCCGAGATCGACCGGCGCCGCGAGGCCGCCGGGCTGGGCGCCGAGGCGGCCGGTCCGGCCCGCGCGGGGGCCGGGCGTGCTCAGCCCTCGCCCAGGCCCGTCTCGCGGTAGAAGCCCTCGATGTGCTCGCGCATCAGGCGCTCCGCCCCGGCCGCGTCGTGCCGCGCGACGGCGTCGACGATGCCCTCGTGCTCCGCGCACAGGCGCGCGGCCGTCCGCGGCCAGTCCGCGACCGCCTCCGCCCCGGCCGCCACATAGGAGGCGACGGCGGCGCGCATGCCGCTCAGGATCGCCTCGACGAGCTGGTTGCCGCCCAGCCGCGCGATCCCGAGGTGCAGGTCCTGGTCCCGCTCCAGGAACTCGGCCACGCCGAGCCCGGGTGCGGCCATCGCGGCGAGGTATCCGCGCAGGGGCTCCAGGTCCGCCTCGTCCCAGCGCCCCTCGGCGGCGTCGCGCACGGCCCCGGCCTCCAGCAGCACGCGCGTGCGGACGACGTCGGACACGGGGAGGGTGCCGGAGGCCACGTGCAGGCGTACCGCCGCGCCCAGGCCGGCCGCCGGCCGGTCGATCACCGTGGCGCCCGCCGTGGGGCCGGAGCCGACGGCGGTGCGCACGATGCCCATCGCCTCCAGGATCCGGATGGCCTCGCGCACGGACGGTCGGGACACGCCGAGCTCCTCCGCGAGCGCCCGCTCCGCCGGGAGCCGCTCGCCGATGGACCACTTGCCCGCGGTGAGACCCGCTTCGATCTGGGCCAGGACGCGCTCGTGGGTTCGCACGGCCGCCATGCTACTTCAGTGGTCTGTCCACAGTGGGCTATGGTGTGGACAGACCTCGAAGGAGAGTGCCCATGCGTATCGCCCTGGCCGCCACCTGTATCGCCGACGCGATGTTCCCGCAGGCCCCGAAGGCCGTCGTCACGCTCCTGGAGCGCCTGGGCCACGAGGTCGTGTTCCCGGCCGCGCAGGCGTGCTGCGGCCAGATGCACGTGAACACCGGCTACCTCGCCGAGGCCGTGCCGGTGGTGCGCAACCACGTGCGGACCTTCGCCCCGGTGGCGGACGGCGAGTGGGACGCCGTCGTGGTGCCCTCGGGCTCGTGCACGGGCTCGATCCGGCACCAGCAGAGGATGGTGCTGGAGCGTGCGGGGCTGACCTCCGAGGCGCGGACCGCGACGGCCGTCTCCGAGCGCACCTACGAGCTCTCGGAGCTGCTGGTCGACGTGCTCGGCGTGACCGACGTCGGCGCCTGGTTCCCGCACCGCGTCACCTACCACCCCACGTGCCACTCGCTGCGGATGCTCGGCGTGGGCGACAAGCCCGAGCGCCTCCTGCGCGCCGTGGAGGGGCTGGAGCTCGCACCGCTGGAGCAGGCCGAGGGCTGCTGCGGGTTCGGCGGGACGTTCTCGCTGAAGAACGCGGACACGTCGGCGGCGATGCTCGACGACAAGGTGGCGAACGTGGTGGGGACGGGGGCCGAGGTGCTCACCGCGGGCGACTGGTCGTGCCTGATGCACATCGGCGGCGGCCTCTCGCGCGGCGGCACGGGCGTGCGGCCCATGCACCTGGCCGAGATCCTCGCCTCGACCCGCGAGGCGCCGGTGCACCCCGGCGACCGCCAGGAGGTGGCCCGATGAGCACCTTCCTGGGCATGCCCGCCACGCGCGCCGGCCGTGGTCCCAGCCCGGACGCCGCGCCCGGCACCCTCGGGGGCGTGGGCCGCCCGGAGGACCCGCTGCACTGGGGCGCTTCGTTTCCTGACGCGGCGAAGGCCGCGCTGGCGAACGAGCAGTTGCGCCGCAACCTGGGCAACGCCACCTCCACCATCCGGTCCAAGCGGGCGCGCGTGGTCGGGGAGGTGCCGGACTGGGAGGCCCTGCGCGACGCCGGCTCCGCGATCAAGACCGACGTCATGGCCCGGCTCCCCGAGCTCCTGGAGGAGCTCGAGCGCAACGTGACCGCGCGCGGCGGCGTCGTGCACTGGGCGCGGGATGCGGCAGAGGCCAACCGGATCGTCGCCGACCTGGTGCGCGCCAAGGAGACCGACGAGGTGGTCAAGGTCAAGTCCATGGCCACCCAGGAGATCGGGCTGAACGAGGCGCTGGCGGAGGAGGGCATCGCTGCGGTCGAGACGGACCTGGCGGAGCTGATCGTGCAGCTCGCCGACGACATGCCGTCGCACATCCTGGTGCCCGCGATCCACCGGAACCGCACCGAGATCCGCGACATCTTCCTGGAGCGCATGGCCGACGCCCCGCCGGACCTGACGGACGTGCCGCGCGAGCTCGCGATGGCGGCCCGGGCGCACCTGCGGCGCAAGTTCCTCTCGGCGAAGGTCGCGATCAGCGGCGCCAACTTCGCCGTCGCGGACAGCGGCACGCTCGCCGTGGTGGAGTCCGAGGGCAACGGCCGCATGTGCCTCACGCTGCCCGAGACCCTGATCACCGTGATGGGCATCGAGAAGCTGGTGCCGACGTACCGCGACCTGGAGGTCTTCCTCCAGCTCCTGCCGCGCTCCTCGACGGGCGAGCGGATGAACCCGTACACCTCGATGTGGACCGGCGTGACACCCGGCGACGGGCCGCAGGAGTTCCACCTGGTGCTGCTCGACAACGGCCGCACCAAGGTGCTCGCCGACGAGGCCGGGCGCTCAGCCCTGCACTGCATCCGCTGCTCCGCGTGCCTCAACGTCTGCCCCGTGTACGAGCGGGTGGGCGGGCACGCCTACGGCTCGGTCTACCCCGGCCCGATCGGCGCGATCCTCACCCCGCAGCTCACGGGCGAGAAGTCGGACCTGCCGTACGCCTCCACGCTGTGCGGCGCGTGCTACGAGGTCTGCCCCGTCAAGATCGACATCCCGTCGATCCTGGTGGAGCTGCGGGCGCGCGAGGTCGAGCTCGCCGGCGTCTCGCCCGACGCCTCGGACCGCGTGTGGAAGGCGGCCATGAAGGCGGCGTCCTTCGCGATGGCCGACGGCGCGCGGTTCCGCCGGGCCGCCCGGGTACCGCGGGCGCTGCGGGCGATCTCGCGGCACGGCGTGATCCGGCGGCTGCCGTTCCCCGGCTCGCTGTGGACCCGGTCGCGGGACCTGATGGAGCCGCCGCGGCAGACATTCCGCGACTGGTGGGCCGAGCGAGAGGACGACCGATGAGCGACGCCAGGACCGAGATCCTGTCCCGCATCCGCACGGCGCTGGGCACCTCCACGCCGGAGGCTGGGGCGGTCCCGGCGGCCGTCCCCCGGGAGTATCGGTCCGAGGGCGAGCACGCGCCGGGGTCCGAGGTCGTGCTGGACCTGCTCGTCGACCGGCTGGAGGACTACAAGGCCCACGTGCACCGGGTCGCGGCCGCGGAGCTGCCGGCACTGCTGGGGCGTCTGCTGGCCGAGGTGCCCGCGAGGTCCGTCGTCGTGCCGGCCGGGGCGGAGCTCGGCTGGCTCGGGGCGCTGGACGGCGTCGACGTGCGGAGCGACTCGCGCGACGCGCCGCTGTCCGCGGTCGAGCTGGACGGGATCGACGCCGTGGTGACGGCCGCACGCGTGGCCGTGGCCGAGACCGGCACCATCGTGCTGGACGGCGAGCCCGACCAGGGCCGGCGCGCGATCTCCCTGGTCCCCGACGTGCACGTGTGCGTGGTCCGGACCGACCAGGTCGTGCAGACCGTGCCCGAGGCCGTGCGGCTGCTCGACGCCGACCCCGGCCGGCCCCTGACCTGGATCAGCGGGCCGAGCGCCACGAGCGACATCGAGCTCGACCGGGTCGAGGGCGTACACGGGCCCCGGACGCTGCACGTGGCGCTGGTGTCCTGACGGCGTCGGGCGGCATCGGGCGGCGTGTGCGCCCGGCCCTCAGGGGTGCAGCCGCGCCCCCTTGACCACCTTGTCCACCACGCGCCGCTCGCCGGCCACCGCGATGCCGACCAGGTCGAGCTTCTCTGTGGCGACGCCCGCGACGGCGGCCCGGTTGTCGACGTCGTTGCCCGTGGCGAACAGGTCGGCCGTGTAGACGCCGATGCGCAGCCCGCGGGTCGCGGCACGCTCCCGGAAGGTCGCGAGCCTGCCGCCGTCGGCCACCATGACCATGACCGGGGTGCCGAGCATCGCGAGGTACTCCTGGCCGTCGGCGTCCCGGTAGGTCTCGCCGACCAGCTCGGGGTAGGCCGCGGTCACGGCGCTGGACAGGAAGGCGGTGACGTTGTTCTCCTGCCAGGCGAGCAGGTCGTCCCGCAGCACGATCACGATCTTGGGCTGTTCGAAGGTCATGGTCCCAGCGTGCGGGCGGACGGCGTCGGGAATCTTGTACGTTCTTGATGTGCGCCCGCTCGATCTCCCCGCCGGAACGGCCCCCGATGTGGTGCGCGCCTGGCGGCCCGAGGTGCCCGGCGTCGCCGAGGTGCTGCACGCCGCCTGGCACGAGCACGCCTACCCGGCGCACACCCACGACACCTGGACCGTGCTGATCGTCGACAGCGGCCTCATCGGCTACGGCCTGGACGGTCACGAGCACGCCGCGCGGCGCACCGGGGTGACCGTGCTGCCGCCCGGCGTGGTGCACGACGGGCGGTCCGTGACCGCGACGGGCTTCAGCAAGCGCGTGGTCTACCTGGAGCCCACGGTGCTCGACGGCGCACTGGTCGGCCGGGCGGTCGACGCCCCGCTGGTCCCGGACGACCGGCTTCGCAGGCGGTTCGCCGGCCTCGACCGGGCGCTGACCGTGCGCGAGGACGTCGCCGCCGAGAGCCTGCTCGCGCTGGTCACGGAGGGTCTGGCCTGGCACCTCTCCGGCCGGCCGACGCCGCCGCGCGAGCCGCCCGCCGCCTCCACCGCGCGGCGCGCCCGCGACCTGCTCGACGCCGACCCCGCCCGGCCCGTCCGGCTCGCCGAGGTGGCCGCCGCGCTGGACGTCACCGTGCCGCACCTCGTGCGCGCGTTCACCCGGGAGCTCGGCCTGCCGCCGCACCGGTACCTGGTGGGACGCCGTCTCGACCTGGCCCGACGCCGGCTGCTGGCCGGCGAGCCGGCGGCGTCCGTCGCGGCCGCGACAGGATTCCACGACCAGGCGCACCTGACCCGCCACTTCCGCCGTCTGCTGCGGACCACGCCGGGCCGCTACCAACGGGGCTGACCGCGCGACGTCTCCCCTTTGAGGCCCGGGTATCTCCCCTTTCAGCAGGCCCAAAGCGAAGAAAGTAGGGCCTCAAAAGGGAGGAGCGTCACGCCCGGAACGCCCGCGCCCCGCCGCGAGCCGGCGTCCGGTGCGGGAGAATCGGATCTCGTGACCGACCCCGTGATCGAGCCCGCCCTCTTCGACCTGCCCCCGGGTGCCCGGCGCCCCCGCGCGCGGGTGGTGCTGCTGACCGGGCCGTCGGGCTCGGGCAAGACGTCGCTCACGCAGCGGCTCGGCCTGCCGGTGGTCCAGCTCGACGACTTCTACCTCGACATCGACCACCCCGGTCTGCCGCAGCGGTACGGCAGCGTGGACTGGGACAGCCCGGCGAGCTGGGACGGCAAGGGCGCCCTGGCGGCGCTGCAGGAGCTGGCGACGGAGGGTCGCGCCGAGGTGCCGGTCTACGACATCCCGACGTCGCGCCGCACGGGCATGCGCCGCCTCGACATCGGCGACTCGCCGCTGATCCTCGCCGAGGGGATCTTCGCGGCGCAGCTCGTCGAGGAGTGCCGTGCCGAGGGCCTGCTCGCGGACGCGATCTGCCTGTCGCGGCCGCGCCTGGTCACCTTCTGGTTCCGGTTCCTGCGCGACGTCGCGGAGGCGCGCAAGCCGCTCGGCACGCTGCTGCGCCGGGGCACGTCGCTGCTGCGGTCCGAGCCGGCCATGATCGAGCGGTGGGTCGCACTGGGCTGCCGCGAAACATCACCCGCCCAGGCGGAACGGGACATCAGGAACCTCCTTGTGCAGAAGTCCTCGGATACGTAATCCTCGTGTAACCGAACTGCCATGTAATGCACATCCGTAGGGCTCACTCTGGGCGCAGGAGGTGGTGTCTGTGATCCAGCGCAACGGCTTGCGTGTGCTCTCGCTCTACGAGGGCTTCTTCAGCGGCGGGGCTCGTGTCCTGCACTCGACGGTGGTCGCCGGTCTGCATCAGGGCGGTCGTCAGCAGCATTCCGTGCTGAGCCTGCACCACGAGGTCCGGCGCGAGGCCACCCTCCAGCGGATGGAGGACGACCCCCGCTACCGCGCGCTGCGCGCCGCGGGCGTCCGGATCGGCTCCCTGGGCCGCAGCACCGACGCGAACCACGACCCGCGCGTGTTCAGCGAGGCCGAGCTCCGGGCCGCGGCCCACCAGGCCGAGGGCTCGCACGTCATCCTGTCCCTCAAGGAGCAGCCGCTGCGGCTCGTGAACCAGGACGCGTTCCCGCAGCGCCCCGTCATCGCCTGCCTGCACCGGTCCGACCCGGAGCACCAGGGCGACGCCCTCGGCGACCTGCTGACCGCGGCGGAGCGCGGCCGGCTCGCCGCCGTCGTCTGCTGCGCGGAGTCCACGCGCGACGCGTACCGGGCGGCGGGCGTGCCCGCCGAGCTGCTGCGCGTGGTGCCCAACGGCATCAACCTCGCCCGGTTCCGCCCGGTCCAGGGCGCGCGCCGGCTCGCCCTGCGGGGCGCGGCCGGCATCCCTGCCGACGCGACGGTGGTGGTCTACGCCGCGCGGTACGACGAGATGAAGAACCCCGAGCTGTTCCTCCGGTCGGCCCGGCTGTTCCTCGCGATGGAGCCCACGGGCCGGGTGCTGATGTGCGGTGCCGGCATGAGCGCGGCCAACCCCGACCTCCAGGCCGACCTGGAGCGGATCTTCGGCGACCGGCCGGACCTGCTGGCGCGCCTGGACCTGCTGGGCGTGCGGCACGACATGGAGCTGGTCTACGCGACGGCCGACGTCGTGGCGCTCACCTCGACGTTCGGCGAGGCCGCGCCGCTGTGCCTCATCGAGGGCTCGATGTGCGGTGCCGTGCCGGTCACGACGCCGGTGGGCGACGCGCCGTCGATCGTCGAGCGGATCGGGTTCGTGACGTCGTTCGACCCCGACGAGATCGCCGCGACCTGGATCGAGGCGGCCGCCCGCCGCGAGGAGCTGGAGTCGGCGCGCACCGCCGTCCGGCCCCGGTTCAGCCACGTCCGGATGATCGCCGGGTACTCGAGCATCATCGAGCGCACCCACCGCGACGCCGGCTTACGCATGGCACGGGTCTAGCCCGCTCCGGGCGCCGCCCGGGTCCGGGCAGCGCCGGGCTGACCGGTAGGGCGTCAGGTGATCGGTACCGCGGGGTGCCGATCACCTGACGTTCTGCCCGTCGCGCTCGTCACGCCGCGGCAGGGAGCCAGGTGCGGGCGGCCGTGACCAGGGCCGTGACGCCGTTGCGCAGCGTCGGATCCGGGACCGGGGCGTAGCGCGGCGAGTGGTTGGACGGCACGGTCAGGAGCGCCGGGTCGCTCATGTCGCCGGTCGTGAACAGGCCCGGGTCAGTGCCGCCGAGCAGCCAGTACGACAGGGGCGCGCCCGCGCTCGTCGCCAGGATGCCCACGTCCTCGCTCCCCGCCCCCGCGCCGGGGTCGAGCAGGTTCTCGGGGCCGAGCCACGAGCCGAAGGCGGCGAACGTCCTGGCGAGCGCGGCGTCGTCGTTGACGACGACGGGGAAGCGCTCGATCGGGGTGATCGTGGGCTCCTCGGTCGCGCCGGCGGTGATCGCCTCGCCGCGCACGATGCGCTCGACGGCGTCGAGGATCCGCTGCCGCACCGCCTCGTCGTAGCTGCGGATGTTGAGCTGCAGCTCGGCCTCGCCGGGGATGACGTTGGCGGCGTCGCCGGCGTGGATCGAGCCCACGGTGAGCACCGCGGTGGCCGTGCTCGGGATCTCGCGGGACACCACCGTCTGCAGGCGCAGCACCGTCTCCGCCGCCATCACGATCGGGTCGACCGACGCCTGGGGCATCGAGCCGTGCGCCCCGCGGCCGGCGAGCCGGACCCGGAGCGAGTCGGAGCCCGCGTACGACGCGCCGGGATGCCCCGCGATCTTGCCCGCCGGCAGCGGCGCCACGTGCTGGCCGAGCACGACGGCGGGGGTCGGGAAGCGGTCGTAGAGGCCGTCGTCGACCAGCGCCTGCGCGCCCTGGCCCAGCTCCTCCGCGGGCTGGAACACCACGAGCAGCGTGCCGGCCCAGCTCTCGCGGGCGTGGGCCAGCACGTCGGCCGCGCCCAGGAGGCACGTGGTGTGCAGGTCGTGGCCGCAGGCGTGGTCCACCGGGACCGTCTTCCCGGCCGCGTCCGTCGCCGTCGCGGTGCTGGCGTAGTCCAGGCCGGTCTCCTCCCGGACCGGCAGGGCGTCCATGTCGGCGCGGAGCAGCGCCGTCGGGCCGGACCCGTTCCGCAGGACGCCGACGACGCCGGTCTTGCCGACGCCCGTCGTCACCTCGAACCCGGACGCCGTGAGCCGGTCCGCGACGATCCGCGCGGTGCGATGCTCCTGGAAGCCGAGCTCGGGATGTAGGTGCAGGTCCTGGTACAGGTCCGTGAGCGCCGGGTCGAACGGGACGTCCTGATGTGTGGTCATGGCGGTCCTCCGTCGTCCGTCCCCACGCTAGGCGCGACCCGGATGTCCCGCTCGGCGACCATCGGGGCGCCGGACACGGCAGGATGACCTCATGTCCGACGCCCCCGTCACCCTGAGCCAGGTCGCCCGCGAGGCCGGCGTCTCGCTCGCCACGGCGTCGCGCGCGATCAACGGGAGCGCCACGCGCAGCGTCCGCGAGGACCTGCGCGAGCGCGTCCTGGAGGCCGCGCGCCGCCTCGCCTACTCGCCCGACCCCAGCGCACAGGCCATGGCCCGCGGCCGCACCACGGCGCTCGGGCTCGTGGTGCACGACATCGCCGACCCGTACTTCTCCACGATCGCCGCCGGTGTGGCGCGCGCGGCGGAGCAGGCCGGCCTCATCGTCACGCTCGCGTCCACGGAGCACAGCTCCGAGCGCGAGCTCGCGTTCGTCGAGCTCGCGCGGCGCCAGCGGTCGCGCGCGATCATCCTGGCGGGCGGGCGGTTGGAGCCGGAGGCGGGGCCGACGGCGGAGGGCGGCGTGGCGGCGGACGGCGGCGCTGCGGCGGACGGCGGCGCTGCGGCGGACGGCGGCGCTGCGGCAGCGTCCGCCGCTGCCGGGCCTACCCCGGGCGCACTCGAGGCAGCGCTGAACGCGTTCCAGGAGGCCGGGGGCGGGGTGGCGCTGGTCGGCCAGCCGATCGGCGGCCTGCCCGTGGTCGAGATCGCGAACGCGGACGGCGCGGCCGACCTCGCCCGCGCCCTGCACGGCCACGGCTACCGCCGGTTCGCCGTGCTGGCCGGCCCGGACGGGCACCGCACCGCGGCGGACCGGACGGCCGGATTCACCGGAGCGCTGGCCGAGCTCGGCAGCCCCGTCGCGCCCGACGACGTCCTGGCCTGCCCGTTCACCCGCGACGGCGGTTACTCCGCGATGCGCGACCTGATCGAGCGCACGCGCGGGACCGTCGGCGGAGCGGCGGCGCCGTCCGACACAGCGACATCCGGGACAGCGACGTCCGGCGGTGGCGGCGGGCTGCCCGAGCTCGTCTTCGCCGTCAACGACGTCATGGCGGTGGGCGCGATGGCCGCCGTCCGCGACGCGGGCCTGAGCGTGCCCGGCGACGTCGCCGTGGCCGGGTTCGACGACATCCACACCCTGCGCGACGTGTCCCCCGGGCTGACGACGGTGCGGATCCCGCTGGCCGAGGTCGGCGAGCTGGCGACCGAGCTGGCGCTGGGCCGCGCGGAGCAGACCAGCACCACGGTGCGCGGCGAGGTGGTCCTGCGCGACTCGACGCCGCCCCGGTCGGACGAGCCCTCGGCGTCCCAGGCCTGAGGTCGGCACTCCCCTCACCCGCCGAGAATGAGATCGGCACTCTCCTCACCCGCCGAAAATGAGTTCGGCACTTGGTATCGAGATCGGTCCAGCGTTGGACCGATCTCGATACAGAGGACCGATCTCAGAGCGGACTGCCGATCTCACTCCGCCCGCCGCCCGACGCCCACCGCCCGACCCCCCGCCGGCGCACCCTCGGACACCCCATGCACTCCCCCGGAAACGTGCGCTATTCTCGGCTGGAAAGCGCATTCCCAGACTGCGCGACAGCCCGAAGACGAACACCGACGATGGAGTCTCGCCCGTGACCACACTTCGCATCGCCATGAACGGCGTCACCGGCCGCATGGGTTACCGCCAGCACCTCGTGCGCTCGATCCTGCCGATCCGCGACCAGGGCGGCGTCACGCTCGCTGACGGTTCGCGCGTCCAGGTCGAGCCCGTGCTGGTGGGCCGCAACGCGGACAAGCTCAAGGAGCTCGCGGCCCTGCACGACGTCGAGCACTGGACCACCGACGTCGACGCGGCCATCAAGGACGCCGACATCGTGTTCGACGCCGCCATGACCAACCTGCGCCCCGCGACGCTGTCCAAGGCGATGCAGCAGGGCAAGCACGTCTTCACCGAGAAGCCGACGGCGGAGACGCTCGCCGAGGCCATCGAGCTCGCGCGCCTGCAGGCCACCACGGGCGTGACCGTCGGTGTGGTGCACGACAAGCTGTACCTGCCCGGCCTGGTGAAGCTGCGCCGCCTGGTGGACGAGGGCTTCTTCGGCCGCATCCTGTCGCTGCGCGGCGAGTTCGGCTACTGGGTGTTCGAGGGCGACTCGCAGCCCGCCCAGCGCCCGTCGTGGAACTACCGCACCGAGGACGGCGGCGGCATCACCACCGACATGTTCTGCCACTGGAACTACGTGCTGGAGGGCATCCTCGGGCAGGTCAAGACCGTGACCGCGCGGACCGCCACGCACATCCCGACCCGCTGGGACGAGCAGGGCCGCGAGTACGCCGCGACCGCCGACGACGCCGCGTACGGCATCTTCGACGTCACCACCCCGGGCGGGGACGACGTCGTCGCGCAGATCAACTCGTCCTGGGCCGTGCGCGTGTTCCGCGACGAGCTCGTCGAGTTCCAGGTGGACGGCACGCACGGCTCCGCCGTCGCCGGCCTGCGCGAGTGCCGCGCCCAGCACCGCGCGCACACCCCCAAGCCCGTGTGGAACCCGGACCTGCCCGTCACCGAGCCGTTCCGCGACCAGTGGCTCGACGTCCCGGCGAACGCCGACCTCGACAACGGCTTCAAGCTGCAGTGGGAGGAGTTCCTGCGCGACGTCGTGGCCGGGCGCCCGCACCGCTACGACCTGCTGTCGGCGGCGCGCGGCGTGCAGCTTGCCGAGCTGGGCCTGCGGTCGTCGGCCGAGGGCCGCCGCATCGACATCCCGGAGATCACCCTGTGAGCGGGACGACGAGCGGGGTCGCCGTCGTCCTCCCCCTGTTCGACGCCGAGGGCCGCGTCAGCGGCTCCGAGGCCGTCGAGCTGAACGCCCCCGGCCCGTGGACGAAGCCGTCGGGCCCGATCACGTCCCGCATCGCCTTTGCGGCAGCCCACGTGGTGCCGCAGGTCGGGGCGGAGAACGTGCCGGGTGCGCCCGCCGTCGTCGACTGGGACGCGACGCTCGCGTACCGGCACCGCATCTGGGAGCACGGGCTCGGCGTCGCCGACGCGATGGACACCGCCCAGCGCGGCATGGGCCTGGACTGGGCGGCGACCCAGGAGCTCGTCCGGCGCTCGGCCGCCGAGGCCGCGTCCGTGGGTGCGCGCGTCGCGGGCGGCGCGGGCACGGACCAGCTCGACCCCGCCGTCGTCGCGGCGCTCGAACCGGGCGACGCCGGCCTGGCCGTCGTCACCGAGGCGTACCGCGAGCAGGTGGGCGTGGTGCAGGACGCCGGGGCGCAGGTCATCGTCATGGCCTCCCGCGCGCTGGCCCAGGTCGCCCGCGGGCCCGAGGACTACGCCCGCGTCTACGACGCCGTGCTGGCCGAGGCCGACCAGCCCGTGGTGCTGCACTGGCTGGGCACCATGTTCGACCCGGCGCTGGCGGGCTACTGGGGCTCCGACTCGGTGGACGACGCCACGAAGACGTTCCTCGACCTGATCCGCGCGCACCAGCCCCGGATCGACGGGGTCAAGGTGTCGCTGCTCGACGCCGCCCACGAGGTGGGGCTGCGCCGTTCCCTGGCGGCCCTTCCGCCGTCGGACGACGGGGTGCGGCCCCGGCTGTACACCGGCGACGACTTCAACTACCCGGAGCTCATCGCCGGCGACGAGCAGGGGCACTCGGACGCCCTGCTCGGCATCTTCGCGGCGATCTACCCGGCGGCCTCCACGGCGCTCCAGGCGTTCGACGCCGGGGACGCCGCCCGCGGGCACGAGATCCTGGCCTCGACCGAGGCGCTGGGGCGGCACATCTTCGCCGCGCCCACGTACTACTACAAGACCGGGATCGCGTTCCTGTCCTGGCTGAACGGCTTCCAGCCCGGGTTCTCCCTGGTGGGCGGCCTGCACTCCGGCCGGTCGCTCGCGCACCTGGTCGAGCTGGCGCGCCTGGCCGACGGCTGCGGCATGCTGCTCGACCCGTCCCTGGCCGCCGCGCGCCTGCGTGCCTTCCTCACGACGAACGGGGTGACCGCATGAGCAGGGCATCGCTCAACACCGCCACGGTGAAGCACGCCTCGCTGGCCGAGGCGTGCGAGGCCGCGGCCACGGCGGGCTTCGGCGCCGTCGGTCCGTGGCGCGACGTGGTCCAGGCCGTGGGCGCGCCGCAGGCGGCGCGCATCATCGCCGACGCCGGGCTGCGCGCGTCGTCCCTGTGCCGCGGCGGGTTCCTCACCGCGGCCGACGACGCCGGCATCCGCGCCGCGCTCGACGACAACAAGCTGGCGATCGAGGAGGCCGCGACGATCGGCACCGCGGAGCTGGTCTTCGTGGTCGGCGGGCTGGTGGGTTCGACGCCGGGTGGCGCCCCGACGTCGGACGTGGACCGGGACCTGGTGGCCACGCGCGGCCGGGTGGCCGACCGGATCGCCGACCTGGTGCCGTTCGCCGCCGAGCACGGCGTGCGGATCGTGCTGGAGCCGCTGCACCCGATCTTCGCCGCCGACCGGGCCGTGATCTCCACGCTCGCGCAGGCGCTGGACCTGGCGGCGCCGTTCGCGGCGTCGGAGGTGGGCGTGGTCGTGGACACCTACCACGTGTGGTGGGACCCGGCGCTGCGCAAGTCGATCGCACGGGCCGGGCGGGAGGACCGCATCGCGTCGTACCAGGTGTGCGACTGGGCGCTGCCGCTCGCGGCCGAGCCGCTGAACTCGCGCGGGCACGTGGGCGACGGGTACATCGACTTCGCCACGATCACGGGCTGGGTGCGCGACGCCGGCTACGTGGGCGACATCGAGACCGAGATCTTCAACGAGGAGATCTGGGCCGAGCCGACGTCGAGGACGGCGGAGACGGTCCTGTCCCGCTACAACCAACACGTCGCTCCCCACCTCTGACGCAGATCCCCTTTGAGGCCCGGGTTTCTCCGCTTTGAGCCGTGTCAGAGCGAAGAAACCCGGGCCTCAAAGGGAAGTGACGAGACCGGCCGGGCTCAAGGCCCCGCGGTCACGGCGTCTGGCCCACCTCGTCGACGATCGACCAGCCCGTGATGGCCTCGCCGTCCGTCATGCCGTCCGGGTAGGTGTTCGCGGTGCCGAGCAGGTCGTGCGTCTCCGGGTCGAAGATCAGGTCCTGCCGGTAGTCCTCCGCCTCGACGCCGACGGCGATGCCGGGCCGCCCGATCGCGTCGGTGACACCCGGGGTCACGACCAGCCCGTCCACCCGGCTGAGCGCCCCGAAGACCGCCGCGCGTGCCTCCGGCGTCAGGGTCCTCAGCAGATCATTGGCGTTCACGAACATCGACAGCGCCGAGCCGTCGCCGTGCCGGCGCAAGTAGTCGTACATGGCGTCGGCGTCAGTGGGTGCGTCCCGGTCGACCCCGGGCACCGAGCTGCAGTCGGTGCCGGCCGCCCGGGCCCGCTCGTCCCCGCCGTCGGCACAGGCGAACAGCCGCTCGTCGAGCGGATCCCCCGCGGAGTACGTCCCGGTGGCCCTGCCGTCCTGGGTGCCGTCGACCGAGTACCAGCCGACATGGTCCCCCGCGTTCTTCGAGGCGGACTTCCCGATGACCTCGTACCGGCTGGTGCCCGTCGTGGCGAAGTACACGAACTGGTCGTCGCGGACCTGGTCCCACGAGGCGTCGGCGGCGGTGACGGTCCGGGTGGCGGCGGCCTGCAGGATCTCGGCCGCCGAGGCCGAGCCGGGCGGCACCGGGGCGCCGCCCTCTTCCCACGGCATGGTGAGGGTCGCCGTGGGCGCGAGGAGCAGGCCGCCCGCAACCGTGGCCGCGACGCCCAGTCCCGCGACCAGCCGCAGACCGCGCCTGCGTGGCCCTGTCGCACGGGGCGGACCGCCCGGACGGCCGGTGGCCGGCCCACGACCGAGACCCCGGCGCACGGGAGGTGCCTCCACGGCCGCGTCGGCGGTCGAGCCGATCTCCGAGGCGAGGCGTGCTCGCCCCGAACGGAACGCAGCGTCCGTTCCCGCCGCCGACGGGTCCAGCAGCGCGCCCACCGTGTGCAGCGCCTCCACCTCGGGCGCGCCGGGCTCCTGCCCGGTCGTTCTGGTGCTCGTCGTCATCGTCCGTCCTCCTCCGCGTCCCAGAGCCCACCCGGCAGCGCCGTGCGGACCAGCCTGCGTGCCCGGTGCAGGCGAGAGCGCACCGTGCCCTTCTTGATGTCGAGGGTCGTCGCGATCTCCTCGTAGCTCAGGTCGCCCCACGCCCAGAGCAGCAGCACGTCCCGGTCACCGGGGCGGAGGCCGGCGAGCGCCGCGCCGAGCGCGCTCCCGGCCGCCCGGGCGGCGACGTCCGTCGTGGCCTGGTCCTCCAGGCCGGTGTCGGGCGGCGTCGTCCCCACGCGGGCCATGGCCCGGTATCGGGTCGCCTCCGCCCGGCGGAGCTGCGAGATCTCCCGGGTCGCGATCCCGAGCAGCCACGCCCGGGCGTCGGGCCGGGCGAGGTCGTAGGAGGCCCGACGGCGGAACGCCGCCACGAACGTCTCTGCCACCACGTCCTCGGCGTGCTCCGGCCCGACCCGGCGGTACGCGTACCGGTGGACGGTCCTGGCGTGCCGGCCGTAGACGGCCGCGAAGTCCTCCGGCTCGTGCAGGGACGACGCGATGATCTGCGCGTCGGACCGCCCTGCCTCGGGGTCGACGTCGGCGCCGACCAGCTCGGCGGCCGCCGTCATGGCCCCGCCCCGCTCGACGTCGCGAGCTCGTTCGTCTGCATCGTGCCTCCCTGCCCGTCGGAACCACTGTCACCTGGTATCCGCACGGCGGCAGCAATCGGTTCACGACACGCAGGCCGACGCGTTGAGCACAGCACCTGCTGCTGGACGACGGCTCAGTCCGGCAGCAGGTGCTGTGGTCGATCGCCCCGGGACGGGGGCGAGGGCGGGTCAGCGGGGCGCGGCGCGGAGGACGAAGCGGCAGACGCCCCAGGTCGCGAAGAGGAGCGGGGCGGCCGCGAAGCCCAGGCCCACGGCCGGGCGGGTCGCGACGACGCCCACCAGCAGGCCCAGCACCACCAGGGCACCGGCCGAGAGGTACCAGCGGCGCACCCCGAGCACCAGGGCCGCGAGCAGCACCTCCCGCAGGCGTGCCCCCGGCATCTCGGGCACGGCGGCCAGCGCGAGGAGCGCCGTCAGCACCGCGACGGCGGCCAGCGTGACCAGCACGGGGATCGCGGCGGCCCCCGCCGTCCGGCCCCAGAAGAAGGCCACGTCGACGGCGGCCACCACCACGGCGCCCGTCGCGAGCGCCCCGATCGCCAGGCCGCGGCGCAGGTGCCGGCGCCAGGCGCGGGCGAAGGTGCGGACCACCGCCGTCGACCCGTCGGCGCTGAAGGCGCTGAACACCGCGAAGGCCGCGACCAGGGCCGGGCCGAGCAGCGGCGCCGCCACGGCGGCGAGCGGCCAGGTCGTGGCGAGATCGGTCGCCACGACCAGGACCACCAGGGGCAGGCAGGCGACCGCGAGGAGCAGGTTGGTCATCAGGCCCGTGTAGACGGTGCCGAACACCAGCTCGTAGGTCTCGGGCCCGAGCAGGGTCCGCCGACGGCGCGGCGCGCCCGCGCCGGCGGCCGCACCGGCAGAGCCCGCCGCACCGGCGACGCCGGCCGGACCCACCCCGGCAGCACCCACGGCACTCACCCCTTCACGCCCGTCGTCGCGATGCCCTGCACGAAGTACCGCTGCCCGAGCAGGAAGATCAGCGCGATCGGCAGGACGGACAGCACGGAGCCCGTCATGATCAGCGCGTGCTCGGCGTTGTACTCCCCGATGAACGACTGGAGGCCGATCTGGATGGTCCACAGCTCGCGGTCGCGCAGGTAGATGAGCGGCCCGAGGTAGTCGTTCCACGTCGAGACGAAGGTGATGATCGTCAGCGACGCCAGGGCCGGGACGGACAGCGGCATGATGATGCGCCACCAGATCCCGTACTCGGAGAGCCCGTCGATGCGCGCCGCCTCCGACAGCGAATCGGGGATCGACTCGTAGTACTGCTTCATGAGGAACACGCCGAAGGCGCCGAACGCCTGGAGCAGCATGATCGCCCACAGGGTGTTGTTCAGACCCCAGCTCGAGAGCATCTGGAACTGCGGGATCATGTACGACTGCCACGGCACCGCGATGGTGCCGATGTACAGCAGGAACAGCGCGTCGCGGCCGGGGAAGCGCATCTTGGCGAAGCCGTAGGCGGCGAAGCTGCCGGTCAGCACCTGGAGCAGCGTCACGGCGACGGAGAGGACGAGGGTGTTGCGCACCCACGTGACCATGTCGGCCTTGACCCAGATGTCGAGGTAGTTGCGCCACTGCACGGGGTCGGGGATCCACTCCACCGGCGCGGTGAACACCTGGTTGTTCTGCTTCAGGGACGAGATCACCATCCAGGCGAACGGGAGCATGATGCCCGCCGCGGCGAGGATCATCACCACGTAGAGCAGCACCCGGCCGGACCTCCGGAGGGCGGACGGACGGGCGGCCATCACGCCTCCTTCCGCTTGTTGTACAGGAACTGCACCACGGTCACGAGGATGCAGATGAAGAACAGGACGACGGCGACGGCCGAGGCGTAGCCGAACTCGAACTGCTGGAAGCCCTTCTGGTAGATGTACTGGCTGAGCACCAGCGTGGCCTGACCCGGGCCGCCGTCGGTCATGACGAGGATCAGGTCGAAGACCTTGAAGCTCTGGATCGTGACCATGACCGTCACGAAGAACATCGTGGGCCGCAGGCACGGCAGTGTGACGTTCCAGAACCGCTGCCACGCGTTGGCGCCGTCGATCCGCGCCGCCTCGTGCAGCTCGCCGGGCACGGTCTGCAGGCCGGCCAGGAACAGGAGCATGTAGTAGCCCATGTCCTTCCAGGTGCCGACGATGATCACCGCGGGCATCGCCCAGTCCTTGGAGACGGTCCAGCCGGGCATCTCGCCGTCGACGAACAGGCTCAGGAACTGGTTGATCGGCCCGTACTCCGGGCTGAACAGCATGTTCCACACCACCGCGACCGCGACGATCGACGTGATGTACGGGAAGAACGCCACCGTGCGGAAGAAGGCGGCGCCGCGCAGCTTCTGGTTCAGCAGCAGCGCCAGGCTCAGCGACACGACGATGGTGATCGGGATGTGCAGCGCGGCGTAGTAGAAGGTGTTGCCGAGCGCGATGTGGAAGCTCTTGTCCCCCACCAGGCGCGTGAAGTTGTCGAGGCCCACCCACTGCGCCGCGCCGAAGATGTTCCAGCTCGTCAGGGAGATGTAGAACAGCGTGAACACGGGGACGAGGGTGAGCACCGCGAAGCCGGCGAAGTTCGGCAGGATGAACGTCCAGCCGATCAGCGCGTTGCGGATCTTGAGCGACGTGCGGGGTGCCCTGAGGGGCGGGCGCCCGGGCTGCGTGAGCCCGGGCGTCCGCCGGTCCTCGGCGACGGGAGTCGCCATCAGCCGACCTCGTTGGCGACGCGCTCCTCGGCCTCGGTGATCGCCTCGTCCACCGGGGTGGACTCCGACATGATCGCCGAGTGCATCTCGCCGAGGATGGTCTGGATGGCCGCGGTCTTCTGGCCCACCGGGTTCTCCGGCAGCGTGTCGTGCGTGGTGTAGGCGAAGCGGGACAGGTCGTCCTGCGGCACGCCGTCGAGCGCGAAGATCGCGTCGGCCACGGCGTCGTCGATCAGGGCCGGCGTGATGCCGATCTCCGCGAGGGCGGCGGCACCCTCGGGGCCCGCGGCGAACCGCAGGAAGTCCTTGGCGGTCTCGATCTTGGACTCGTCGATGTTGGAGCTGATGCCCATCGTCGTCGGGTCACCGAACGTGGCCGGGGTGTTCTCCGTGCCGGTCGTGGACTCGTCGAGCTGCGGGATCGGCGCGATGCCCCACTCGAACGTGTCCGCCGCACCCGACGCCTGCTCGGCGACCAGCGTGCCGATGTACCAGGAGCCCATCGGGAGCATCGCTGCCTTCTGGGTGCCGAACTGCGACTGGTAGGCCAGCTCGTTCGTGGTGACCGTCGCGAACGACGGCTGCGAGCCGTTGTCCTGGAGCGCGAGCTGCCGCTCGTAGTACGGCGCCAGGTACGAGAAGTCGCCGCCGTCGAGCGAGGCGCCCTCGGTCTGCGCGAGCGCGAAGCCCTGCACGGTGGACTGCCAGCTGTGCAGGTAGGTGCCCGTGACCTCCTTCTCACCGATGCCCTTGGTCAGCTTCTCGGCGGCCTCGGCGTAGTCGTCCCAGGTCCAGGAGCCGTCGGGCAGGTCGACGCCGGCCTTCTCGAAGAGCTCCTTGTTGTAGTAGAGCAGCCACGAGTCCTGGCGGTACGGCACCGCGTAGGTCTTGCCGTCGACGGCCATCGGCTCCAGGCCGCCCGTCGCCGGGTCGAGCTCGCCCGCCACGTCGGAGATGTCGAGCAGCGTGCCGCCCTCCTGGAACGTGATGTAGTTCTTCAGGTTCTTCACGATGAAGACGTCGGGCGCGGCGCCGGCGGAGAGGTCGGCCGTCAGCGCGGTGTCGTAGTCGTCGCCGGCCGGGTACTCCTTGAGCTCCACGGTGACGTCCGGGTTGGCCTCGTGATAGGCGTCCGCGAGCGTCTGGAACTCCGGCGTGGACGCGAAGTCCCAGCCGGCCAGGCTGATGGTGACCGGGCCGTCGGCGGCCGCGGGCTCGTCCTGTCCGCCGCACCCCGTCAGGGCCAGCGACGCGGCGGCGGCGATGCCGAGCGCGCTCATGATCTTGCGGTTCATTCCTACTCTCCTTCGAGTGAGTCGTACTGCGACGCCCCGGTGACGAACCACCGGGTGCGTGGGGTCAGGGCAGGTCTGCCGTGGGCAGCTCTGCCGTGGTCCGTTCCCCGTCCGGCCAGGTCACGACGGCCTGTCCGGCGGCGAGCTCGAGGTGCGGTGCGGCGGCCGGGGCCGTCGGTGCGTCCTGGTCGCCGGCGTCGCCGACGTCGGCGGTGCGGCCGAGGCGGACGGCGACGCCGGTCCAGCCCTCCGGCACCGGGGCGTACCGCAGCCAGGGGGTGGTCGTGGGGCCGGCGAGCGGCGTCGCGTCGTCGGCCGTGGCCGTGCCGCTGACCGGCGCGACGTCGCCCAGCAGCGGGACGAGCGTCGAGTCGAGGCCGGGGCCGGCGGCCCAGCCGCCGATCCGGAGGGCCGTCGCCCTGGCGTCGACGTCGTCGGCGACCCGGACCAGCCGGACCTCCCAGGCGCCGCGCACGATCGAGACGGTGGTGACCCGCCCGGCCACGGTGGCGACCCCGGGCCGCCCGGACCCGTGATCGGGCGCCCCCAGATCGGCCGCGACCCAGTGCGCGTCGACAACGGACCCGAGCCCCACGGACCCCGTTGAGTGCTGGGTATCTGCGCTGTCGGAACGATCCGAGGGCGCAGATACCCCGCACTCAACGGGGAAGGGGGTGAAGCCTGTGCGGTGGGTTGCCTCTCCCCCCGCGGTCAGGAGGGCTACCGACTGGTCGAGCGGGGAGCGCCAGGCGTCCTCGTCCAGGAGCGGGGACGTCGCGGTCGAGTAGCCGAGGCGCGCGTACAGGGGCGAGTCGCCGCCGTCGGACCCGGGCAGGGCGTGGTCGGTGCCGTGGTTGATCACGCGCACGATGCCGTCGTCGCGCGTGGCGCTGATCGCCCAGCCGGGCGCGGCCGCCACGGTGAGCACGTCGCCGACGTCGACCGGGAGCGGCTCGGGGGCCGCCGTCCACACCTCGTGGGAGGCGGGCAGCGCCAGGCCCAGGAGGCCCTTGCTCGCCCAGTACGGCGAACCGGTGCCGCTGTACCGCTGCGCGAGGGGGCGCCACGGGTGGTGCCAGCCCAGGGTCAGCAGGCCGTCGTCGCCGGGCACGTCGCGGTCGGCGAAGTGCCGCACGATGCGCGTCGCGGCCTCGCGGAGCTGTCCCGGCCGGCCCACGCCCGACACGGCGCCGGCCCAGAACGGTGCGGCCGCCGCGAAGCGGTAGGTGAGGCTGCGGCCCTGCAGCAGCGGGGAGCCGTCGGCCCCCACGAGCGCCAGGGCGTCGTCGAGGTAGCGGGCCAGGTGCTCGCGGTCGGACGCCGAGCGCACGGCCAGGTCGTCGCCCGCCGCCGCCGCGACCTCCGCCGCGCCCGACATCCGCGCCCACAGCGCGGGGTACAGGTGGAGGGCCCAGCCGGCGTAGTGGTCGAAGCTGCGCTCCGGGCCGTCGGCGAACCAGCCGCCGGGGCGCCGGAACCGGTCGTGCGCGGCGAGGTCACGGGCCACGTCGTCCGCGGAGAACGGGCCGCCCACCGAGCGCAGGAACGTCTCCACGACGATCCGGAACCAGACCCAGTTGTTGTCCGGGTAGTCCTCGTCGCCCACCACGGTCCCGAGGTAGTCGACCACGTGCTCCTGGGCGGACGGCTCCATGCGGTCCCAGATCCAGGGCCGCGTCAGGTCGAGGATCAGGGCGAGCGAGGCGGCCTCGACCTTGGCCTGGCCGTGCTCGTCGGGCCGGGTCCAGCGCTCGGGGTGCGCGGGGTCGGTGCCCGCAGCCAGGCCGGCCGCGTACCGCTCGGCGAGGCCGGTCGGGTCCGCGCCGTCCTCCCCCGCGAGCCGGAAGCCCGCGAGCAGGAAGGTGCGGGCGAAGCCCTCCAGGCCGTCGACGGCGGTGCCATACCCGCCCGGCGTGCCGGGCAGGGTGATGAGCGAGCCGCTCGGCGAGGCGTACGGCTCGACGGCGGCCAGCAGCCGGTCGGCGTACGCCGCGAGCCAGGCGCGAGCCTCGGGGCCGGACGCGCCCGCGCCGGCCGGGACGGAGATGTGGTGGGTCATGCGACGAACTCCATGTCCTCGCGCGTCACGGCGCTGCGGGACGCCACGCCCCGCGCGTACCGCTCCAGCTCGTCGAGCGCGGCCGCGGTCATCCGGCGCGCCTCCGTGCCGAGCGACCCCGCGATGTGCGGGGTGATCATGACGTTCGGCAGGTCGTACAGCACCGACGACGCCGGCAGCGGCTCGGGCTCGGTGACGTCGAGCATCGCGTAGATGCGTCCGGTCTCGCACGCGCGCTCCAGAGCCGTGGTGTCGACGACGGCGCCGCGGGCGGTGTTGATCAGCGTGGCGCCGTCGGGCAGCAGGGCGAGCTCGCGCGCGCCGATCAGGTTGCGCGTCGAGGGCAGGTCGGGGGCGTGCAGCGAGACGATGTCGGAGGCCGCCAGCAGCTCGTCGAGCGGCACCAGCCGCGCGCCGGCGGCGGCCACGGCGGCAGGGTCCGCGAGCGGGTCCGCCACGAGGATCTCGCGGGTCTCGGGGCCGGAGCCCGGCACGGTCAGCCGCGCCACCACCTGGCGCCCGGTGCGGGAGAAGCCGACGATGCCGACGACCCGGCCGCGGTTGGACAGGTCGCCGTGCTCGCCCAGGTAGGACCAGTCGTCGCGGCGCTTGCGGGCGATGTTCGCGAGGAACGGCGCCTTCTTGCCGGCCATCAGGATCGCGGCGACCGTGAACTCCGCGACCGGCAGCGCGTTCTCGGCCACCGCGTTGGTCACGAGCAGCCCGCGGTCCCAGACGGCGTCGGACACGAGCGACCGGACCGAGCCCGCGCAGTGCAGCACGGCGCGCAGGTTCGGCGCGAGGTCGAGCACGTCGGCGGTGATCCGCGGGGCGCCCCAGGAGGTGAGGAGCACCTCGACGTCGGCCAGCCGGGCCTTCGCCTCCGGGGTGTCGTACGCGGTCACACGGGCGGGCTCGCCGAGCCTCGCGATCGCGTGCAGCCGGGAGTCCTCGTCCGGGCCGAACTGCATACGCAGTGCCCGATCGTCCATGACGAGCAGGGCCTCAGGTCGCCGCACCACCGCGCTCCTCTCCATCGAGTCCGCGTCCGCCTGACCGTTCAGACGAACAATTCCGATCACCTACGATCGAACGATGGCCCATTGAAGCCCACCCGCCTGGCCGTTGGCAAGCCCCTGGCGTTCGGCAAAGAGTTGCACTACGATCATTTTCGATCATTGGAGATACGCACATGACAGCACCGTCGCTGCCTGCGCCCGACGTCACGGACCGCAGCCTCTGGGCCGGGCCGCGCGTGGCGGGCGCCCTCGCCCCGACGCTCGCCGCCGCCGACGCCGAGCGCGGCGCCCCCTGGCCGCAGCCCCTGGCCTCGCAGTACGCCCGGTTCTTCCGCGACGGCGTCCGCACGGTCTACGAGGCGCAGGTCGCGGCCCGGCAGGCGCGGCTGACCCGAGCCACGCTCGCGGCCCTCGTCGACCCGAGCGACGACCGCGTCGACGAGGTGGTCGACGGCGTGCTGCTGCTGTGCGAGCAGTCCTCGTGGTGCTGGGCCGCGCACGACGACACGTTCGACCGGTTCGGCCGGATCACGCCCACCGTCACCGAGCCGTACCTGGACCTCGGCGCGGGCGAGGTGGCCGCGCAGCTCGCGTGGGTCGACCACCTGCTCGGCCCGGCCCTCGACGAGCGCGCGCCCGGCGTGCGCTGGCGCGTCCGGCAGGAGGCGCAGACCCGCGTGCTGCGGCCGTTCACGGAACGGCGCGACTGGTGGTGGCTCGGCGTCGACCACCCGATCATGAACTGGAGCCCCTGGATCCAGGGCAACGTGCTCGCCGCCAACCTCGCGCTGGAGGAGGACCCGGACCAGCGCAGCGCCACCTCCGCGCTCGTCGCCGAGGGCATCGCGGCGTACTGGGCGTCCCTGCCCGACGACGGCGGCGTCGACGAGGGCTACCACTACTGGTGGCAGGGCGCCGCGCGGGCCCTGGAGGCGCAGGACCTGCTCGCGTCCGCGGGGATCGAGCCGGCCCCCGAGGCGCTGGACCGGATCCGCGCGACCGTGGCGTTCCCGCACGCGATGCACCTGGGCGGCGACTGGTACGTCAACGTGGCCGACGGCGCCGCGCGGCCGCTCGCGACCTGGCCCTGGAACGTCGTGCACGCCTGGGCGCAGCGGGTGGGCGACGACGCGGCGGCACAGCACGCGGCGTCCTACCGCGGACGGCCCGGCGGGCTGTTCGACGAGCGCGCCTCCCTGCCGCGCGCCGTGGGCCTGCTGACCGGCTCCTGGGCGGACGCCCCCGCCGCCGCGCCGCCGCTGGTGGGGCGGTCCGTGTTCCCGGCGACGGGCATCGCGGTGGCGCGCTCCGCGCCCGGGTCGGCGCGCGGCGTCGCGGTGTCGGTCAAGGGCGGGCACAACGACGAGAACCACAACCACGTGGACGTCGGCTCGGTGATCGTGGCGCTCGACGGCGTGCCCGTCGTCGTGGACGCGGGCAAGCCCACCTACCGCGCGGGCACCTTCGGGCCGGACCGGTACGACCTGTGGGTGGTCCGGGGCGACTGGCACAACGTCCCGCGGGTCCGCGGGGTGGAGCAGGCCCCGGGCCCACAGTATGCGGCGGGTGCCTTCGAGGTGGCGGACGACGGAGCGGACGCCGGGGCGGCTCCGGGCTGGCGGGCGCGGGTCGAGCTGGCCGGGGCCTATCCGGTGCCGGGGCTGGAGCACTGGTGGCGGGACGTGCGGCTGGACCCCGACGCCGAGACCGTGACCGTCGAGGACTCCTGGCGGTTCTCCCCGTCGGAGCCCGGCACACCCGACGGTCCGACGGCGTGGCACTGGCTGCTCGCCGGCGACGTGACGCTCACGCCGGGCCGGGCGGTCGTCCGGTTCGCGCCGGACGATACCCCGGACGGGCCGCCCGGCCGTACGCTCGCCCTCACCTGGGACGTCGCGGACGTCGACGCCGAGCTCGACGTGCGCGCGCTGGACGACCCCGAGCTGGCCGCCGTATGGGGTGAACACCTGACCCGGTTGCGACTCACGGCGCGCGCAGAGGCGCCGTCGGGCGCGTTCCGGGTCACCATGAGACCCACCGGGTCGGGATCGCAGGAGGTTGCATGACGCAGGAAGCGCCGCTCCCGAGCGAGCGTCGGGCGCGCCTGATCGCGCGGGTGCGGGAGACGGGTTCGGCACGCGTGAGCGACCTGTCGCGCGTGCTCGGCGTGACGCCCGTGACGGTGCGGCGCGATCTCGCCGTGCTCGTCATGGACGGCGCGCTGGAGAAGGTGCACGGCGGCGCCCGGATCCCGGCCCGCACGGCCGGGCGGCAGGACGTCGAGGACGCCGCCGACGCCGGGCAGCCAACCATCGGCGTCGTCGTGCCGTCGCTCGACTACTACTGGCCCGAGGTGATCCGCGGCGCGCGCGGCGCCGCCGACGGCTCGGCCCGGCTGATCCTGCGCGGCGGGTCCTATGACGTGGACCAGATCCGGCACCAGCTCGCGGCGCTCGTCGGGGACGACGGCGGCCCCGGCGTCGACGGCCTGCTCGTCGCGCCGCCCGCCTCCGGGCCTGACGCCACCGAGCTGGGCGACTGGCTCGCCGGCCTGGACCTGCCGGTGGTGCTCATGGAGCGGCGCCTGGTGGGCGGCCCGTACCGCGAGCCCCTGGAGTCGGTCGCGACCGACCACGCGCTCGGCTCGGGCACGGCGGCGCGCCACCTCGCGGAGCGCGGGCACCGGCAGGTGGGCCTGGTGACGTCGCGGACCAGCCCGCACTCGGCCGCCGTCCGCCGCGGGTTCCTCGCGGCCGCGGAGGACCTGGCGTTCGACGTGGTGCTCGACCTGGAGACGGCGCCGCTGGGCGACGCCACGTGGGCCGCCGACGCCGCGTCCGTGCTGGACCGGTGCGCGGAGACGGGCGTGACGGCGGTGCTGGTGCACTCCGACCGGGAGGCGATCTCGCTCGTGGAGCTGGCGCGGGAACGCGGCGTGCGGGTGCCCGCGGACCTCGCGGTGGTCGCCTACGACGACGAGGTGGCCGCCCTGGCCGACCCGCCGCTCACCGCGGTGAGCCCGCCAAAGGCCGCGATCGGCGCGCGGGCGGTGGAGCTGCTGACGCACCGGCTCGCGGACCCCGACCGCCCGGTGCACCGGATCGAGCTCAGCCCCCGGCTGATCGTCCGCGCGTCGAGCGCGGGCTGACCCCGGACGGCGTCCGGCGGAATCACGGGCGGCGTCCCGGCGCGAACGTCACTCCGCCGAGTGGGTAACGGAGACGTAGCGCTGCTCCGTCTCCGTTACGCACCCGGGTGGAAGTCAGCTTCTCCCGAGCCCAGGCTCGTAGCGGCGCAGCGTGACGCTCGCGCGCACGACGTCGCGCAGCGCCGTCAGGTCGCCCGACAGCACCCCGACGGCGCGGGCCTGCACCAGCACGTTCCCGAGCGCCGTCGCCTCGACCGGCCCGGCGACCACGGGCAGTCCGGTCGCCTCGGCGGTGAGCCGGCACAGCAGCTCGTTCCGCGAGCCACCGCCCACCACGTGCACGGTGTCCACGACCACGCCGGCCAGCGCCGACGCGTTCGAGACCGCCCGCGCCGAGGCGGCCGCGAGGCTGTCGAGGACCACCCGGACGAGGGCGGGCCGCGTGGCCGGGAGGTCCACGCCGAGGCGCGCGACGGCGTCCGACACCCGGCGCGGCATGTCACCCGGGGCGAGGAACTCGTCGCCGTCCACGTCGACCAGACACCGGCCGCCGGGCTCGACCTCGGCCGCCGCGAGGAGGCCGGGGAGGTCGACGGGCGCGCCGTCGTCCTGCGCCCACGCCCGGACGCACTCGTCCAGCACCCACAGGCCCATGACGTTGCGCAGGTAGCGCACGGTCCCGTCGAGGCCGAGCTCGTTGGTGAAGTTCGCCGCGCGGCTCGCCTCGGTGAGCACGGGCGCGGGCAGCTCCAGCCCGACCAGCGACCACGTGCCCGACGAGACGTACGCGCCGGCGGCCCCCAGCGGCGTGGCCGCCACGGCGGACGCCGTGTCGTGCGAGGCGACGGCGAGCACCGGCACCTCGCCGAGCCCGGTCGCCGCGCGCACCTCGGGCAGGAGGTGCCCGACGACGGTGCCGGGCTCGACGAGCTCCGGCAGCCGGTCCCGCAGGTCCGCGAGGCCGGGGTACTCCGTCCCGAGCCGGTCCAGGAGCTCGCCCGACCAGGTACGCGAGCGGGCGTCGAGCAGCCCCGTGGTGGACGCGTTGGTCACCTCGGCGACCCGTCGGCCGGTGAGCCGGTAGGCGATCAGGTCGGGCACCAGCAGCAGGTGCCGGGCCCGCGCCCACTCCTCGCCGCCGACGCCGGCGCCGACCCCGGTCGAGACCCCCGCGACGAGCTGGAACTCCGTGGTGAACTGCAGGTGCTGCAGCCCGTTGATCGCGTAGTGGTCGGCGAACGGGACGTGCCGGTACACGTCGTCGGCCACACCGTCCGTGCGGGCGTCGCGGTAGCAGAACGGGTCCGCGACCAGGTCACCGGCGTCGTCGAGGAACGCGTGGTCCACGGCCCACGCGTCCACGCCGATCCCCCGGATCTCGACGCCGCGCTCCCGCGCGAGGTCGCCCGCGGCCCGCAGCCCGTCCAGGATCCCGCGCCACAGCCCGTCGACGTCCCAGCGCAGGGCGCCGTGCTCGTCCGTCCGCGGCCCGTTCGGGAACCGGCCGCACTCGACGAGCTCGACGCTCGGCCCCGGCGCGGCCGGGCCCGAACTCGGCCCGGCCGCCCCGAGCACCACCCCGAGCATCACCCGGCCGCTGGTCGCGCCCAGGTCGACCGCGACGAACCCGGCCGTGCCCACCGCGTCGCTCACCGCAGGAACGCCGCTGCCACGCCCGCGTCCACCGGCACGTGCAGGCCCGTCGTGTGCGAGAAGTCGGAGGTGCACAGCGCGAACACGGCGTTCGCGACGTTCTCCGGCAGCACCTCGCGCTTGAGCAGGGTGCGCTGGGCGTAGAACTCGCCGAGCTTCTCCTCGGGCACCCCGTAGACCGCCGCGCGGTTGGCGCCCCAGCCGGACGCGAAGATGCCGGACCCGCGCACCACGCCGTCCGGGTTCACGCCGTTCACGCGGATGCCGTACTGCCCGAGCTCGGCCGCGAGCAGGCGCACCTGGTGCGCCTGGTCGGCCTTGGTCGCCGAGTAGGCGATGTTGTTCGGCCCGGCGAACACCGAGTTCTTGGACGAGATGTAGACGATGTCGCCGCCCATGCCCTGGTCCACCAGCACCCGCGCCGTCTCACGAGAAACGAGGAACGAGCCCTTGGCCATCACGTTGTGCTGGAGGTCCCAGTCGGCCTCGGTGGTCTCGAACAGCGACCGCGACAGCGACAGCCCGGCGTTGTTGACCACGAGGTCCACCCCGCCGAACGCCAGCACGGCCTCCTGGACCGCCGCCCGCACGGCCGCCTCGGAGGACACGTCCGCGGCCACGCCCACCGCGACGTCCGCCGACCCGAGCTCCGCCGCCGCGGCCGTCGCCTTCTCCAGGTCGAGGTCCGCGACCACGACGCACGCGCCCTCGGCCGCCAGCCGCGTCGCGATCGCCTTGCCGATGCCCGACGCCGCCCCGGTCACCAGGGCGACCCGGGTCGCCAGCGGCTTGGGCGCCGGCATGCGCCGCAGCTTGGCCTCCTCCAGCGCCCAGTACTCGATGCGGAACTTCTCGGCCTCCGCGATGGGCGCGTAGGTGGAGACGGTCTCCGCGCCGCGCATCACGTTGATCGCGTTGACGTAGAACTCGCCGGCCACCCGCGCCGTCTGCTTGTTCCGGCCGTACGAGAACATGCCCACGCCCGGGACCAGCACGATCGCCGGGTCTGCGCCGCGCATCGCGGGCGGCTCCTCGCCGCGGGCCCGGGCCACGGCGGCGCCGCGCTCGTAGTAGGCGGCGTAGTCGGCGCGGTAGGCCTCGTGCGCGGCCCGCAGCGCGGTCACGGTCTCCTCGACCGTCGCCGACGTCGGGACGTCGACGACCAGCGGCTTCACCTTGGTGCGGAGGAAGTGGTCGGGGCAGCTCGTGCCGAGCTCGGCCAGGGGCACGAGCCGCTCGCGCGCGACGAAGTCCAGCACGGGCTCCGAGTCGGTGAAGTGGCCCACCTGCGGCGCGTCGATGCTGGCCAGCCCCCGGATCACCGGCGCGAGCGCGGCGGCCCGGGCCCGCCGCTCGGCGTCGGGCAGCGGCTCGTAGCCGGGGCGGACCGCGCCGAAGGCGTGGGCCTCCCGTGCCGCGGCGCGGGCCGCGATGAACTCCTCGGCCTTCCGGATGATCGCGAGCGAGCGCTCCTCGGCCTCGGCCGACGTGTCCCCCCACGCGGTGATGCCGTGGCCGCCCAGGATGCAGCCGACGGCCTGCGGGTTGGCGGCCTTGATCGCCGCGATGTCGAGGCCGAGCTGGAAGCCCGGACGGCGCCACGGCACCCACACGACCTCGTCGCCGAAGATCTCGGCGGTCAGCTTCTCGCCGTCGGCGGCCGCCGCGATCGCGATGCCGGCGTCGGGGTGCAGGTGGTCCACGTGGGGCGCGTCGACCAGGCCGTGCATCGCGGTGTCGATCGACGGCGCCGCGCCGCCCTTGCCGTGCAGGCAGTAGTCGAACGCGGCGACCATCTCGTCCTCGCGCTCCTCGCCCGGGTACACGTCCACGAGGGCGCGCATCCGGTCCAGCCGCAGCACGGCCAGGCCCTGCTCGGTGAGCGTGCCGAGGTCGCCGCCGGAGCCCTTGACCCACAGCAGTTCCACGGGCTCGCCGGTGACCGGGTCGGTGGCGGTGCCCTTCGCGGAGGTGTTGCCGCCCGCGTAGTTGGTCACCCGGGGGTCGGAGCCCAGCCGGTTCGACCGGCCCACCAGGTCCTCGACCACGCCGTCCTCGACCACGCCGGCTCCGCTGACGTCGTTCATGCTCCCCATCCCGCCTGCGCGCCACCGACGCGCTCGCTCGCGATCTTCTCGGCATAGCCCGACGCCGCGAAGGCCGCGGTCGGGTTCGGGTCCAGCCCCATCTCCTCGCGCACCTGCGCCACGAGCGGCCGGACGTCGGTGTCGTACGCGTCCATGAGCACGCCGTGCGCGCCGAGCACGTCGCCCGCGCGCTGTGCCGCCTCCAGCGCCTCGACGTCGACGAGCAGCGCCTTCGCCGTCGCTTCCTGGACGTTCATGACCGACCGGATCTGGGCGGGGATCTTCGGCTCGATGTTGTGGCACTGGTCGAGCATGAAGTTCACGCCGCTGTCCGGGGCGTGCGCCCCGGCGGACACGATCTCGTGCATGATCCGGAAGAGCTGGAAGGGGTCCGCGGCGCCGACCATGAGGTCGTCGTCGGCGTAGAACCGGCTGTTGAAGTCGAAGGCGCCGAGCCGGCCCTGGCGCAGGAGCTGCGCCACGATGAACTCGATGTTGGTGCCGGGCGCGTGGTGGCCCGTGTCCAGCACGACCTTCGCCCGGTCGCCGAGCGCCAGGACGTGCAGCAGGGAGGTGCCCCAGTCCGGCACGTCGGTGACGTAGAAGGCCGGCTCGAAGAACTTGTACTCGAGCACCATGTGCTGGTCGTCGTCGAGCGCGGCGTAGATCTCGGCCAGCGACTCGGCGATCCGGTCCTGCCGGGCCCGGATCGAGTCCTGGCCGGGGTAGTTGAGGCCGTCCGACAGCCAGACCTTGAGGTCCTTGGACCCCGTGGCGCGCATGACGTCGATGCACTGCTTGTGGTGGTCCACGGCCTTGGCGCGCACCCGCGGGTCGGGGTGGGCGAGCGAGCCCAGCATGAAGTCCTCGTCCTGGAAGACGTTGGAGTTGATCATGCCGATCTGAACGCCGAGGTCCGCGGCGTGCCGGGCGAGCGCCTCGAAGTCGTCGACCAGGTCCCAGGGGATGTGCAGGCTGACGCGCGGGGCCACGCCGGTGTACCGGTGCACCTGGGCGGCGTCGGCGATCTTCTCGAACGGGTCACGCGGCACGCCCGGCTGGCTGAAGACCTTGAACCTCGTGCCCGAGTTGCCGAAGGCCCAGGACGGCAGCTCGATCGTCTGCTGCCGGAGCGCGGACCTGGCCGCCTCGACACGTGTGGATGCCGCCATGGCGTCCTCCCTCTCCGCGCACGCCTTCGTGCGCACCTTGAAACGATTCATTACGAGCCTATTCCCCACCCGCCCAAGGGTCAAGGCGCAAGGGCAGAGGCGGGTGGTCGGCAGTTCGTCAACTACCGACCACCCGGGCTGCCCGACCCGTCAGTACCGCGCGTCAGCCGCGGCCAGGTACTTCGTGGTCACCACGATCGCGCGGCGCAGCGTGGACTCGTCCTCGGTGGTACCGGCCTTCGTGAGCCGGTTGACCCAGACGTCGGCCTGCGCGGTGGTGGGCGGCGCGCCCAGGAAGTGCTCGTAGGTGGCGATCACGCGGAACCGCACGGCCTGCGGGTTGTCCCAGAGCGCCTGGACCACGCCCGCGCGCCCGAGGGTGTTCAGCCGCGGCATCCAGTGCTTGAGCTGGTCCGACGTCGGCGGCCGGTGCAGGATGTGCTGGTACAGCGCGGTCACGTACTTGGCGTCGGTGCCGCCCACGTGCTTGTAATACGTCGAGGTACCCATCAGGTACGGCTCGATCTCGTCGATCGTCCGCGTCTTCTTCTTCACCATGGAGAGGTAGTTGGCCGTCTGGGTCGTCGACGGCGTGTAGCCGAGGGTCGCCTGGAACGCCTGGGAGATGCGGAGCTTGCGGTAGTTGTCCGACTTGGCCATGCCGTCGGCCAGCGCGCCCGGCCCGTCCACCGACACCCGGTAGGACCAGCTCTCGATGTCGGCCTCGGTGGCCGCCCGGCCCAGGTAGTCCTGGTACATCGCCTGCACGAAGTTCTTGGACTGCTCGTCCACCTCGGCGTACTGCTTCGCGTACACGGCCGCCTGGTCCTGGATACCCGCCAGCAGCGGGTAGGCGAGCTCGCCCGGGCACTCGGTCTGGTGCGTGTCGCGGTGGCCGAAGACCCGCTGAAGCGTCACCTGGTCGCCCGCGTCGTAGCGGCCGCCGTCGGTGTGGCCGGCCGCGGTGAGCACCGTCGTCTCGTCCGGGTTGACGTCGTACTGCGCGAGCCTGCTGCCGATGATCTTGGCCACGCCGTCCCGCTGGGCGGTCGTCGGCTTCACGCCCGCCGCCGTCGTGTAGGTGCCGATCATCGCGACGCCGACCGTGCCGGTGTTGAAGCCGCCGGTGTGGGCGCCGATGATCGGCTCCTCGATGCTGCCGTCGGCGCCCTCGTAGATGTTGCCCCACTTGTCGACCAGGAAGTTGTAGCCGATGTCGCACCAGCCGTGCGTCTGCTGGTGGTACGCCTGGTCGTTGCGGATCGCCTGCATGGCCTCGGCCACGGTGGCGTAGTCGTTCGGGTTCACCGTGTGGTGCACGGCGGCGGCCTTGAGGCCGCCCTCGGCGGGGAACCAGGTGGGGCCGGTGCCGGGCTCGAGGCAGCGCGGCGCGGCACCCCACTCCTCGCGCGTGATGATCGTGGGTCCTGCCGTCGCGGTCGACGCCGCGACCGTGCCCGACGTCGTCGCCGCGGCCGTGGTGACCTGCGCCGACGAGACCAGGCTGAGCTCCACGCCCTCCGGGAACTGCGCGGCCTCGTCCACCGTCGCGAGCTGCACGGCGTCCGCCTCGCCCACGTACACCGGCGCGGACGTCACGACGGCGGAGCCGCCGTCGGCGTCGTCCGTGGACTTCTCCAGGTGGCTCCAGTCGCTCCAGGTCCCGTCGGCGGCCCGGGTGCGCACCTGCATCTCGGGGACGACGTGGTCGATCTCGGCCGGCCACGACAGCCCGACCGTCTGGAACCCCTCGGGCACCTCGATGGCGCCGGCGATCCGGCCGTCGGCGTCGGCGGTGTCCAGCACCACGGCGCCGTCCGCCGCCGTCCCGGCCTCGGCGGCCGGCTCGGGGTCCGCACCCGTGACGTCGTCGACGACGGCGGTCTCCTCGACCGGGGTCGCGGCCACCTCGACCTTCTCGACCTGCGCGGCCGTGGTGCCGGCGTCGGGCAGCGCGGAGTCCGCGGGGGCGGCGATGCCCTCGGGCTCCAGGGACGGCTGCGTCGTCAGCGCCGTCGCGGCCGGGGCCAGCGCGCCGCCGAGCACCATCGCCGGCGCCACGCCGAGGATGAGCGTTCTGCCCACCACGCTCCCGGCGAGCGTCGTCCTGCCGGCGCCGTGCCGGGGGCCCTGCTTCGTTCGGGATGTCGGTGCTGCCGCGTGCCGAACCACTGTGTCCTCCTCGCATCGAAACGCGCCGGCCGCGCGGGGCGCAGCTGACGCGAAGAACAGGCCGACGTTAGTGGTGACCAGGCAGGACGGCGCCTCTTTTCACCCCTGTGGAGCGGGTGATCTTTCCCTGAACACCGCCTGGATCACCCGGTGGTCACGAGCGGGCGTGGTAGTCGCAGTGGGCAGCCCCAACTCCCCTTTGAGGCCCGGGTTGCTCCGCTTTGAACAGTCGCAAAGAGGAGTAACCCGGGCCTCAAAGGGGAGCCCGGCCGGACCCGGGCGAGGGTCAGAAGTCGAAGTCGTCGATGTTGCTCTTGTCGAAGACGAACGGCTCGCCGAGCAGCACCTCGCCGTCGGCCCCCACGGTGTACTCACCGAGCCGGCCGGCCTCGAAGGTGTCGCCCTCCTCGCCCGTGATGTCGCCCGCCACCAGGGCCGCGGCGGCCTCCGTCGCCAGGTAACCCAGGTCGGTCGGGTTCCACAGCGCGAACGCCTCGACGGTGCCGTCGTCGACGTACTCGCGCATCTGGTTGGGCGTGCCGAGACCGGTGACCGCGACCTTGCCCTTGTACTCGGACGTCGACACGTAGCGCGCCGCCGCCGCGATGCCCACCGTGGTGGGCGACACGATCCCCTTGAGGTCCGGGTGCGACTGGAGCAGCGCCGCCGTCTTGTCGAACGACGTCTGGTCGTCGTCGTCACCATAGGCGGTCTCGACGAGCTTGATGTCCGGGTAGTCGGAGGCCAGCTTCTCCTCCATGATCTTGATCCACGCGTTCTGGTTGGTCGCGTTGGCCGACGCCGAGAGGATCGCGATCTCGCCCTTGCCGCCGATCTGGTCGGAGATGAGCTCGAGCTGCTTGTCCGCGATGCCCTCGGCCGAGGCCTGGTTGACGAACAGGTCGCGGTACTGCGGCTCGGTGTCGGAGTCGAACGTGACCACCTTGGTGCCCGCCGACCGTGCCTCGTCGAGCGCGTCGCCGATCGCCGTCGGGTCGTTGGCCGAGATCACCAGCGCGCTCACGCCCTGCTGGGCGGCGGTGTTGATGAACGGCACCTGCGAGTCGGGCGACGCCGTGTCCGGCCCCACCTCGTCGACGGTGGCCCCCAGCTCGCCGGCGGCCTCCTCGGCGCCCGCGGTGGACGCCTCGAAGTACGGGTTGCCGAGATTCTTGGGCAGCATGGTGATCGTGACGTCGCCGCCGCCACCGTCGCCGCTGGCGTCACCGCCCCCGCCGTCGCCGCCGGAACCACAGGCGGCCAGCCCGACCGCCAGCACAGCGGCCGTGCCGGCCGCGAGCACAGATGTGAACCTCATCGTTCGTCTCCCTAGCTTCCTTGCCCGACCGCCGGACGCCGTCGGACCCTGAGGCCGCCCGCGATGCGCGGCGCGACCACCGACACGACGAGCGCCGTGCCGATCACGATGTTGATGACGTTGACGGTGACCCCCTCCAGCCGGAGGGCACTGCTGAGCACGCCGATGAGCAGCACGCCCGCGACCACGCCGTGGATCGCGCCGCGTCCGCCGAAGATGGACACCCCGCCCAGCAGCACCGCCGCCACGACCTGCAGCTCCAGGCCGGTCGCGTTGTCGCCGCGGGCACTGCCGTAGCGGAGCGTGTAGTAGACGCCCGCGAGCGCCGAGACCGCCCCGGACAGCACGAACAGGATCAGGAGGGTCCGCTTGACGTCGACGCCGGAGAACCGGGCGGCCTCGCTGCTGCGGCCGATGTCCAGCACGTTCCGGCCGAACGGCGTCGCGTGCAGCAGCACCGCGAAGACGCCGATCATCAGGGCCAGGCCGAGGGTGATGACCGGCCAGGGCGACTCCCCGAGGTTCTCGGTGGCGCCGTCGGTCCAGGACTCGGGGAAGTCCGTGACGGCCGTGGTGCCCAGGAGGCCCACGGCGAGGCCGCGGTAGAGGGCGAGCGTGCCGATGGTGACGGCCAGCGACGGCAGGCCGCCGTACGCGACGAGCGCCCCGTTGATCGCGCCGCAGACCGCACCCAGCAGCACGGACACCGGCAGGGCGACCCACAGGCCGAACCCGGCCTGGTGCAGCAGCCCGAAGGTCACGCTGGACAGCCCCACGACGGACGCAACCGAAAGGTCGATCTCGCCCGTGCCGATGATCAGCGTCATGGGCAGGGCGATGAGCAGCACGGGGGCGACGTCGAGCACGAGGTAGGTGATGGTGAGCGGGCCGTCGAAGCCCTGGACGGTCGCGGACGCGACCACCCAGGCCGCGACCAGGATCAGGATCGTCAGCATCTCGCGGGTGAGCAGCGCGCGCTGCCACCACGGGCGGGCGTGGGTCCTCATGGGGTCGCCTCCTCGCGGTCGGCCGGGCCGGCTCCGCCGGGTTGGCCGGTGTCTCGTTCGGCGGCGAGGCGGTGCGACCGCCGCCGGGCCAGCACCCGGTCCAGCGCGATGGCGCCGATGATGAGCGCGCCCACCACGGCGCGCTGCCAGAAGTCGGGGATGCCCACGACGGGCAGGGCCCGGTTGATGGTGAGCAGCAGCATCGCGCCGAGGGCCGCCCCGACGACGGTGCCGCTGCCGCCGAAGATCGCGACGCCGCCCACCACGACGGCGCCCACGACCTGCAGCTCCAGGCCCACTCCCGCGCCGGACGACACGGTGCCGTACCGCGCGGCGAACATCACGCCGGCCAGACCGGCGAGCGCCCCGTTCAGGGCGAACGCCCCGAGCAGCCGCCGCCGGACGGGCAGGCCCTGCAGCTCGGCGGCGTCGGGGTCGGACCCGATCGCGTAGAGCTGCCGGCCGCCCCGCGCGGTGTACATGTAGTAGCCGACGACGGCCAGCACGACGGCGGCGACCCAGGTCAGCACCGGGATGCCCAGCACCTGCCGCGTGCCCAGGGCGAGGAACGCGCGCGGCATGTCGCCGGCGTCGATCCGGTCGCTGCCCGCCCAGGTCAGGGCCACGCCGCGGTAGACGTACAGCGTGCCGAGCGTGATCACGAGGGCCGGCACGCGGGCGAACGCCACGATCGCGCCGTTGACCAGGCCCAGGGCCGCCCCGGCCGCGACGGCGACCAGCGCCACCACGACGATCGGCAGGTCCGGCACGTCGATGAACAGCCGGCCGGCCAGGTAGGCGGTGAGGCCGAGCATCGACCCCACGGAGAGGTCGACGTTGCGGGTGATGACCACCACCGCCTGGCCCACGGCGAGCACCACGAGGATCGCGGGGGTGAGCAGCAGGTCCCGCCAGCCGCCCGAGCTGAGCAGGAAGCCGGGCTGGATCGCGGTGGTCACGCCGATCACGACGAGGAGGGCCAGGGCGATGCCGGCCTCGCGCCGGCGCAGCAGGGCGCTCATGCGGCGTCACCCCGCTCGGACGACGCGCCCGGCGTCGCGGCGCGCATCACGGTCTCGGGCGTGGCCTCCGCCCGGTCCAGCGCCGCGACGATCCGCCCCTCGCGGACCACGAGGACGCGGTCGGCCATGCCCAGCACCTCGGGCAGCTCGGAGGAGATCATCAGGACCGCCAGCCCCTCGGCGGCCAGGGTGGACAGGAGCCGGTGCACCTCGGCCTTGGTGCCCACGTCGATGCCGCGGGTGGGCTCGTCGACGATCAGCACCTTGGGGCCCGTGGCCAGCCACTTCGCGAGCACGACCTTCTGCTGGTTGCCGCCGCTCATGGTGGTGGCCACGGCGTCGAGCGCCCCGGCCTTCACCGCCAGCCGGCCGGACCAGTCGCGCGCGAGGCGCGCCTCGGCGTCGGGCAGCAGGATGCCCAGGCGGGCCAGGCGGCGCCGGGAGACGGCGGAGACGTTGCGCGCCACGGAGGACTCGGTGACCAGGCCCTCCAGCCGCCGGTCCTCGGGGACCAGGGCGAGGCCCGCGGCGATGGCCGCGGTCGGGTCGCCCGGCCGCAGCGCCCGCCCACCCACGGTGACGCGGCCGGCGTCGTACCGGTCGACGCCGAACACGGCGCGGGCGATCTCGCTGCGCCCGGCCCCGACCAGGCCCGCCAGGCCGACGATCTCGCCCGCCCGCACCTCGAAGGACACGTCGTGGAAGGTGCCGGTGGACTGCAGCCCCTCGACGCGGAGCACCACGTCGCCGGGCGTGCTCGGGACCTTGGGGTACAGGTCGGAGACGGCGCGGCCGACCATGCGCCGCACCAGCTCGTCGGCCGTCACGTCCGCGACGGGGTCGGTCGAGACGTGCTCGCCGTCGCGCATCACGGTGACGGTGTCGCAGAGGTCCGCGACCTCGTCGAGGCGGTGCGAGATGAAGACGACGGCGCGGCCGGCGTCGCGCAGCCCGCGGGCGACGGCGAACAGGCGGCGCACCTCGACGGCGCTGAGCGCCGCCGTCGGCTCGTCCATGACCAGGAGCCGGGCGTCCAGGGAGATCGCCTTGGCGATCTCGACGATCTGCTGGTCCGCGATGGACAGGCCCTCCGCGGGACGGTCCGGGTCGAGGTCCACGCCGAGGTCCCGGAACAGCTCGCGCGCCCCCGCGCGCATGGCGCGCCGGTCGATGCGGCGGAACCGGCCCAGCGGCTCGCGGCCGAGGTAGATGTTCTCGGTGACCGTCAGGTCGGGGAAGCTCGCGGGCTCCTGGTGGATGACGGCGACGCCGGCCGCCTTGGCCTCGGCGGGACCGGTGAAGTCCACGGGCTCGCCGTCGAGCTCGACCACGCCCGCGTCGCGGCGGTGCACGCCGCCCACGATCTTGACCAGCGTGGACTTGCCCGCGCCGTTCTCCCCGACCAGGGCGTGGATGCTGCCGGGCTGCACCACGAGGGTGCCCGATCGGAGCGCGGCCACCGGCCCGAAGGACTTGGCGACCCCCTCCAGGCGCAGCGTCGGTGCGGCGTTCTGCATGTCTCTCCGTCGAGATGTGCGGGCGGTCGGCATTGACCGGTATCTGGCGTTTGAATCGTTCAAACAGATACTTCGGAAGATAGACCTGCCAGGTCAGAGCGTCAAGAAGTTGCGGCGCGTCCGTTGCCGAGTTGTGCCCCTTACGGAACCCTTTAGCGATCAGGGGTGCACACTGCCCGCGGCGTACGGAGGTGGCCCGAGGACGTGCCGCCTCAGAACGGAGGCGACAGCATGAGCCAGCCAACGGCCGAGGAGCGCGCAGCTCGCGGCGAGGAACCGACCGAGCTCAAGCGGGTGATGGGGCCCAAGCTCCTCCTGCTCTTCATCGTGGGCGACATCCTCGGCACCGGTATCTACGCGCTCACCGGCAAGGTGGCCGCGCAGGTGGGCGGCGCCGCGTGGGCGCCCTTCATCGTCGCCTTCGCCATCGCGCTCATCACCGCCTTCTCGTACCTGGAGCTGGTGACCAAGTACCCCCGGGCGGCCGGCGCGGCGCTCTACACGCACAAGGCGTTCGGGGTGCACCTGCTCACCTTCATGGTCTGCTACACCGTCATGTGCTCCGGCATCACGTCCGCGTCCACGGCGTCCCGGGCGTTCGCCTCGAACCTCGCGGTGGGCTTCGGGCTGGACGCCGAGAACGCGACGCTCGTCATCACCGTCGCGCTGGTCTTCATGGGCGTGGTCGCGGCCGTGAACCTGCGCGGCGTGGGCGAGAGCGTCAAGGCGAACATCTTCCTGACCCTCGTCGAGCTGTCCGGCCTGCTGCTCGTGATCCTCATCGGCTTCTACGCCGCGTTCGCCGGCGAGGTCGACTTCTCCCGGACCATCGTGTTCGAGGACCCGAACGACAAGGGCGCCTTCTTCGCCGTGACGGCCGCGACCGCCCTCGCCTTCTTCGCGATGGTCGGCTTCGAGGACTCCGTGAACATGGCCGAGGAGACGCACGACCCGGTCCGGAACTTCCCCAAGATGATGATCACCGGCATCGGCATCACCGGCGTCATCTACGTGCTCGTCTCCCTGTTCGCCGTCGCGATCGTCCCGGTCGGCATCCTGGCGGAGAGCGACACACCGCTGGTGACCGTGGTCGAGACCGCGGCGCCGGGCATCCCGGCGGGCGACATCCTCCCGTTCATCTCGATGTTCGCCGTGGCCAACTCGGCGCTCATCAACATGCTCATGGCCAGCCGCCTGCTGTACGGCATGGCCAAGCAGAACGTGCTGCCCGGCGTGCTGGGGCGGGTGGGGGTGCGGCGGCAGACGCCGTGGGTGGCCATCCTCGTCACCACGGCGATCTCCTTCGGCCTGATCTACTTCGTCAGCCGGGACCCGGACAACGACGTCGTCGCGGCGCTCGGCGACACCACGGCCCTCCTGCTCCTGGGCGTGTTCGCCATCGTCAACGTCTGCGTGCTGGTGCTGCGGCGCGACCCGATCGGCCGCAGGCACTTCGTGGCGCCGACGGTCCTGCCGGTCGTCGGCGCGCTCGCCTGCGCGTTCTTCGTCGGGCCGTGGACCGGGCGCGACCCGCTCACCTACACGATCGCCGGCTGGCTGCTCGGCATCGGGCTCGTGCTGTGGCTCCTGACGTGGATCACCAACCGGCTGGTCGGGCAACGCAGCGCGATCGCCGACATCGAGGCCCTCAACGAGCGGGAGGGCGGCGTCAACTAGCGGGCTGGGCCCCGCTCGGCGTCACTCGGCCTCACTCACCGCCTCCCCTTTGAGGCCCGGGTTTCTTTGGCTTGGGGCAGGCCCGGGGGGAGAAAACGGGGGATTCGAACCATCCCTGGGGGAAAGAGCAAAACCCGGGCGAATGTGGGGACACCGCGGCGGGGCCAACCGACTCCCTTTTGGGGCCCGGGTTTTTTCGCTCTGGAGCCGTCCAGAGCGAAGAAACCCGGGCCTCAAAGGGGAGTGACGGCGGGGCCGTCCGACGGGTCAGAGGTCGCCGGACTCGGCGTCGTCCGGGAGGGCCGCGAGCTGGGCCTCCAGGTGGAACACCTCGTCGAGCAGCACGAAGCCGTCGTCCGGGTTGCCCTCGTCGACGAAGAAGCCCGACATCGCCGCCTGCCAGCGCGCGTTGACCTCGGTCGCGGCCATCCCGCGCTGCGCCGCCTCGTAGTCGTCGGTCACGAGGATCCCGACCAGCAGGCCGTCGTCGCGCAGGAACAGGTGGTAGTCCCGCCAGCCCGTGTCGCGCAGGGCGCGGAGCATCTCCGGCCAGACGGCGGCGTGGGCCACCCGGTACTCGTCCAGCCGGTCCGCGCGCACCCGCGACGTGAAGCAGACGCGTGCGCCCGCCGTGTTGCTCGACATGTCCGGTCCTCCTCGACCACCAGCGCCATGAATCGGTTCATAATGTAGCCCGAAGCAAGGAGGCGCTCCATGACCCAGCCGGCCGCTCACCGCCGAGCATCCATCGCCGACGTCGCCCGCGCCGCCGGCGTCTCCGTCGGCACGGTGTCCAACGTGCTCAACCGCCCCGAGCGGGTGCTGCCGGGCACGCGCGAACGGGTCGAGGCCGCGATCGACGAGCTGAGCTTCGTGCGCAACGGCTCCGCCCGGCAGCTGCGCGCGGGCACCATCACCACCGTCGGCGCCATCGTGCTGGACATCGCCAACCCGTTCTTCACCGACGTCGCGCGGGGTATCGAGCAGCGCCTGGACCAGGACGACTTCACGCTGATGGTCGCGTCGTCGGACGACAAGCCCGACCGCGAGCAGCGCTACCTGCGCCTGTTCGAGGAGCACGGCGTGCAGGGCGTCATGGTGGTGCCGGCCACCGACGACATCGAGCACCTCCTGGCGGTGCGCCGCCGCGGCACCGGGGTGGTGCTGCTGGACCGCCCGTCGTCCGACCCGAGCATCTCGTCCGTGGCCGTCGACGACGTGCGCGGCGGCGAGCTCGCCGCCCGGCACCTGCTCGACGAGGGGCACACGCGCATCGCGTTCCTCAACGGCCCGCACACGATCCGGCAGTGCGCCGACCGGTACGAGGGCGTGGTCAAGGAGCTGGTCGCGGCCGGGCTGGACCCGGCGACCGCGCTCGTGGAGGTCACGGTGTCCAGCCTCAACGCCGAGGGCGGCGAGGCCGCGATCCGCGGCCTGCTGGCGTCGGGCGACCGGCCCACCGCCGTCTTCTGCGTCAACGACCTGGTCGCGCTGGGCGTGCTGCGCACGCTCCGCACGGAGAACATCGCCGTCCCCGCTGACGTCGCGGTGGTGGGGTACGACGACGTCGCGTTCGCCGCCGAGCTGTCCACGCCCCTGACGTCCGTGCGCCAGCCGACCCACGAGATCGGGGTCCGCGCCGCCGACCTCCTGCTCGACGGTCCCGACGCCGCGGCCGAGCACGTGATGTTCCAGCCCACGCTGGTGGTGCGCGGCTCCAGCTCCTCGGTGGGCTGACGACGCGGGCGCAGCCCCGACGTGTCAGACCCTCAGGCCCCGAGGGACCTGAGGGTCCGACGCATCGTCGGGTTCAGGTCAGCAGGTCGCCTCGAACATCGGGACCAGCAGCTCGTTGAGGTCGTACAGGGCCTCCGGGTCCGCCGTGAAGTTGCGCCCGGTCACGCCCAGGGCGATCTGCCGCTCGGCGTCGAGCGAGGTGAAGTTGACGCTCAGCGCGCCGAAGCTCGCGCCGTCGTGCCCGTACAGGTACTCGCCGGGCACGCACGGGTCGGGCAGGCGGTACGTGCCGAGGCCGTACTCGATCAGCTCGGCACTGCGCGGGGTCAGCATGTCGGTCACGGTCTCCGGCGCGACGAGCTCACCGGTGACCAGGGCCTCGTTGAAGGCCGCAAGGTCCTTCGTCGTGCTGGTCACGGCCCCTGCCGCCCGGAACAGCGTCGGGTCGAAGTGCGCGATCGAGTACCAGCCCGCGCCGTCGGCGCCGGTGTACGCGGCGTCGTGCAGGAACGGCCCGCGCTTCTGCGGCGTCTCGGGGTAGTCGCTGCGGCGCATGCCGGCCGGCTCGAACACGCGCTCCTCCAGGAGCTCGTCGAGGTCGGTCCGGTTCACCTTCTCCAGCATCATGCCGAGCGTCACGAAGCCGGCGTTGGAGTAGGAGAAGCCGGTACCCGGCTCCAGCATCCACGGCGCGGTGTGCGCGGCCCGGACGTGGTCGCCCTCCGAGTAGTGCTCGCCCAGCACCTCGAAGTACTCGTCGATGTCGGCCGGGTCCTGCATCTTGTCCAGGATCAGGTACTCCGACGCCGTCGGGGCGCCCGAGGTGTGGCTGAGCAGCTGCTCGATCGTCACGTCCCGCGGCAGGGCGCCGGGCAGCACGTCCTCGACGCTCGTGTCCAGCGTCCAGGTGCCCTTCTCAATCTCCTGCATCACGAGCGTCGCGATCATGGGCTTGGTGTTGCTCGCCACGCGGAACGAGTCGTCGGCCCGGGCGCGCGCGTGGCCCCCGAGCTCGCGGACGCCGTCCGCGCCCGCCCAGGTCAGGTCCGGCGTCTCGACGCGCGCGGTGACGGCGACGGCGCCGTCGTCCACCAGGCCGGCGACGGCCCGGTCGAGCTCACGGCGGATGCCGGCGTCGGTGGTCGTCCGCGCGCGGGCGGTCGGCGCGGAGGCGGCCTGCTCGGCCGCGTCCTGGAGCTGGCGGGACAGCGCCAGCGGGTCGTCGATCGCGGCCGCGGCGTCCACGCCCAGCGCCGGTGCGGCGGGCTCCGTGGTCACCGCGGGCGTCGCGGGCACCGCGGTCGCGGACGCCGTCGTCGCAATGCCAGCACCGGTGAGCGGCAGCGCTCCGGCGACCACCACGCCCAGGGCTGCTCTGACTCGGCGGTGTGCATTCATGGGGATGCTCCTTCGTCTCGGCACCCCGTCAGTCTGCTGGGACCGGGCGAAAGACGGATCCCCCGCACGAAGGACATCCTGGACATCCCCTCCACCCCAGGAGGGACCTCCTGAGGTGGGGGCCGGCAGGCACGCGAGATCGGTCGGTTGCCTTGAGATCGGTCCATCGACGGACCGACCTCAAGGCAACCGACCGAAGTCAGGCTGCGCCTACCCTCAGGGGCGGCCCGGGACCGGCACCTTTGACCAGTTCGTGTCCGAGGCCAGGTAGAAGCTCGGGTACGACGGCTGGTTGTACGTCGTCTGCTGCCGCGCCACCTCGACGCGGTACTGCGGGTCCTGCATGAGCGTGTACAGCGCGATGCCGCTCGGCTCGGTCGTGGTGAACAGCCGCAGCGCGGTCGAGTCCGTGGTGCGCACCAGCACCTCCTCGCGCCAGTCGCCCAGCACGTCGGCCACGAGCGACGGGTTGCCCTTGGTGCCGTTGTTGGTCAGCGTCCCGTCCAGGGTCGCGACGACGCCGCGCGACCAGTCCTTGATCGTCGGCACCGCGGGGTCTGCGCCGTCCACGATCTGCGTGGTGCCGTCGCCGGCCCACCGCACGGACTGGTTGGTCCCCATCGTCGACGTCGACACCTGCTCACCCGTGGCGCTCAGCGTGCCAGACCCGAGGGTGCCGTCCGGCATGGACGCCCACACCTCGATGCCCGGCACGTCGGGCAGCACGTCGCCGATCATCGAGCGGCCGGTGTCCCGCCCGGAGTACTGCCCGAACAGCACCTCGCCGTCCTCGGCCGAGCGCATCGCCGAGCCGTAGGGCGCCCACGTGGCGCCCTCGTGCGCGGTCCAGATCTCCAGCCCCGGCCGGTCCGGGTCGATGTCGGTCACGTGCATGGCGTCGCCGTGCCCGAGACCCGCGGTCGCCCCGGGGTTCGCGGAGCCGTCCGGCAGGGTGTCGAACGAGGAGTACAGGAGCGAGCCGTCGTCGTCGAGCGTCGCGGAGCCGTAGACGATCTCCTGCCGGCCGTCCCCGTCGACGTCGGCCGCCGACAGCGAGTGGAAGCCCTGCGTGGTCATGCTGCCCCACTCGGGCGAGGTGCCCGGCACGCCGTGCGGGCTGTCGTTGAACGGGTTGGACATGGGCGTCCAGCCCGAGTCCGCGAGCCAGCGCCGGGTCAGGTGCTTTCCGTTCCAGTCGTACGCCGCGACGGTCGAGCGGGTGTAGTAGCCACGCGCGAAGATGGCGCTGGCCCTGCCCTCGGACAGGTACGCGACCCCCGACAGGAAGCGGTCCACCCGGTTGCCGGGCTCGATGCGCGCCATCGCGTAGTCGCCCCAGCGCAGCCCATCGTCGGTGCGGCCGGGCTCGTAGTCGACGGTCTCCATGGGCCGCCCGCTGAGCCCGTCGAAGACGGTGAGGTACTCCGGGCCGCTGATCACGAAGCCCTCGAAGAGCCGGAGCTGGTTGCGCGTCGAGCGGGACGGCGCGTAGACGTCGATGAAGTGGTCGACGGCGGCGCGGGCGTCGGCGTCGGACAGCGGGTAGGTCCACCGCGCGTCGATGCCCCACGCCTCCTCCAGCGTGGCGGGCCACTCCCCGGAGACGACCTCCGGGCGCGTGGACCAGCCGCGGAACGTGTCCACGAGGTGCTCGTAGTAGTCCCCGGCGGACATCCGGTAGTCGTCGGTGTCCCGCACCCCGGCCGCGCGGTCGTCCTTCGCGATCGGCACGTAGCGCTGCCCGGCAGGCTTCCCGTCCCGGTACGTGGTCACCCGCGTGCCGGGGGCGGTCTTGACCATGAGCTCGGCGCGGCCGTCGCCGTCATAGTCGTAGACGGGGAACTGCGTGTAGTGCGCGCCGGCGCGGATGTTCACGCCCAGGTCGATGCGCCAGAGCTGCGTGCCGTCCAGCTCGTAGGCGTCGAGGTAGACGTTGCCCGTGTAGCCCACCTGGGACACGTCCTTGGAGTTGGACGGGTCCCACTTCACGACGACCTCGTAGTCGCCGTCGCCGTCGAGGTCCGCGACCGACGCGTCGTTGGCCCGGTACGTGTACGCCTCGCCGGCGGGCGTGACGCCGTCGGCCGGCTTGTTCAGGGGAATGTCCAGATGTCCGTCGCCCCACACGTCGGCCTGGGCCGCCCGGCCCTTGTTCGGGCCGCTCAGCGGCACGACGCGGTACCGGGCGTCCGCCGTGCCCGCGGCGTCGAGGTAGTTGGTCGCGCCCGTGACCGTCGCGATCCGCCGCCCGTCGCGGTACACCGCGAAGCCCGGGCCCTTCAGCCCGGCGTCGGTGTGGCCGGTGACCTCGGGCGCGAGCAGCCGCCAGCTCAGGAACACGCCCTCGCTGGTCGAGGCGGCCACGAGGCCGCGGCCGAGCTTCTCGGTGATCTTGATGCCCGGCTTTCCGGTGCCCGACGGCGGCCGCCCGCCCTGGGCGGTGGGGTCGCCCTGGGCGGTGGTCGAGTCGGTGGCGGCCGAGTCGGTGGTAGTCGCGTCAGTGGCGGTCGCGTCAGTGGTGGCCGCGTCGGTAGTGGCCGGTCGTGCGGCCGGGACCGTCGTCAGGGTGCTGGCCGGGACGGCGGTCGAGGCGGTGGCCGCGAACGCCACGGCCCCGACCCCGCTCAAACCGAGGCTGAGTGCCGTCGCCAGCACGGCTCCGGTCCGGATGGTTCTCGGGATCATTGTCGAATTCCTCTCTGAATTCTCGATCTCACGAAGACGTGCGCTTCTACCCCGCCATTGGGCCCGAAAACAGCTCGGTTTCGGGCCCAATGGCGGGGTAGAGGCGCACTTTCAGTCGACCTGGCGCGGCAGCGCGCGCCGGGTCTCGACGGCGACCGCCGCCAGGCTGAGCAGGCCACCCGTCACGACGACGAGCGGCGTCAACATCCACACGAGCACCACGCACATCACGAGCGCCGCCAGCAGCAGCGCCGAACCCACCAGGTCGTCACGAGAGCGCGCCGCGCCGCGGGCCAGCAGCCGCCAGACGGCACCGGCGCCGGCAGCACTCCCGTCGTCCGCGCCGTTCCCGGCCCTGGCCGTGCTCCCGGCGCCAGCACCCAGTGCGGCGCCGCCGTCCGCCCCGGGGCCGGACCCGGCGCCCGCCCCAGCCGTACTCCCGGCACTGCTGTCCGCCCCCGCGCCGCCGTCCGACCACGCCGCCGTCGTGCGGACCAGGACCACCGCGGCGCAGGCCGCGGCCGCCCACGTCACCCAGCGCACGGCGGACGCGCCCGGCAGCGCGCCGGACGCCGTCAGCCCGGAGTTGACGACCACCACGACCGCCACCCCCAGGACCAGCACGCCCAGCACCCACAGCCCGCGCACGGCCGCGACCCAGTCCCGCCAGAACGAGCGGACCGAGGTGTCGTACCCGCCGAGGTGCCGCCGCAGGTGCGCGGCCCCCGCGGCGAGCGCCGCCGGGGCGGTCACCACGGCCAGGCTGCCGGCGAGCACGAGCAGCCCGGTCAGCAGCGTCTCCCCCAGCAGGGGGAACCAGCCCTCGCCGGCCTGGCGGCGTCCGCGGGCCGGCGGCGCGGCGGACCCGTCGGCCTCCTCCTGTGCGCTCACGGCGGTCAGCCCTTGAGGCCCTGCGTCGCGACGCCGTCGACCAGGTACCGCTGGAAGACCACGAAGAACAGCAGCACCGGCACGAGCGCGAGCACGGCCATGGCCATCTGTGCGCCGTAGTCGGAGACCGACGTCTGGTCCACGTAGAGCCGCAGCGCGATGGGCAGCGGGTACGTGTCGGGCCGCTTGAGGTAGAGCAGCGGGCCGAGGAAGTCGTTCCACGACCAGATGAAGGCGAAGATCGAGCTGGTGATCACCGCCGGCCGCATCAGCGGCAGCAGCACGAGTCGGAAGATCCCCCAGTGCCCGCAGCCGTCGATCCGCGCGGCCTCGTCGAGCTCACGTGGCAGCCCTCGCAGGAACTGCACCATGAGGAAGACGAAGAACGCCTCCGTGGCGAGGAACTTGGGCGCCAGCAGCGGAACGAACGTGTTCACCAGGCCCATGGAGTTGAACAGGATGTACTGCGGGATGATCACCACGTGGAACGGCAGGAGCATCGTGCCGATCATCACCGCGAAGTACACCCCGCGCCCGGGAAAGCTGATCCGCGCGAACGCGTAGGCGGACACGGTGGCCGACAGGACGATGCCCACGACCGACCCGACCGCGAGGATCAGCGAGTTGAGCACGAACGTCCAGAACGAGACGCCGCCGATGCCGCTCAGCGCCGACGTGTAGTTCTCCAGCGTCCACGTCTCGGGCCACAGGTTCACGTTGCCGACGATGTCGCCGCTCGGCTTGAACGAGCTCATGACCATCCACACGCCGGGGTACAGGATCACCACGGCGACGGCGATCACGAGCACGTGGAACACGACGGACCGCAGGCGCTTGCGCCGTGTCGCCGTCGCGCTGGCGGAGCGGCTCACGTCGGTACGCGGGGCAGTTGTGGTCGCTGTCGTCATCGCACGTCTCCCGTGTAGTGGACCCAGGCACGCGAGGTGCGGAACAGGACGGCGGTGATGATGCCGACCACGAGCACGAGCACCCAGGCCATGGCCGAGGCGTACCCCATCCGGAACTCCGTGAAGCCCTTGAGGTAGAGGTAGAACGTGTAGAAGAGCGTCGAGTCCGCGGGTCCGCCGGTGCCGCCCGAGATGATGAAGGCGGAGCTGAACACCTGGAACGCGCCGATCGTCTCGAGCAGCAGGTTGAAGAACAGCACGGGCGAGAGCATCGGCAGCGTCACGGAGACGAACCGGCGGATCGGCCCGGCGCCGTCGACGGCGGCGGCCTCGTGCAGCTCCTGCGGGATCTGCTTGAGCCCTGCCAGGAAGATCACCATCGGGGCGCCGAACTGCCACACCGCGAGCAGGATCATCATCGGCATGGTCATGCTCGGGTCGCCCACCCAGCCGCCGGCCGGCAGGCCGAAGAACTGCTGGACCTGGTCGGCGATGCCGTCGTCGATGAACATGGCGCGCCACACGATCGCCACGGACACGCTGGCCCCGATGAGCGACGGCGCGTAGAACATCGAGCGGTAGGCGCCCTGGCCGCGGTGCTTCGCGTTGAGCAGCAGGGCGACGGCGAGCGCCGCCGCGAGCTTGACCGGCACGCCCACCAGCACGTAGACCGCCGTCACCTGGGCGGACTTGAGGAACCGCGGGTCGGCGAACAGGGCGGTGAAGTTGTCGATGCCGACGAACGTCGGGGCCCGGAAGAGGTTGTAGTCGGTGAACGCGAGGTACAGCGACATCAGCATGGGGCCGGCCGTCAGCAGCACGAACCCGAGGAGCCACGGGGACAGGAACGCGTACCCGGCCTTCACATCGGACCGGTCGCGCTGCGGCTTGCCGCCGCCCCGTGCGGGGGACGACGACGTCGCCGTCCCCCGCACGTTCCCGCGCCCGGCCGAGCGGCCGCGCTCGGTGGTGGTCGCGGACATGGTCAGGACCCGCCGAGGTTCGATTCGGCGCTCTGGAACCACTGGTCGGCGAACTCCTCCGGCGTGATGTTGCCGTAGGACAGCTCCTCGCCCAGCCGCTTGAACTCGGCCTCGACCACGCCGTAGCCCTCGACGGGCAGCGGGGTGTCCTCGGTGACGCGCTCGGCGACGTGCTCCTCGTAGCCGACGATCTTGTCGTCGATCGAGCCCGCGTCGACCTCCATGGCGTCGCGCTGGGCCGCCACGGCGGGCACGCCCTTCGAGGTGCCGAAGATCTTGCCCACCTCGGGGTCGTTCACGAGGAAGTCGATGAGCGCCGCGGCGGCGTCCGGCTCCTGCGTCGACGCCGACGACGAGAGCAGCATCGACGGCTTCCAGAACTGCGCCGAGCCGTCGGCACCGGTCGGCACCGGGAGCAGGTCGAGGTTCTCGCTGCCCGCGCCGGCCGAGTAGCCGGCCATCATGTTGTCCCAGGTCATCTCGGTCGCCGCCTGGCCCACCTGCATGCCGGTGAGGGGCTCGACCTGCTTGGCGCGCTCGACGGGGAAGAAGACGCCGTCGTCGCGCAGCGGCTGGGTGCGCTCGGCCCAGGCCACGAGGTCGGCCTTCTCGAAGGCCGGCGAGCCGTCGTCCGCGAACGCCGTCTTGCCCTGCTGCACCAGCCACTGGATGAACAGCCACAGCGTGCCGGTGTAGTCGGTGCCGCCGTAGATCTGCGGGTCGTGGTCGGCGCCCGCCGCGCTGACCTCACGGATCCAGGCGTCGTACTCGTCCCAGGTCAGGCCCTCCTTCGGCGGCTCGATGCCGAGCTCGTCCAGGAGGTCGTCGTGGTGAATCATGCCGAGGGTGTTCGTGCTGGTCGGGATGCCGTACTGGCCGTCGTTGACCGAGCCGGAGGCGAGCACCGTCTGGTCGAAGTCGTCGGTGTTCAGGTTCACGCCGAGCTGGTTCGACAGGTCCAGGAGCTGGTTGTTCGACGCGTACTGGTGGATGTAGGCGAGGTCCATCTGGAAGACGTCGGGCAGGGTCTGGCCGGCGGCCTCGGTGCTGCGGGCGGTCCAGTAGTCGTCCCAGGCCTGGAACTGCGTCTGGACGTCGATGTTGGGGTGCTGCTCCTCGAAGAGCGCCACCGCCTCCTCGTACCGGGCCGCGCGGTCGTCGTCCCCCCACCAGACGAGGGACAGCTCGATATCCCGGTCGGTGGCTACCGGCGCTGCCTCGGCCGAGGGCGTCGTACCGCCGCCGCAGGCCGAGAGGGCCAGGGCCGATGCCGCTGCGAGGGCCGTGACCTGGACGGCCGCCGTCCTTGTGGTGGTGCGTGTGCGGACCACGTGAGCCTCCTTGCTCTGTGTGCTGCTGGTGGCCGGCTGCATCCTCGACGGCCGACTGAATCGATACAATACCGCTACGGGAAGCGTTGTCCAGAGCCCCAGGTCAGGAATTCGTAACGAACTGCATCGTTGGAACTTAGGCCGCCACGGAGGCGTGGACGCAGACGAGCGCCGGGTCAGTGGCACCGGGCGGCGCGGCCGGGCTCACCCCTAGGCCGCCGAACGTAGGAGTCGTCGGCCCATGAGGGCTCATAGCGCGACCGGGCCTACGTTCGACGGCGGGTCGCCGGGCGGCGGGGCGGCCGGGCGGCGCGGCCGGGCTCAACGCAGGGCGTCGAACGTAGGGGCCGTCGGCGCATGAGGGCTCATGGACCGACCGGGCCTACGTTCGACGCCGCGCACCCCGCTGCTGTCGGGCCGCACGGCGCCGGCCGCGTGCGGCGCTCAGCGCCGAGCGTTGACCCGTCGAGCGCGGAGTTGGTGGCTTTCTCAGCGCGCGTACCGCAACTAAGCCCGCACTCATCAGCCGACGGCCCTGGCCAAGACCCGAGCACCCGGCACCGCCGACCCGACGCCGCCGCCAAGCCCAGGTGCGCCGCCGAACGTACGAGTCGTCGGTGCATGAGAGCTCAGGGAGCAACCACGCCTACGTTCGACGACGGCCGGCGGCAGCCCGGCGGTGGCCGGCCAGCGGACCGCGCCCCGCCCCGCGGCGCCGTCCGGCCGCCAGCCGGGCAGTACCGCCGGGCTCGACCCAGGCCGCCGAACGTAGGAACCTTCGGCGCATGGGGGCTCGGAGAGCGATCGAGCCTACGTTCGACGTCGCACTCGCGGCGGCGCCGTCGGGCAGCGGTCCCGCCCGGAGCCGCGCTCACTGCTCAGTACCAACCGCCAACTTTCATTGAGCGCGGAGTTAGTTGCATTCTGAGCGCGGATTCCGCAACCAGACCCGCGCTCATCAGCGGTCGGCGCTGGCCCGGTGCCGTGCCGCGCCGTCGAACGTAGGAGTCGTCGGCGTGTGAGCACTCATGGAGCGACCAGGCCTACGTTCGACGGCGGACGGCGGCCGGCGGCGGCGCGCGGCGGGACGGCGGCCGGCGGCGGCGCCGTCGGGCAGCGCCAGGTGGCGGCGTCAGCTCGCAGTCGGGGCCGGGGTCGGCGTGTCCTTCAGCGGGGGCCAGCTCGGGCCCGTTCCGCGCATGGACTCGTAGAACGGATCACCTGTTCCGATCTCGCCGGCACGCACGATCGAACCCGTGAACGCCGACCGGTAGATCGCGGCGACCAGCTCCAGTGTGCCGCGCACGTCGGCCGCGGTGACCGGCAGCGCCTCGCCCGCGGCGAACGCCCGGTACGTCGGCACGAACTGGGCGAGGTGTCCCGACGGCAGCGCCTCGGGGTCCGGCTGCCACAGCTCGGCGACGTCGTCACGGCCCACGGCGGGCGTGAACGTCCAGTCCGCGTCGGTGTACCCGTACAGGTGCGACAGCTCGATCGTCGCCGCCTCGGTGTCGAACCGCAGGTCGGAGGTCTCCCGCGGGGACAGCAGGGAGTTGGTGATCGTCGCCATCGCGCCGCTCGCGAAGCGGACGATCGCCATCGAGACGTCCTCGGTGTCGACGTGCCGGGCGAGGCGGCCGGCCAGGGCCGTCACCTCGGACCACGGCCCGAGCGTCGCCAGCAGCAGGTCGAACTGGTGGATGCCGTGGCCCATCGTCGGCCCGCCGCCCTCGGTGTCCCAGCGGCCGCGCCACGGCACCTCGAAGTACGCCGGCCCGCGGAACCAGAGCGTGTCGCACGTCGCGACGAGCGGGCGACCCAGCGCGCCGTCGTCGAGCAGACGGCGGAGCTGCCGCGCCCCGTGCCCGAACCGGTGCTGCACCACCTGCGTGAACGACGCCGTGGAGGCGGCCTCGGCAGCCGCGATGCGGTCGATCTCCGCGAGGGACAGCGTGGCGGGCTTCTCGACCACCACGTGCACACCCGCCTCGAGCGCCGCCACCGCGACGTCCGCGTGGACGCCCGGCGGTGTGCAGATGTGCAGCACGTCCGTCTCGCCCAGCACGTCCTCCAGGGAGGCCCCGTGCCCGGCGACGCCGTGCTCGCGGGCGAACTCCTCGGCCCGCGCCGCGTCGATGTCGACGGCGTGCACCAGGGTCGCGTCCACGCCGTGCGCCGGCAGGTCCGCGATCGCTCGCGCGTGGGCTCCGGCGATGGCACCTGTGCCCAGGATCGTGACTCTCATTGTGCTCCGTCCTCGTCGACGCGTGTGATCGATCACTCTACCGAGTCGACACGACCCCGCCGCGCCGATCCGCAGGAACCCTACCCGCGGGACCGACCTATGGAAAGGGCTTTCCCGCTACTCCGGCCGGGGGCGGGGCGCTTACGGACCCACCCCGATCCCCTTTGGGGCCAGGGTTTCTTCGCTTTGGACTGCACCAAAGCGAAGAAACCCGGGCCTCAAAGGGGATGGAGCACGGCAGCCCGACCGACCGGATCAGCCGACCCAGCCGGACCCGACCCGGACAGAGCCGACAAGAGGACTGCCCCCGGTCGACCCGGCGAAGTGCGCTTCTACCCAGCGATTAGGCCCCGAAACAGGCTGGTTCCGGGCCCAATCGCTGGGTAGAAGCGCACTCTCGGTCGACGCCGGCGCACGACGCCGCGGCTCGGCGCCAGGTCAGCCGACGACGGCCTCCACCACGGCGCCAGGTCAGCCGACCACGGCCTCCACCACGGCGCCAGGTCAGCCGACCACGGCCTCCACCACGGCCAGGTCAGCCGACGACGGCCTCGAGCTCGGCCGCCACCGTGTCGACGTAGCTCTCCGGCGTCCCCGGCGGCAGCAGCCCCGGCAGCGCGAGCAGCACCCGGAGGTCCTCCTCGGCCCCGGCCAGCCCCGCGACGTCGCCCAGCCCGTCGGATCCGCCCGGCACCTCGGCGGCGCCGACCAGCGCCTCCAGCTCCGCGGCCCGCGGGTCGTCGATGCCCTCGCCGGAGTGCGTCCGGCGTCGGACGAACTCGGCCCACGCGGCCAGGCCGAACGCCACCCCGTGCGGCTCCCGCCCCGCGGCGAGCGAGTCGGCGAGCACGCCGCCCCAGCGGAACGGGATCTTCTGGGTGCCGTCCATCGCCACCTGGGCCGTGGTGTGCCCGGTGTGCGGGTTGGCGAACCGGGACAGGATCTGCTCGCCGTACTGCTGCAGGTCCAGGCCCTCGGGCGCGGTGAGCGTCGGCAGCGCGTCCTCGAAGAGGTACTGCCGCGCCCGCTCGGCGATCACCGGGTCGGTCACGCCGCCCGCGATCGTCGAGTGCCCGGCGAGCCAGCCCGAGTACGCGACCAGCGAGTGCGTCCCGTTGAGCAGGCGCAGCTTGGCCTGCTCGAACGGCGCGACGTCCTTGGTCAGCGTGGCGCCCGCCGCCTCCCACGCGGGGCGCGGTCCGGCGAACCGGTCCTCGATCACCCACTGCGCGAACGGCTCGCCCACCACGAGACCCTCGTCCCGCACGCCGAGCGTCCGCTCCACCTGGTCGCGCTGCTCCGGGGTGGTCGCCGGCACGATCCGGTCGACCATGGAGCACGGGAACGTGACGCTCGCGTCGAGGAACGCGCGCAGGGTGTCGCCCTCGGGCCCGGGCAGGGCCGCGTCCGCGGCCTCCCGCACCAGGCGTTCGAGCACCCGGCCGTTGTCGACCATGTTGTCGCAGGTCAGCACAGTGATGGGCGCCCCGGACGCGGCCCGCGCCGCGAGCCCGCGCACCAGCAGCCCGATCGCCGACGCCGCCGGCCGCACCGCGCCCTCGGAACCACCGGCCGCTGCGCCCCCGGCGGCGACCACCGCGGCCAGCGCCGCGAGGTCCCCGGCCACCGCCTCGGTGTCCAGCGAACCGTCGGGCCGCCGCGCGTAGCCCTTCTCCGTGATCGTCAGCGTGACCACGTGGGTGGTCGGTGCCGCGAGCGCCGCCAGCACGCGCTCGGTCTCCTCGGCGGGGTAGGCGACGTCGACCACGGACCCGATGAGCTCGACCGAGGACTCCTGCTCCCCCGCGGTGAGCACCGAGTACACGCCGCCCTGGGGGCGGAGCTGGTCGCGCACGGTCGCGGACCGCTGGGTGACGCCCAGGATGCCCCAGGTGGTGTCGCCCGTCGCGATCGCGGCGCGCTCCGTGTAGACGGCCTGGTGCGCCCGGTGGAACGCGCCGATGCCGAGGTGGACTATCCCCACCGCCGTCGGCATCACGGGTGCGTCGATGCCGCCCGGGAGGTGGTCCCGGTGCAGGCGGTCCTCAGTCATCGCGTGTCTCCTTGACTTGTGCCACGAGCTGCGTCGGGTTCACGAACCGCAGCGCCACCACGAGCATGACGAGCATGGTCGCGGTGTAGATCACCGACAGGGCCGAGATGAGCTGTCTCGCCTCGCCACCGCCGGCAGCCGTCATGCCACGGTAGATGGCGACGACGAGTGTGTCCGAACCAGGGCCCGACACGAGGAAGGTCAGCTCGAAGAGGCCGACGGTCCGCACGAGCACCAGGATGGCCGCCGCGAGGATACCCGGCACGAGCAGCGGGGCCAGGATCCGCGTGAACACCTGCCAGGTGCGGGCCCCACACATCCGGGCCGCCGACTCGATGGCGGGGTTGATCTGCTCGATGAACGGCGTCATCGTCAGTATCACGAACGGGACGGACGGCACGAGGTTGACCAGCACGACGGCGGTCAGCGTGCGGCCCAGCCCGAACGAGTACATGACGGTGGCGAGCGGGATGCCGTAGGTGATGGGCGGCATGAGCACCGGCAGCAGGAACAGCAGCATGACGGCGCGCTTGCCCGGGAAGTCGCGGCGCGCCAGCACGTAGGCGGCGGGCACGCCCACCAGCACCGAGATGACGACGACGAGGACGGCGACGCCGACCGTCACGCCGACCACCTCGCCCAGCGCGAACCGGTCCCAGGCCTCGACGTAGCGCTCGGTGGTCAGGCCGTCGGGCAGCCAGGTGTCGAACCACTGCTTGCCGAACGAGTCGACGACGACGGCGACGAGGATCCCGAGCAGGAACACCCCGAACGCTGTCATGCCCGCCCAGACGAACCAGGTGGACGGTCGCGCGGCGAGCGGCCGCTCCAGCGTGGACGTGGCCATCAGCCCTTCCCTCCCGTGGTCCCGCGGTACAGCAGCGAGCGCAGGCCCAGCACGGCGACGACGACGAGCAGCTCGACCGCGCCCATCATCAGCGCGATGGTGGACGCCATGGCGTAGTCGTTCTGCTCGCCGAACGCCCGGAACGCCATGAGGGACATGACCCGGGTCTCGCCCATGGCGTCACCGACCAGCCGGGCCGACGGGAACACCGAGAACGCGAGCACGAACGTCAGGATGAACGTCGTGGCCAGCCCGGGTGCGAGCAGCGGCAGGACGATCCGCCGGAACCGCTGCCACCAGCCGGCGCCGAGGGTCTTCGCGGCCTGCTCCAGCGACGGGTCGATGCCCGACAGGTACGAGGAGATGAGCAGGAACGCGAACGGGAAGCCGGTGATGACCAGGGAGAACATGACGCCCAGGTAGTTGTTCACCAGCTTGAGCGGCTCGTCGATCAGGCCGATCTCCAGCAGCGTCCGGTTGATCCAGCCCTGCCGCCCCGCGAAGATCAGCAGCCCCTGCGCGGTGAGCACCGTGCCCAGGGTGATCGGCAGCACCAGCAGCGACGTCAGCAGCCGCTTGCCGCGGAACCGGTGCCGCAGCACCATCGCCACCGGGACCGACGCCAGCACGTTGAACAGGGCGGCGGGCAGGGCTAGGCGCATCGTGAGCCACACGGAGTCGAACACGAACGGGTCGCGGAAGAAGGCGACGTAGTTCGCGAGGATCCCGCCGCCCCACTGCTCCTGCATCGCCGCCGTGGGCTGGATCGTGAGCCCGATCCCGTACGAGAACGGGTACACGAACAGCGCGACGGCGACCACGAGCCCCGGCAGGAGCAGGAGCAGCGCCGGGTCCACACCCCGCTCGGCCAGCCGGTGCCGCAGGCTCGCGGTCGCGCGGGTGGGACTACTCATGGCGCGCCTCCGTTCCGCCCGGCGGTCACGCCGCCACCTCCTGCGGCACGACGGCGGCGTCCAGCGCCTCCGGGAACACCAGCACCCGCTCGACGGGGGCGGTCAGCGTGACCGCTCCGCCGACGTCGGGCGCCGTCGTCGCGCGGGCGTGCAGCATCGTCTCGCCGGCCTGCACCCCGACGGCGAACTCCCGCCCGTGGTACTCGACCACCGAGACGGCCCCGGGGATCGACCCGCCGGTGCCCGCCGGGCCCGCGCCCGAGCCCGCCACGGAGAAGTCCTCCGGGCGCACCGCCACCCGCACGCGGTCCCCTACGCCCAGGGCGCCGACCGCGCGGCCCGTGAGCCGCACGCCGCCGGCCGGGCCGGCCGAACCCGCCGGGCCGCCCGTGCCCGGCAGCTCCACCACCACCTCGCCCCCGGACGCCGAGACGACGGTCGCGGGCAGGATGTTCCGGTACCCCATGAAGTCGGCGACGTACCAGCTCGTCGGGCTCTCGTAGAGCTCGTCGGGCGTGCCGACCTGCTGCACGCGGCCCTCGCGCATGACGACCAGGCGGTCGGCCAGGGACAGCGCCTCCTCCTGGTCGTGCGTCACGTAGATCGTCGTGAGCCCGAGGGACTGGTGCAGGCGCCGGATCTCGGTGCGCATGTCGAGCCGCAGCTTGGCGTCGAGGTTCGACAGCGGCTCGTCCATGAGCACGAGCGATGGTTCGAGCACCACGGCGCGCGCTATGGCGACCCGCTGCTGCTGCCCGCCCGAGAGCTGGCCGGGCAGCTTCCTGGCGTGCTCGCCGAGCTTGACCAGGTCGATCGCCGCGCGCACCCGCGAGCTGATCTCGGCCCGCGGCACGCCCTGCATCTGCAGCCCGAACGCGACGTTCTTCTCCACGCTGAGGTGCGGGAACAGCGCGTACGACTGGAAGACCATGCCGAACCCGCGCCGTTCCGGCGGCAGGGTGTCGATGCGCCTGCCGTCCAGCCGGATCTCGCCGTGCGTCAGCGGCAGCAGGCCGGCCAGGCAGTTCAGCGCCGTCGACTTGCCGCAGCCCGACGGCCCGAGCAGGGCGACGAACTCGCCCGCCCGGATCGTCAGGTCCAGCCCGGCGAGCGCGTCCACCCCGCCGAAGCGGCGGCCGACGCCCCGCAGCTCCAGGGACTCGAAGTCGCTCACCCTTCCTCTTCCTCCACCTTGCCGCCGCCGACCTCGCGGTCCCAGATGTCGAACGCCGTCACCATGGAGTCGGCGTCGAGCGGCGTCACGGCGTCCTGCGACTCGATGAGCTCGTCGAACAGGGGCCGGCCGAACTCCTCGATCACGTCCTGCGACTCCTGCGGCGCGAGGTCGAGCGTCGCGCCCTCGACCGCCGGGCCCGGGTAGAAGTAGCCGGCGTCGTACGCCTTGGCGTTCTGCTCGGGGGTGAGCATGTCCTGCAGCAGGAGCAGGATCGCGCTGATCTTGTCGGCGCTCTGCCCCTTCGGGATCGCGGCGTAGTGCGCGTCGGTGACCCACGTGAAGTCGTCGAACGCGGCGGCCTCCAGCGTGTTCGGGAGCTGCCCCTCGGCGCGCGGCGCGATGTCCCAGCCGGTCGTGGTCGGGATCATCGACCAGGTGCCGTCGGCCATGTTGGTCACGACCTGGCCGGTACCCGTGGGGTAGGTGTCGACGTACTCGCCGAGCTCCTTGAGGTACGCCCAGGTCTTGTCCCAGCCGTTCTCGGGGTCCTTCGGGTCCTTGTCGCCCAGGATGTACGGCAGGCCCATGAGGAACGTGCGGCCCGGGCCGGAGTTCGCCGGGCGCGCGTAGCCGAACTTGCCGGGGTTGGCCTTCGCCCACTCCAGCAGCTCGTCGGGCGTGGCGGGCGGGGTGCCGACCACGTCGGGGTCGTACTGGAGCAGCGGGCCGGACGGGTAGTACGTCGTCACCACGCCGTAGCCCTCGGCGAGCTCCTGCATGTTCGCGGCGGGCTCCAGGTAGTTCTCCTGGTTGGTCAGCCGGTCGCCGTAGTCGTCCACGACCGGGATCCACAGGTCCTGGCTGATGCCGGCCGCGAGCCCGTCGTTGCCGGTGAACACGACGTCGATGGACAGGTTGCCGCTGTCCACCTGCGGCTTGACGATGCCCGTGACGTCCGGCGCGCCGCCCGTCTCCCAGGTCACCGACTCGATGACGTCCGGGTTGTTCTCGACGAACTCGTCGACCATGCCCTCGGTCAGCCGTTGGTTGCCCGCGACGTCGAGGATGTTCAGGGTGACCGGCTCCGACGGCGTCTCGGGGACGTCGGCCGCGTCGGTGACGGCGCCGCCGCTCTCGCCTCCGGGGGCCGACGGCGGGGCGCAGGCGGTGAGCAGGGTCAGTGCGGCGACGCCGACGAGCGCCGCCGCCTTCTTCGAGGTGCGCATGGTGCTTCCTCTCTCTCGGGCTCCTTCGCCCAGGGTCTGCCGGGACGGGCGTCAGCTGACCGGCCCGGCGGGAGCGGGTCCGGAGGACCCGCGGATCATGAGCTCCACGGGGAGCTGGACGCCGGCCGGCGGGTCGCCGCCGCGCAGGCGCGCGAGCAGCAGGTCGACGGCGCGCCGGCCCAGGCGGGCCAGCGGGGCGCGCACGGTGGTCAGCGCCGGCGAGACCAGCGTGGCGAGCTGGACGTCGTCGAACCCCACCACGGACATCCGGCCCGGCACGTCGACGCCGCGCTCGCGCAGGCGGCTCAGGATGCCGAGCGCCATGAGGTCGTTGAACGCGACGACGGCGGTGACGCCGCTCGCGACCGCATGGTCGGCCGCCCGGGTGCCGCCCGCGAAGTACGGCTGGAAGGTGCCCAGCCGCACCAGGTCGAGGTCCCAGCGGGCGGCGGCGTCGACCAGCCCGGCGAGGCGGCGCCTCCCGGACCAGGACGACGGCGGGCCCGCGGCCACGCCCACCGACCGGTGCCCGAGCGCGTGCAGGTGCCCGAGGACCTGGGCCGCGCCGTCGGCGTCGTCCACCGCCACGGACGGGATCCCGCGCGCCCCGGCCGCTCCCTCGGCCGAGCCGCCGCTCTCGGCCGCGCCGTCACCCTCGGCCGCGCCCGCGAAAGCAGCGATCTCGGGCAGCTCCCGGCTGGCCAGCACCGCCGTCAGGCCCACGAGCGCAGCGCTCAGCTCCGCCTCGCCCGACCGCGGCGACGCCACGATCAGGCCGTCGGTCCGGGCGGCGAGCGCCCCGATCAGCTCGGGCTCGACGTCGGGGTCCTCGTCCGAGTCGGCGACGAACACCTCGTAGCCCTCCGCGCGGGCCCGCGCCTGCACGCTCTTGGTCACGGACGCGAAGTACGGGTTCTCCAGGTCGGGGACCAGCAGGCCGACGGCGTGCGTGCGGCCCATCCGTAGTCCGCTCGCCGCGACGTTGGGCCGGTAGCCGAGCTCGGCGGCGGCCCTCGTGACGCGGTCGCGGGTCGCGGCGGCCACCCGCTCGGGGGCGGTCAGGGCACGCGACACCGTGGAGATCGAGACCCCGGCGGCGCGCGCGACGTCGTGCACCGTGACCATGCCACCTCCTGGGTGATTCGCGACACTGCGAACGTTTGCACCTATCGTAGGGTTTGACTGCAAACGTTCGCAACGCCCCGTTTTTTACGTTCGTGCCCCACGTTCGTATCGAGCGGGGCGAGTGCCTACGATGTGGAAGCGCTTACCCGAACCGGCAACGATGCCCGCAGGAGGACACTGTGACCGACACCTGGACGCTGCACCCCGATCGGGCCCTGCCCGCCGACCCCGTGACGCGGCCCATCGCCCGCGAGATCTACGCGGCGGTCCGGGACCTCCCGATCGTGTCGATGCACGGCCACGTCGACGTCACCGCGTTCGCGGACGACGAGCCGTTCCCCGACCCCGCCCAGCTCCTCGTGGTGCCCGACCACTACCTGACGCGCATGCTCGTGTCGCAGGGCGCCACGCTCCCCGAGCTGGGCGTCGGCCCCGCCGGTGCGCCCGGGTTCGAGGCCGACCCGCGCGAGATCTTCCGCCGGTTCTGCGCGGGCTGGAAGCACTTCCGCGGCACGCCCACGCGGTACTGGACCGAGCACGAGCTCGTCGAGATCTTCGGCGTCACCGTGCGGCCCTCGGCGGAGACGGCGGACCAGGTCTACGACCAGATCGCCGAGCGGCTCGCCGAACCGGACTTCCGCCCCCGCGCGCTCCTGGACCGGTTCGGCATCGAGGTCATCGCCACCACGGACCCGGCCTGGAGCACGCTCGACGAGCACGCCAGGCTGGCCGCCGAGCTGCCCGGCCGGGTGCTGCCGACCTTCCGGCCCGACCCGCTGCTGCACCCCGCGCGCGCGACGTGGCGGGGCGACCTGGAGCGGCTGGCGACGGCGTCCGGCATCGCCACCGACACGTACGCCGGGTACCTGGCGGCGCTCCGCGAGCGCCGCGCCGCGTTCGTCGCGGCGGGCGGCCTTGCCACGGACCACGGCCACTTCAGCGCGGACACCACCCCGCTGCCCGACGACGTGGCGCGCGCCCTCTTCGAGAAGGCCTTCGCCGCCGAGCCGGCAGCGGAGGGCGCGGTGCTCTCCGCCGCCGAGGAGGCGGCGTTCTCGGCGCACATGCTGTTCCAGATGGCCGCGATGTCGGCCGAGGACGGGCTGGTCATGCAGTTCCACCCGGGCGTGCTGCGCGACCACGACCCCGCCGTCGCCGCGGCGTTCGGGCCCGACAAGGGGTACGACATCCCCGTGGCCGTCGAGTTCGCGCAGGGTCTGCGCCCGGTGCTGGAGGCGTTCGGCAACTCGCAGAGCTTCCGGATGATCGCGTTCACCATCGACGAGGACGTGTACTCGCGCGAGCTCGCGCCGCTGGCGGGCGTGTACCCGGCCCTGCGGCTGGGCGCGCCCTGGTGGTTCCTCGACGCGCCCGACGCCATGCGCCGGTTCCGCGAGGCCGCGACGGAGACGGCCGGGTTCTCGAACATGTCGGGCTTCGTGGACGACACCCGCGCGTTCTGCTCGATCCCGGCACGGCACGACCTGGCCCGCCGGGTCGACGCCGGATACCTCGCCCGGCTGGTCGCGGAGCACCGTCTCGACCTGGACGAGGCCGTGGACACCGCCGCCGACCTGGCCTACCACCTGCCGAAGGCGGCGTACGCGACCCGCTGAGCCGGGCGCACGGCCGACCCGGACGCGCCTCGCTCCGGACGCGCGCCGCCGATCCCCTTCGAGGCCCGGGTTCCTCCGCTTTGAGGCGCCTCAAAGCGGAGAAACCTAGGCTTCGAGGAGGAGGTCCGGTCGCGGCGTTTTCACGGACCGGACAGAACGACCGCCCCGGGTGGACCCGGGCGCCGTCACTGAGGCACAGTTCCAGTACACCCCCATATATCCGCACATCGACCTCTAAGACGGATGGGACACCCCGTGACCGCTGACTCCCCGCGCCCCATCACCGACCACACCTCGCACGCGGCCTGGCTGCCCGACGACGCGTTCGCCGCGATCGGCAGCCGCCGGGTGGTGGTGGCCGGCGACGGCGCGCTCGCCGGCACCGTCGCCGAGGAGGTCGCCGCGGCGACCTCCCGGTTCGGCGGCGCGTTCTCCCGCCTCGAGGTGGGTGACGGCGTGGCCGACGCCGAGCTGGTGCTCACGCTGACACCCCCGGACGCGGGCGACGGCGCGAGCGCGGTCACCGACGACGCCCCGGGCACCGACGAGAGCTTCCGGCTCACCCGCGAGGCGGGCGCCGTCGTCGTGCAGGCCGCGTGCGACGCCGGGCTGCTGCACGGGCTGTTCCACGTGGTGCGCCTGGGCGAGGCCGCGTTCGACGGCCCGGACGTCGACGAGACCCACGCCCCCGCCACGGACCTCCGGATGCTCGACCACTGGGACAACGTGGACGTGCACCCCGTGATGGGCCAGGTCGAGCGGGGCTACTCGGGCGGCTCCATCTTCTTCGACAACGGTTTTGTCCACGCCGACCTGTCCCGGGTCGAGCGGTACGCGCGGCTGCTGGCCGCCGTCGGGATCAACCGCGTGGCGATCAACAACGTCAACGTGCACGCGCGCGAGGCGCGCCTGCTCACGGAGGACCTGGGCGACGTCGTCCGGGTTGCCGCCGTCTTCCGGCGGTGGGGCATCCGGGTGCACCTGTCGGTGTCGTTCGCCTCACCCATCACGCTCGGCGGCCTGCCCACCTCGGACCCGCTCGACCAGGGCGTCGCCCACTGGTGGGTGCGCGCGGCGGCGCGGGTCTGGGACGCGATCCCGGACTTCGGCGGCTTCGTGGTCAAGGCGGACTCCGAGGGCCAGCCCGGGCCGTTCGCCTACGGGCGCACGCACGCCGACGGCGCGAACATGCTGGCCGCGGCGGTCGAGCCGTACGACGGCCTGATCCACTGGCGCGCGTTCGTCTACGACCACCGGCAGGACTGGCGCGACCGGTCGACCGACCGCGCCCGCGCCGCGTACGACCACTTCCACCCGCTCGACGGGGCGTTCTCGGACAACGTGGTGCTGCAGGTCAAGTACGGGCCGCTGGACTTCCAGGTGCGCGAGCCCGTCTCCCCCGTGCTGGCCGCGATGCCGCACACGCGGGTGGCGCTGGAGCTGCAGATCACCCAGGAGTACACCGGGCAGCAGCAGCACGCCGTGTACCTGGGCCCGCAGTGGAGCCAGATCCTCGGGTTCCGCTTCTGGGACCCGGCCGGCCGCGAGGGCGGCTCGCCCACCGTCGCGGACCTCGCAACGGGCCGGGCCAAGGCCGTCGAGGACCCGGGCACGGGCACCTGGCGCAAGCCGGCGGGCGGGTTCGCCGCCGTCTCCAACGTGGGCGACGACGAGTTCTGGACGGGCCACCCGTTCGCCCAGGCCAACCTCTACGCGTACGGGCGGCTGTGCTGGGACCCCACGCTCGACCCGGCCGCCGTGCTCGACGAGTGGGCGGGGCTCACGTTCCCGGGCGCGCCGGACGTCGTCCGGCAGGCCCTGCACGCGGTGCTGGACCGGTCGTGGGAGACGTACGAGCAGTACACCGCGCCGCTCGGGGTGGGCTTCATGGTGCGCCCCGGCCACCACTACGGGCCCGACGTCGACGGCTACGAGTACACCCCGTGGGGCACGTACCACTTCGCGGACCGGGACGGCATCGGCGTGGACCGCACGGTCCGGACCGGCACGGGCTACGCGGGCCAGTACCCGGGGCCGTGGTCGGCGGCCTTCGAGTCGCCGTCGACCTGCCCCGACGAGCTGCTGCTGTTCTTCCACCACGTGCCGTACACGCACGTGCTGCACAGCGGCAAGACCGTGGTGCAGCACATCTACGACACGCACTTCGAGGGCGTGGCCCGGGTGGAGGCGATGATCGAGGCGTGGTCGCAGGTGTCGGAGCACGTGGAGCCCCGCGTCGCGGAGCGGGTCTCCGAGCGGCTCGCCGAGCAGCTCCGCAGCGCCACCGAGTGGCGGGACCAGGTGAACACCTACTTCCTCCGGAAGTCCGGCATTCCAGACGAAAAGGGCCGGATCATCTACTGAGCGGGTGATCTCCGGTCGCGCTTCGGTAACAACCACAACGGTAGGAGCGGGGGCTTCGTCCCCAGGTGTGTAGATCGCGCCCCTTCACACCTGGTGGTCCCCCATGCCCGACGCCGTCCCAACGGCCCCGTCCGCCCTGCCCGTCGCCCCGACGGCCCGACAGCACCTCGCCGAGGTCCACGGCCTGCGCGGGCTCGCGCTGCTGCTCGTGGTGCTGTTCCACCTCTTCGGCGCCGGCCGGGTGTCCGGAGGCGTGGACGTCTTCCTGGTGATCTCCGGGTTCCTGGTGACCGGGTCGCTCGTGCGGCGCGCCGAGTCGCGCACCCTCCGCCTCGGGGCGGTGTACGCGCGGAACGCGGCCCGCCTGGCGCCGTCGGCCCTCGTGGTGCTTGGGGCCGTCGCGCTCGCCGCGTGGGCGCTGCTGCCCGCCGCGCGCTGGCTCGACGTGTGGCGGCAGGTGGTCGCGTCGGCCCTGTACGTGGAGAACTGGGACCTGATCTCGAACGAGCTGGCCTACGGGGCCGCGGGGCCTGCGGCGAGCCCGCTCCAGCACTTCTGGTCGCTCTCCGTGCAGGGTCAGTTCCTGCTGGCCTGGCCCGTGGTCGTGCTCGCCGCGGCCTGGCTGTGCCGGCGCGCGGGCGTCCTGGTCCGACGGCGGCTCGCACTGGCCGTCGGGATCGGGTCGGCCGCCTCGTTCGCGGGTGCCCTCTACCTCACCGGGGTGCTCCAGCCGGTGGCCTACTTCCACACCGCCACCCGGTTCTGGGAGCTCGGCCTGGGCGCGCTGCTCGCGCTCGTCCCGCTGCACGGTGCCGCGCAGCTGCGCACCGCGGGCGCGTGGGTCGGGCTCGGCCTCGTCGTCTCGTCCGGCTTCCTGCTCGACGGCGGTGCGCTCTTCCCCGGCATCTGGACGCTCTGGCCGGTGACGGGGGCGCTGCTGGTGCTCGCGGGCGCCGGCACGCCGGTCTCGTGGGGTCCCCGGCGGGTGCTCGACCTGGCGCCGCTGCGGTTCCTGGCGGGGATCTCGTACGAGCTGTACCTGTGGCACTGGCCGGTGCTCGTCTTCTACCTGGCCCTGCGGAACTTCCCGGCCGTCGGCTGGCGCGGGGCCACGCTGGTGCTGGCCGTGTCCGTGCTGCTGGCCTGGGCCACGCGGCAGGTGGTCGCGCGGCCCGTGGGCCTCGCGGTGCCGCGCGCCCTGACGCTGCGCCGGTCGGCCGTCGCCCTGGTGGCGGCCGCCGCCGCCACGGCGCTCGTCGTCGTGCCGACGGCGGCCGCGAGCATCGGCGTCGAGACGCGGGAGGCGGCCCAGCTGGAGCAGCTCGAACACCTCGGTTCCGAGTACGCGGGGGCCGGGGCGCTGCGCCCGCAGGGGACGTCGGGCAGGCTCGCGGCGCCGGCGGGCGCCACGACGACGTCGGGCACCACGTCCGCCGAGGCACCCGACCAGGCGCCGGTGCAGCCAGCCCCCGAGGTGGCGAAGCACGACCTGCCCCCGACCGACCACGACCCGCGCTGCATCCAGGAGCACGGGAACGGGCCGGGGTTCGACGAGGTGCGGGTGTGCACCCTCCACGACCCGGCCCACCCCGTCCGGACGGTGCTCGTGGCGGGCGGCTCGCACACGTACCAATGGGCGCCGGCTCTCACCGAGCTCGGCGAGCAGAACGGGTGGCGCGTGCTGCTGGCCGGCAAGGGGCAGTGCCGCGTGCGGCTGGACGCGGTGCCCACCGACGACTGCGCACGCTGGAGCGCCAACCTGCTGGCCGAGGCCGTCGAGCTGGACCCGGACGCGGTGTTCGTGACCGGCACGCACACCTACGAGGACGCGCCCGAGGTGGTGCTCCCCGCCGAGGTGGCGGCCTGGCAGCAGCTCGACGCCGCGGGCATCCCCGTGGTCACGATCCGCGACAACCCGCGGTTCGAGTGGAGCCCGCCGAACTGCGTGTCGTCGCACGGCCGCGACGCCGCGCGGTGCGTGCTGGACCGGTCCGAGGTGTTCGCCCAGCGCAACCCGGTGCCGGCCTACCCCGGCATGCCCGCGAGCGCCGCGCACGTCGACCTGTCGGACCTGATCTGCGAGCCCGAGTCGTGCCCGCCCGTGATCGGGAACGTGCTGGTGTACCGGGACGGCTCGCACCTGTCGGCCACGTACGTGGGCACGCTCACGTCGGCGCTCGGCGACGCGGTGCGGCGGGAGGCGCCGTGGTTGTACTGAGCGCGGGCCGGGTGGGGTGCGACTAGCGCGGCGTGTAGCGCGTGTGGCTGTACGTGCCCTTGCCGAAGGCCAGCACCTTGGTGGGCTGGACCGCGAACACGAGGGCGGCCCCGCCGATGTCGTTGGTGAAGGCGTCCTCGCCCACCTCGTACTGCCACTGCCCGGTCCACTTGGTGCGCCAGGCCTCGGCGAGCTTCTCCAGCGTCCGCTGGTCGGTGACGCGCCGGGCCGGGCCCTCGACCATGACGTCCAGCCCCTTGTTCCAGGTGCTGTCGCCGGTGGTCAGCACCACGTTCGGGTTGGCCTCCAGGTTGACGGCCTTCTGCTCCTCGGGGCCGGTGCAGAAGTGCAGCGCCCCCTCCAGCCAGACGGCGACGAGCGGCGTGACGTGCGGGCGGCCGTCGGCGCGCACGGTGGTGAGCCAGGTGAGCTGGGCGTTCTCGAGCACCCCCTGCGTCTCCTCCCACGCGGTCGGCTGCACGCCGGGGTCGCTGAATCGCGCGTCGAGCTCGGTCACTGGGTTGTCCATGAGGCTTCTCCTTCTGACGACGTCGGAAAGTGCTCTGCGACGAGCCGGTCGATCTCGCCGGCGGTGCTCCAGCCCGGGCTGAACCGGTTCCGCATCACGGCGACCGCGATGCCGGAGTCGATGTCGGCCCAGGCCCCGGAGCCGTTCGCGCCGAACATACCGAAGGCCGACCCCGGGCGGGAGGGGGCCGCGCCCGGGCGTGACGGCGCGAACCCGAAGGCCCACGTCGAGGGCACGTCCAGCACGGCGTCGCGCCCTTCGAACGCGGGCCGTGCCAGCTCGGCCAGCCGGGCCGGCGACACGAGGGCGGTTTCGCCGTACCCGAGCAGGCCCGCGAACACGCGGGCCGCGCCGCGGGCCGACATCGTGCCCCCGGAGGGGATGTCGCCCGTGAGCACGTCGCGCCGGTTGGCGAACGCGGCGTCGGGCCGGATCCCGGGCGGGAGCGCGCGGTCGGCGGGCGAGCCCGGCTCGGGCCAGGACGGCGGACCGGGGTCCGGCTCCTGCCGCGCGACCCGCCCCAGCAGTGCCGGGGGCACGCCGAAGTGCACGTCGTCCTCGACGCCGAGCGGCCGTGTGACGGCCTCGTGGAGCCACCACGACAGCGTGCGCCCGGTGGCCCGGCGCACCGTCTCGCCGAGCAGGAAGCCGAAGGTCTGGGCGTGGTACCCGAACCCGGTGCCCGGCTCCCACCAGGGCTCCTCGTCGGCGAGCAGCCGGCACATCCGGTCCCAGTCGCACAGGTCCCCGACGGTCGTCGTGTACGGCGGGGCGGGCACGCCCACCGAGTGCATCAGCACGTGCCGCAGCGTCGCGCCGCCCTTGCCGTGCGCGGCGAACTCGGGCCAGACGTCGGCGATCCGCAGGTCGTGGTCCAGCTCGCCGCGCTCGACCAGCACGTGCGCGACGGCGGAGGCGATCCCCTTGGCCGTCGACGCGGCGAAGAACAGGGTGTCGGGGGTGACGGTCGCGCCGCGCTCGACGTCGGCCAGCCCGCCGACGGCGTCGACCACGAGATCGCCCCGGTGGACGACCGCCACCTGGAGGCCGACCTCGCCGCCGTCGGCCACGAGCCGGTCGACCGCGTGCTGGACCCGTGCCTGTACGTCAGCCGCAGCGTCGTCGCCCATGCCAGGTCCGACGATGCGGCCCGGGAAAACTCATCGGCGCGGGTCCCGGGGGACGGTTAGGTTGTCACGGGCGAGCTGGAGTCGATGTTCGGCGTCCGCCGCTAGCATGCGCTGCTGACCATCTCCGACGAAGGAACGTGACTGTGCTGACGATCCGGCCCGCCCGGCCCGAAGAGCTGCCCGCCCTGACCACCCACCCGGACGACGACGAACGGAACGGCGCGACCGCGGACTACCTCGCCGGGCTGCTCGACAACGGCTGCACCCGCCCGGACTGGTGCCTGGTGGCCGAGCGGGACGGCGAGCTCGTCGGCAACGTCGTGCTCTGGACCATCCCGGGCCGCTCGGTGCCGATGGACCTGGTGCTCTTCGAGCCGGGCGACGACGAGACCGCCGCAGCCCTGCTGGCGCACGCGGCCGAGCTGGCCCGCTCGCTCGGCGCGGACACGCAGGGGCACGTGCTGGACGCGCCGAGCCAGGCCCCGCAGTTCCAGGCCGACCCGCAGCGGCGCGAACAGCTGCTCGCCACCCAGGGTTTCGCCGTCACCCGCGACGGGCACCGGTTCCTCCGGGCGGACGGCGACCCGCTGCCCGTCCAGGACGACCGGCTGCGCTGGCGGTCGCTCGCCGAGCTGGGCGAGGAGCCGTTCGTCGACCTGCTCGCCGAGACCTTCACCGACACGAAGGACTCGATCTTCCTCGCCGAGGTCGCCGAGCACGGCCTGCGGGGCGCCGCCGAGCGCAACCTCGCCGAGATGCGCGAGCTGGACCACGAGCCGGGCTGGTTCGAGATCGGCTACGACGAGCAGGACCGGCCGGTCGCCGTCAGCCTGCCCGCCCGCACCGCGAGCTCCGCGGTGATCGGCCTGATCGCCGTGGCCCCGGCCGGACGCGGCCACGGCTACGCCACCGCCGCCGTCGCACGCGGCACGCAGGTCCTGGTCGAGGCGGGCGCGACGGAGATCCGCGGCGACTGCGACGCCGGCAACGTCGCCATGTTCAAGGCCTTCCAGCGCGCCGGCTACCGCAACTTCGCCGACCGCAAGATGTTCAGCCGCCCCCTGTAGCGCTTCGCGGACGGGCGCCGCGCGCAGGCGGCGCGCGCGGGCCCCGCGCGCGGGCCCCGTCCGTGGGCGCCTAGCCCGCGTCCGGCCGCGGGGCGTACATGATGACGGCGACGCCCACCAGGCAGACGAGCGCGCCGATCACGTCCCAGCGGTCGGGCCGGAAGCCGTCGACGGCCATGGCCCAGACCAGCGAGCCCGCGACGAAGACGCCGCCGTAGGCGGCGAGGATGCGCCCGAAGTGAGCGTCCGGCTGCAGCGTCGCGAAGAACCCGTACAGGCCCAGGGCGATCACGCCGGCGCCGATCCAGAGCCAGCCCTTGTGCTCGCGCACGCCCTGCCAGACGAGCCAGGCACCGCCGATCTCGAACACGGCTGCGGCGAGGAACAGGACGATCGAGCGGAACACGGTCACCGGGGTGACGCTACGCGCCGGGCGTGTCCCCCGGGACCTTGCTCGTCTCGACCCGCGCCCGCGCCGGCAGCCCGATGTCCCAGAACTGGATGGTCTGCAGCGTCCAGAACAGCACGAAGACCAGCATCTGCACGGTCTCGACCACGAACAGCGTCTGCGGGAACAGATCGGGGAGGAACCGGTCGAGCACCACCATGGTCGCCAGGCCCACCACGAGCACCACGGCCATCACGACGGCGATCCAGCGGTACAGAACCCGGTAGGCCCTGGGCGACAGGCCGCGCAGCCGGTCGAGCGCCTGGGCCGTGACGGCGACGTCCGAGCCGTTGATCCAGGCGACGGCGACCAGGCAGCCGAACAGCAGCACGGCCGCGGCGTAGTGCGCCGTCATGAGGAAGCTGTCGGGCCACACCAGCAGCCAGACACCGGTCGCGGCCCAGGTCAGCCACGTGAGCCACAGGTCCCAGCCGTGGTAGCCGCCCAGGTCGCGCCGACGCGGCCAGGTGGCGAGCACCAGCACCAGGCCGCCGACCAGCAGCAGCGCGCCGATGTTGTTGCCGACCCGCTCGGGCACGTCCACGCAGTACGGCTCGCCGGTGCACTTCGCGGCGTCGAGCGGCGTGGGCACGAGCGCGACGACGACGGCGAACATGCCCGCGAAGTTGAGCAGCACCTCCTCGGCGCCGCGCCGGCCCTTGATCGCGATGAGGCACGTGCCGATGGCCACCAGCGTGCCCACGAAGATGCTCTGCACCGGCGAGTAGAAGTACGCGCTGATCGACGCGTGCCACCACTCCTCGCCGGAGTCCAGCCGCCCGTGGTCGGCGACGATCTGCATGGTCAGCGACACGAACAGCACCAGCACCACGGCGACGATCGCCACCCGTAGATAGCGGTACGTCAGCCGTCCTGGGTCCCCCTGCTTGATAGCCATGCGCACACCTTCGCGCAAGAGCCGCAGATCGGACAATGGTGTCCCGACCGCGACTCAGCCCGCGGGCGTGAACCGCTGCTCGACGTCGGCCAGGACGGGCTGCGCGTTGCGCAGCACGAGGGCGAGCCAGACCACCGCGAGCAGGCCGAGCACGGCCTCCGTGGTGAGCACCACGATCCCGGCGGCCAGCACCAGCAGCGAGAGCGTGCCCAGCGTCACGAGCGGCCGGGCACCCAGGTAGTGCGCCGCGAGCCGCACCGAGTCCCGGGTGCGGAACCCGAAGAACGACACGATCACCAGCGCGTTCACGGCCCACAGGGCCAGGCCCGCGCCCACCACGACCAGCACTCCCGCGTACCAGCCGGGCACGCCGCCCGCGCCCACGTTCGCCAGTCCCAGCACGACCACCACGCCCGCGGCGAGCGCCGGCACCCACACCTTGAGGGCGTCCTTCCAGTTCAGGCGGTACCCGCGCCAGAACGACGCCGCAGGGGTGAGCCCCTCGGCCCGCGTGCGGTCGCGGAGGGCGAACAGCCCCGCCGACACCGCGGGACCCACCGGCAGCAGGCACAGCGCGAACAGGAGCGCGTTGCCCGGCGTCCGCTCCAGGAGCAGAGACGCCAGCGCGCCCGGCAGGATGGCGACGACGAGCAGCAGCTCGACGACCAGGTGCCAGTACACGAGCGCGGTGGCGCGGCCGAGCACGCCCTCGCCGAACTCGCGCCGCTCGCCGTCCCCCCGGCGCCCGGGGCCCGGGCCGCCCGCGCCGCCGTGGCTCACGCCGGCTCCCCGGGCGGGTTCTCGCGCAGGTCCTCGCGCAGCAGCACGACGTCGGTCGGGTCGAGCCGGAGCGTCTCCCCCAGCCGCACGGCCCGGCCGGTCAGCAGGTCGACGCCGGACGCGTGCGCCACGACCTCGACGGGCCCGGTCGCGTGCGACAGCACGAAGGCGAACCGCACGCCGTCCTTGGACCGCACGGCGAGCTCGACGTCGGGCACGTCGGCGTACGGGCCCACGAGCCCGTGCCGGTCGAGCACCCGGCGCACCACCCACCCGACGCCGGCGTCGTCCAGGCCGGTCGCGACGTACCAGGCCTCGCCGCCGTCGGCCCCGCCGGGCCGGTGCCGCGTCACCGCGGGTGTGCCCGCATAGAACTCGGTGCCGTAGGTGCCGACCACGTCGGCGCCCTCCGGGACCAGCACCTCGAACACGAGCTGCGCCGCCGAGACCACCTCGTCGGCCCCGTCGGTCAGCGTCACGGGGTTGGCGACGCCCGGCTCCGCCGAGTCGGTCTCCTCGACCCGCACGCCGAACAGCGGGGCCAGCGGCCCGGGTGCGTCCATGAGGTACGCGTTGGCATCCTCGTCCGCGCGGCCCGACCAGAACGACGCGAGCACCGAGCCCCCGCGCTCCGTGACGGCTGTCAGCCGGTCGGCGACGTCGCCCTTGAGCACGTGCAGCATCGGGGCTAGCACCACGTCGTACCGGGACAGGTCCGCCGTCGTCGGCACGACGTCGACCTGCGCGCCCGCCTGCCACAGCGCGCGGTAGTACGCCAGCACAGTGTCGACATAGCGCGCGTGCCGGTTGAAGCCGTCCGTCATCTCGGCGACCCACCAGGAGTCCCAGTCGAAGAGCAGCGCGACGCGGGCCGGCGTCCGCGCGCCGACGACGGCGTCCCCCAGCCCGGCCAGCTCGCCGCCCAGGGCCGCGACCTCGCGGAACGCGCGTGTGTCCGTGCGCCCGGCGTGGTCCAGGACGGCGCCGTGGTACTTCTCGCTCGCCCCCTTCGACTGCCGCATCTGGAAGTAGAGGACGGCGTCGGCGCCGTGCGCCACGGCCTGCCACGACCACAGCCGCAGCACGCCCGGCCGCTTCACCGGGTTCACGTCGCGCGAGGCGGTGATGGTCGGCGTCTGCTCCATGACCCAGAACGGCGCGCCGTCCTTGAGCCCGCGCATGACGTCGTGGGCCAGGGCCATGCGCGCGTGCTCGCGCGGTCCCGGCGGGTAGTTGTCCCAGGAGGCGAAGTCGAGGTCGGCGGCCCAGCGGTGGTAGTCGATGGGCCGGAACATGCCCATGAAGTTGGTCGTCACGGGCGTGGTCGCGTCGTGCTCGCGGATGCGCGCCTTCTCGTCGCGGTAGTTGGCCAGCATCGCGTCGGACATGAACCGCCGGTAGTCGAGCGTGATGCCCTGGAACGCCGTGTGATCGGGTCCGCGCCAGTGCTCGCTGAGCATGTTCGGCGGCACGATCTGCGCCCAGTCGGAGAACGTGTGCGACCAGAACGTCGCGTTCCACGCCTCGTTCAGGCGCTCCAGCGTGCCGTACCGCGCGCGCAGCCAGTCCCGGAAGCCGGCGGCGCACAGGTCGCACCAGCAGCCGCCGTCGAACCCGCCGTACTCGTTGCCGACGTGCCACGCGACCAGGCCGGGCGTACCGGCGTACCGCTCGGCGATCCGGCCGGCGAGCTCCGCCGACAGCCGCCGGTAGACCGGCGAGCTGGGGCACGCGTTGTGCCGCTGGCCGAACACGTGGCGCCGGCCCTGGAAGTCGGTGCGCTCCACCTCGGGGTGCCGGTGCGCCAGCCACGGCGGCAGCGCGCCGGTGGACGTGGCCAGCACGATGCCGCGCCCGCCCTCGACCGCGCGGGCCACGATCTCGTCGAGCCGCGCGAAGTCGTAGGTGTCCTCGTCGGGCTGGAGCGTGGCCCAGGAGAAGACGTTGAGCGTGACCGTGTCGATCGACGCCTTGTCGAAGGCCGCGTAGTCGTCCTCCCAGACGGCGCGCGGCCACTGCTCCGGGTTGTTGTCGCCGCCGTACAGGATCTTCGAGTCGGTCACGCGTCGTCCTTGTCGTTCGGGGTCGGGCTGCCGGCCGGGGTGTCGTTCGGGGTCCGGCCCAGGATCCGGGCGTCGTCCAGCCAGGGCGGGGTCTCGTCGCGGACCGGGTCCAGGGTCACCAGGGTGATGCCGTGCCGGCCGAGGGTCAGGTCGAGGTCGACCCGGCCGCCGTCCGCCGCCGGGACGACGGGGAGGGAGAAGGCGCGCCGGGCGGGTTCGCTCGCCTCGTGCAGCGCGTCGAGCTGCCTGCCCGACGGCGACGCGGGCCGGCCCATCTCGCGCCACGCCGCCCACGCGTTGCCGGCGGTCTCGTCCACGTCGTGCCGCATCACGAACACCCGCGACGGGTCAGACCCGTGGGTCCCTCCGGTGACCTGTGCGTCCGACACGACAGGGAGGCTCAGACGGATCTCGTGGCGGTCGGGCTCGGCCGGGTCGTCGGTGCCGCCCACGGGCTGCCAGGCGAGCACCGTCACCCGGCCCGTGGCGGCGTGGCGCGTGACCAGGTGGTCGGCGCCGCGCGCCAGCACCTCCTGACCCATCCGCGCCATGAACGCGTACAGGTGGTAGGTCGGCTTGCGCACCTGACGGTGGCCCAGCATGCCGAACCCGCCGTGGAAGAACGACGCCGGCACCCCCTCCTCCTCGAAGACGTCGCAGAACGTCCAGTAGGAGAAGGAGTCGGCGTGCTCGCCGCCGCCCGCGAGCACGGGCGCGAGGTAGGCGGCGTTCCAGGCCGTGTCGTGCACCGGGTTGTCGGGCCGGTAGCTCGTGTTGAACTCCGTGACGTGCAGCGGGCGGCCCGCGAGCGCCGTCCCGGCGAGGATCTTGCCGGGCCGGGCGAACTGGTCGAGCAGGTCCTGGGGTCCCCGCAACGTCTGGTAGACGCCGAACGGCACGTGCTGGGACGGGCCGGAGCTGTAGGCGTGCACGGAGAGGAAGTCGGCGGGCAGGTCCCGCCGGGTGACGAACTCGGCGAAGGGCTCCCACCAGTCGTCCGCGCCCGGGGAGATGGCGGGTCCGCCCACCTGGAGCGAGGCGTCGACGTCCTTCACCGCGTGCACGGAGGTCTCGTAGAGGCGGAAGTACGCCTCCTGGTCCGCGTCCTGCCAGAAGTGGGCGAGGTTGGGTTCGTTCCACACCTCGACGGGCCAGGTCCGCACCTCGTCGAGGCCGTACCGGTCCACGAGGTGCCGCAGCAGGGCCCGCACCAGGCTCGCCCACTCGGCGTGGTCGCGGGGCGGGGTCACGTTGCCCAGCCACCAGAACACCGTCTGGTCGCCGGAGGCGAGGGCCCTGGGCATGAACCCGAGCTCCAGGAACGGCTTGATCCCGAGCCTGAGGTAGGCGTCGACCACCTGGTCCACGTAGGTGAACACGTAGGCGGTACCCCGGTGGCCGGCGGCGTCGTACGTGCGGTGCACGGCGACGTCGTCGTGCAGGATGCCGTGGCCCCGGATGTACCGGAAGCCGATCTCCCGCTGCACCAGCGTCAGCGACTCCTGGTAGTCCTGGCGCAGCGCCAGGTTGAACCGCCCCGTGCCCACACAGGTACGCCAGGCGTCCCCGAGCTGACCGATCCCCGAACCCGCAACGACAACCCGCTCCACAACACTCCTCTCCAACCTCGTTGAGTGCTGGGTATCTGTCGGATCGGACAGCCGAATCCAACAGATACCCAGCACTCGACGGAGGGGGTTACTTGGTTACGCCCGCCGCCTGGTTGACGGTGTCGACGTAGGTCGACATACCGGCGCCCTCCAGCTCGGCGACGTACGCGTCCCACTCGTCGAGCGGGCGCTCGCCCAGGATGAACTGGGCCGTCGCCGTCATGACCTTGTCCTGCAGGTTGGTCTGCGTGAGCGAGGCCTCCTCGCGCTGCATCTCGTCCATGGCGATGCCCGGACCCTTCTCCGCGACGTCCTTCTGGTTCATCTCGTCGAGGAAGTCCTGCACCTCCGGCTTGAGGGTCGACTTGACCAGGTCGGTGGTGGAGCCGTGCGCGAGCGTCCACACGCCGTTGTAGTAGCCGAAGTCGGTGTTCAGCAGCTTGGGCGCGCCCGGGTTCAGGCCGCTCCAGTCGACGTCGTCGGCCAGCGTGCGGGTGCCGTCGGCGTCCTTGGTGTAGGTCTCGCCCTCGACGCCCCACTTGGCGAACTCGAGGCCCTCGTCCGAGTAGTACAGCCAGTCGACGAACTGCAGCATGGCCACGAAGTCGTCCCGCTCGGCGGCCTTCGACGAGAGCGCGATGCCGGACTCGAACCGGCCGCCGGTGGTGGCGTCCATGATGTTGCCCGCCGGGCCGGCCGGCACCACGATGTGCTTCAGCTTGGCGTCCTTGTCACCCGCCTCCTCGAAGCCGGTGCGGTAGACCACGACCTCCTGGTCGTTCGACCCGAGGGCGGCCACCTTGCCGGTGCTGAGCTTCGCCTTGGCCGGGTCGTCCTCCTGCGTGAGCCCCTCGGGGTCGAGCAGGCCACGGTCGACCAGGTCGGCGAAGTAGGTGACGAGCTCCTTGTAGCCCTCGGAGGCGCCGGTGTACTCGTACTCGGAGCCGTTCCAGGTCACGCCGTCGCCGTAGCCCCAGCCCGCCTCGGTGCCGAAGTTGCCCGCCGCGGCCTGGAGGGTGGCCTCCATCGGCCCGTTGATGGACCAGCGCTCGGTGTACGGGTAGTCGAGCTCGGGGTGCTCCTTCTTGATGACCTCGAGCTGGTCGGCGAACTCGTCCCACGTCTTCGGGTCCTCGAGCCCGGCGTCCTCCCACCAGTCCTCGCGGATGGCGATCGAGTACGACGGCTTGGGCTGCTCGAGCAGGCCGGGCAGCACGTAGAACTTGCCGTCGGCCTGGCGCAGGCGGTCCAGGTCCTCCTGCAGACCCCACTTCTCGATCTTGTCCTGGAAGTTCGGCAGGTAGTCGAGGTAGTCGGAGATCGGCAGCACGGCGCCGCCCGAGGTGAGCGTCTCGACGTCGGCCGCGTAGGTGGACGGGATCAGGTCGGCGGCGTCACCCGAGCTGATCAGCAGCGAGCGCTTCTGCTGCCAGTCGGCCAGCGGCACGGACTGGATGTCGAAGGAGACGTTGTGGTCCTCCGCCAGGCGCTTGATGATCGACCAGTCGTCCTTGAACGGGTAGTTCGGGTGGTCGCGGTACATGAGCCCGAACTCGAGCGGCTCGGTCGCCTTGAAGGTGGTGCCGACGCCGAAGTCCTCCATGGCGCCGGTCGTCTTGTCGGAGACGTCGACGGCGGTGGCGCCGTCGTCGTCGCCGGAAGAGCACGCGGTGAGCGTGAGTCCGAGGGCGACCACGGCGGTCGCCGCGACGGCCCTTCTTGGGGTGATCCTCATTGATTTCCTCCGGGGTATGAACGTCGTCGTTCGACGGCGGACGGGTTCGACGGCGCTGCTCAGCCCTTGACGGAGCCGAGCATCACGCCGGACACGAAGTACTTCTGGACGAACGGGTAGAGACACACGATGGGCAGCGCCGTGAGCAGCATCGTCACTGCCTTGACGTTGGCCCCGATCTGGACGGCGACGTCGCTGAGCCCCTCACCGGTGCCGGTGGCGCCGGCGATGATGTTCCGCAGGAACACGGTCACCGGGTACATCTGGGGGTCGTCCATGTAGAGGAACGCGGGGAACCAGGAGTTCCAGAACCAGACCGCGTAGAACAGGACCATCGTGGCGAGCACCGCCTTGCTGAGCGGCAGCACCACCCGGAAGAAGATCCCGTAGGTGGTCAGCCCGTCGATCGCGGCGGCCTCCTCGAGCTCCACGGGGAAGTTCTCGAAGAACGACTTCATGACGAGCAGGTTGAAGACGTTGATCGCCTGCGGTACGACGACGGCCCAGATCGTGTTCTTGAAGCCGAGCTCGCTGACCAGGATGTAGTTCGGGATGAGGCCGCCGGTGAAGAACATCGTGAAGACCGCGAAGCCGATCAGGATCATGCGGCCCTTGAGGTACTTCTTCGACAGCACGTAGGCGAACGTCGTGGTCAGCGCCATGGCGATCGCGGTGCCCACCACCGTGTAGACCACGGTGTTGAGGTAGTTGCGCCAGAACAGGTCCTGCTCCAGCACGGACATGAGGGTGGTCGTGTTGAACCCGATGGGCCACACGGTCACGTCGCCGCTGCGGATCCCCGCCTCGGAGCTGAACGCCCGCGCCGCCAGGTTGAGGAACGGGTACAGCGTGACGGCGGCGACCAGCACCAGGATCGTCGTGTTGACCCAGCGGAACACCGTGTAGCCGGGCGTGTCCTTGACGGTGGTCGTCTCCGGCCGGGGCCGGGACAGGTCGGGGACGTCGGAGCCCACCGGCTCGGTGGTCGGGGCGGGGGCAGTGTTCACCACAGGGAGCTCCCGGTGACTCGGCGCGAGATGGCGTTGGCGGAGAAGACGAGGACCAGGCCGATCACGGCCTCGAACAGGCCGATCGCCGTGGCGTAGCTCAGCTGCCCGGAGGTGAGGCCGACGCGGTAGATGTACGTGGAGATCACGTCCGCCGTCGGCTGGGTCAGCGTGTTGTAGAGCAGGAAGATCTTCTCGAAGCCCACCTGCATGAACTGGCCGATGTTCAGGATGAGCAGCACCATCATCGTGGGCCGGATGCCGGGCAGCGTGACGTGCCACGTCTGCTGCCAGCGGTTGGCCCCGTCGATGCGGGCCGCCTCGTAGAGCTGCGCGTCGATGGTGGTCAGCGTGGCCAGGTAGAGGATCGTGCCCCAGCCCACGGTCTGCCAGACCTCGGACGACACGTAGATGGTGCGGAACCAGTCGGCCTGCTGCATGAACGAGATCGGGTCCCCGCCGAACAGCTTGACCAGCCGGTTGACCGTGCCGTCCAGCGATGTCAGCTCGAACACGAAGCCCGCGACGATCACGACGGACATGAAGTGCGGCAGGTAGCTGACCGTCTGCACGAACCGCTTGAACACCCGCGAGCGGAGCTCGTTGAGGAGGAGCGCCAGGATGATCGGCAGCGGGAACACGACCACGAGCGTCAGCGCGCCGATGATCACCGTGTTCTGGAACGCCTGCCAGAACACCTGGTCCTGGATGAACCGCTCGATGTAGTAGAAGCCGACCCACTCGTCGCCGAAGATCGAGCCGCCCGGCCGGAACCGGCGGAAGGCGATGATGTTGCCGGCCATGGGCAGGTAGCGGAAGACCAGGAACCAGATGATCGGCAGGAGCGCGAGGCTGTAGAGGCGCCAGTGCTTGCGCAGTGCCAGGCCCCACGTCTCCTTGCCGCGTAGCTCTGTTGCGCCGCGTAGCTCGGTTGCCATCCCCACCTCTTTGTGGAACGTTTTCGAAACTATCGACGTCAATGCCGATAGTGCTTGTCGTGAGGGACAGTAGGGTGAGATCCGCCGACACGTCAAGACATGCCCAGAACGTGGTGGTTACGATCCAGACACGGCATTCCAAGCCAGGAAAGTGGCCCGATACTGGCGCGAGACGGTGTACCTTCGGGTCGAAAGTTCCGCTGACAGAACCGAAAGGTGGGTGCGATGAGCGGCGTGAGCCCCGGGCCGACCATCGCGTCGATCGCGCGCGAGCTCGGTCTCTCGGTGCCCACCGTGTCCAAGGTGCTCAACGGCCGGGCCGACGTCGCCCCCGCGACGCGCGACCGCGTCGAGGCCGCGCTGGAGAAGCACCAGTACCGGCGGCGCCGTCCGGCGACGGCGCCCGCGGGCAGCGGCCTGATCGACCTGGTCTTCCACCGCCTGGGCTCGGCCTGGTCCATGGAGATCATCCGGGGCGTGGAGGACGCCGCCGCCGAGCTGCGGACCAGCGTGATCCTGTCCGAGCTGGGCGGCGAGCACCGGCCCCCGGCCCGGTGGCTCGACACCACCATCGCGCGGCCACCGCTGGGCGTGCTGCTCGTCGCGGCGAACCTCTCGGAGGCGCAGCACCAGCAGCTCGACCGGCGCGGCATCCCGTACGTGGTGATCGACACCGACGGCGAGCCGCCGGCCGACGTCGCCTCCGTGGGCTCCGACAACTGGAACGGCGGGCTGCAGGCCACGCGGCACCTGCTCGCGCTGGGCCACCGCCGGATCGGCATGATCACCGGGCCCTGGAACATGCTGTGCAGCCGCGCCCGCGTCGACGGGTTCCGGTCGGCGCACGAGGAGGCGGGCGCCGCCGTGGACCCCGCGCTCGTGCGCGAGGGGAACTTCTACGTCGAGACGGGCTTCGAGATGGGGCTGGACCTGCTGTCCCGGCCGGACCGCCCCACGGCGGTGTTCGCGGGGTCCGACATGCAGGCTCTTGGCGTGCTCCGGGCCGCGCACCAGCTCGGCCTGCGGGTCCCGGAGGACCTGTCCGTGGTGGGGTACGACGACCTGCCGCTGGCCTCCTGGGTGGGCCCGCCGCTCACCACGGTGCGGCAGCCGCTCCGCGAGATGGGCGCAGCCGCCACCGAGATCCTGCTCGACATCGCCCGGGGCAGGTCACCCAAGGTCCGCCGGCTCAACCTCTCGACGGAGCTGGTGGTCCGGGAGTCGACGGCGCCCCTGGCCTGAGAGAGGGTGGGTTCATGTCGGACCGAGTCGTCGTGGTGGGTGCCGGCATCGTCGGCGCCTCCCTCGCCTACCACCTCGCCGTGCGCGGGCAGGCAGTGACCCTGCTGGACGCGGGCCTGCCCGCCTCCGGCGCCACCGGCTCCTCGTTCGCGTGGATCGGGCGGCCGGAGACCTGCGACCTTCCCTCGGCGCCGCTGCGGTTCCTCGCCCTGGACGAGTACCGGCGGCTGGAGCGGGAGCTGCCGGACCTCCAGGTCTCGTGGACCGGGTCCCTCACCTGGGACGACGATTCCGGCACCCCGCACCACGCCCCCGACGACGGCGCGCTCGACCCCGTCGAGGTCACGGAGCTGCTGGTCGCCGCGGCCGTCGAGCGTGGCGCCGAGCTCCGCGTCGGCACCCCGGTGATCGGGCTCGTGCGGGACGGCTCGGCCGTGACCGGCGTCCGGACCGGCGCCGGGGTGCTCCCGGCCTCGACCGTGGCCCTGGCCGCCGGGACCGGAACCACGGCCCTGGCCGCAGGGATCGGTGTCGAGGTCCCGGTCGAGCCGTCGCCCGCCGTCCTGGTGCGCCTCCGCGCCGCGCCGGGCCTGGTGCGGACGATCGTCGCCCGCCCGGAGCTGGAGGTCCGGCAGCTTCCGGACGGGACCCTGCTGCTTCCGCTGGCCTACGCGGGACAGACGAACCGGGCGGCCCTCCAGGACACCGCCGAGGAGGCCCGGCGGACCCTGCTCCGATACTTTCCCGAGGCGTCGGACGTCGAGATCGTCTCCGTCGAGATCGGCTGGCGGCCGATGCCGGCGGACGGCGAACCGATCGTCGGCGCCGCACCGGGCACGGCCGGCCTGTATCTCGCCGTGATGCACGCGGGCATCACGCTGGCCGCCGCGGCCGGCCGGCTCGCCGCCGAGGAAATCACCACGGGGACCCCGGCGCCCGAGCTGGCCGGCTGCCGCCCCGACCGGTTCGCCTGAGACGCCGGTCGCGGCGGTGGGCGCCCTCAGACCGACCGGGCGTGCGCCGCGAGCCGGTCGAAGGCCGCGTCCAGCCCGGCGTCGACCACCTGCGCCTCGGGGTGGCCGTCGAACCAGGAGATCTGCTCCTCGGCGCCGATGTCGTAGGTGATGGTGGTGCCGAACTCGGGGACGAGCGTGCGCACCTTCGAGATGTCGAAGACCATCGAGTGCGCCTTGTCGCCCACCAGGCCGGGGCCCAGGTCGGGCAGCGCCCGCGCGATCGTCTCGGACGCGACGTGCACCAGGTCGGGGCTGCGCACGCCCGCGGCCTCGGCCAGCCACGTGTAGATCTGGTCCCAGGTGGGCGCGTGCGTGCCGGTGATGTGGAAGGTGTCCCCCACGGCGAGCGGGTGGCCGAGCAGGCCCACGAACCCGACCGCGAAGTCCTCGGTGTGCGTGATGGTCCACAGGGAGGTGCCGTCCCCGTGCACGACGACGGGCTTGCCCGCGCGCATGCGGGCGACGTCCGTCCAGCCGCCCGACGTCGGCAGCACCGTGCGGTCGTAGGTGTGCGACGGCCGCACGATCGTGGCGGGGAACCCGTTCTCCCGGTACTCCCGCACCAGGAGGTCCTCGCACGCGATCTTGTCGCGGGAGTACTGCCAGAACGGGTTGCGCAGCGGCGTCGACTCCCGCACGGGCAGCCGCGACGGCGGCGTCTGGTACGCGGACGCCGATGAGATGAACACGTACTGCCCGGTGCGGCCCGCGAACTGCGCGACGTCGCGCGCCACGTGCTCCGGCCCGAAGGCCCGGAACTGGGCGACGACGTCGAACTCCCGGCCGCGCAGGGCGGTCGCCACGGCCTCGGCGTCGTTCGCGTCGGCGACCAGCGTCTCCACCTCGGACGGCACCGTCCGGATCGAGGATCTGCCCCGGTTGAGCACCGTCACCCGGTGCCCGAGCCGTGCGGCTCTGGCCACCGAGGCATGACTGATGATTCCGCTACCACCGATGAACAGGATGCTCTTGGACATGGCCCCAATCCTTGCACCGTGCACCCCGTCTGCGCTGGTCGGGGGCGAGATCGGTCCGGCCTGCGGACACCCGCAGACCGGACCCCGGACCTCGCCCCGCGACCGTCGTCAGCGCTGCACGCGCGCGCTGCCCCCGCCGGCCAGCTTGGCCACCTCGGCGAGCGTCGCCATGGTGGTGTCGCCGGGGGTGGTCATGGCCAGTGCGCCGTGCGCCGCGCCGTACTCGACGGCCTCCTGGAGCGAGCCGAGCTCCATCAGCCCGTAGGCCAGGCCGGAGGCGAACGAGTCGCCGCCGCCGACGCGGTCGAAGATCTCCAGGTCGGCCCGGTGCGTCGCCTCGGCGAAGCCCTCCTTGCGCGACCAGGCGATGGCGCCCCAGTCGTTGCGCGACGCCGACCGCACCCCGCGCAGCGTCGTGGCGATCACCTGGAAGTTCGGGTAGGCCTCCGAGGCCGTCTCGATCATGGCCCGGAACGCGCCCGTGTCCAGGTCCGTCAGGTTCTCGTCGACACCCTCGACCTCGAAGCCGAGCGAGGCCGTGAAGTCCTCCTCGTTGCCGATCATCACGTCCACGTGCTGCGCCAGGCGCCGGTTGACCTCGCGCGCCCGCTCCTCGCCACCGATGCCCTTCCACAGCGAGGGCCGGTAGTTCAGGTCGTACGAGACGATGGTGCCGTGCCGGCGGGCCGCCGACATCGCGGCCTCAGCGACGTCGGCCGACGACTCCGAGAGGGCGGCGAAGATGCCGCCGGTGTGCAGCCAGCGCACGCCGCGGGAGAACAGCGCGTCCCAGTCCACGTCGTCGGGCTGCATCTGCGAGATCGCGGTGTTGCCGCGGTCGCTCACGCCCACCGCGCCGCGCGCGCCGAAGCCGCGCTCGGTGAAGTTGAGGCCGTTGCGCACCGCGCGCCCGATGCCGTCGTACGGCACCCACTGCACGTACTGCGTGTCGAGGCCGCCCGTGAGCATGAAGTCCTCGACGAGCCGGCCGATCTCGTTGTCGGCCAGCGCAGTGACGATCGCGCCGCGCAGGCCGAAGCAGCGCCGCAGGCCGCGCGCCACGTTGTACTCGCCGCCGCCCTCCCAGACGTCGAAGCTGCGGGCGGTGCGCACCCGGCGGTCGCCCGGGTCGAGGCGGAGCATGACCTCGCCGAGGGCGACGACGTCGTAGGCGCTCTCCTCGGCGGGGCGGACGTTCAGCGAGGTCATCGGTTCTTCTCCTGGTCGATCTTGGCGGCGTCGATCTTGGCGGCGTCGATCTTGGCGGCGTCGATCTTGGCGGCGTCGATCTTGGCCGCGAGGTCCACGGCGTCGCGGGTGCGGCGGGTGATCTCGGCCCAGTCCCCCGCGGTGACGAGCGAGCGGTCGACCATCCAGGAGCCGCCGACGGCCAGGACCGGCTTCAGGCCCAGGTAGTCGCCGAGGTTCGCGGCGCTGACGCCGCCGGTCGGCACGAACCGCAGGCCCGGGAACGGCGCGGAGAACGCCTTGATCGCGGCGGGCCCGCCCACCACGGAGGCGGGGAACAGCTTGACGACGTCGACGCCGAGGTCGAGCGCCGCCATGATCTCGGACGGCGTGGCGACGCCCGGCAGCACGGGGATGCCGTGCTCCTGCGCGCGGCGCACGACGGCGGCCGACAGCCCCGGGGACACGATGTAGCGGGCGCCCGCGTCGACGACGTCGTCGACCTGGGCCACGGTGGTGACGGTGCCTGCGCCGACCACGACGTCGGGCTGGTTCTTCGCGACCGCGCGGATGGCGTCGAGGCCGCCCGCGAGGCGCAGCGTGATCTCGGCGACGGGCAGCCCGCCGGCCACGAGCGCGTCCGCGAGCCGGGCGCCCTCGTCGGCGCCGTCGACCACGACGACCGGCACGAGCCGGTGCGCGGCGAGCGCCTCGAGGACCGGGTTGTCGGGGGATGACATGCGTGCTCCGTTTCGCTATGGTGAACGCTTGTTGTTCACTGCGAAACGCATGCTACGTGAGGGAGTCCCATGGAAGCCAGCCCGCTCGGCGGCGTGGACAAGGCGCTGCTGGCCCTCGACACCCTCGCGGGCTTCGGCGCCGCGGGCGCGCCCCTGTCCACGCTGGCCCAGGCCGTCGGGGTCAGCAAGCCGACCCTGCACCGCACGCTCGCCGCGCTGCGGCACCGCGGGTACGCCGAGCAGACGGCGGACGGCGCCTACCGGCTCGGCCCCTCGGCGCTGGCGCTCGGCAGCTCGTACCTGGCCGAGGAGAACCTGCCCGCGCTGCTGCACCCGGCCCTGACGGCGCTCAGCGCGGAGGTCGACGAGCTCGTGCACCTGGGCGTGCTCGCCGGGCGCGAGGTGGTCTACCTCGACAAGGTCGAGCCGCAGCGCGCGGTCCGCGTCTGGTCCGCCGTCGGACGCCGCCGAGCCGCCGCGACCACCGCGCTGGGCCGGGCCCTGCTGTCCGTGCAGGACCTCGACGACGCCGCGCTCGACCGGTTCGCCGGCACGGACACCGGGACGGGGCACCTGCGCGACGTGCTGAGCGAGGCGCGCCGGAGCGGGATCGCCGGGGAGACCGAGGAGAACGAGCGCGGCATCGCGTGCATCGCCGTGCCGCTGCTGCGGGCCGGCCGCGGCGTCGCGGCGGTCAGCATCACGGCGCCCGTGGAGCGGCTGCGCGGCGCGGCGCGGGCGGAGCGGGTCGGCGCGCTGCGCGGGTTGCTGCCACCCCTCCTCCCGGCGGGCCTGTCGCTCCCGCCGACGTCCGCCTGACGGCGTACCACCCACCTGACCCGCCGACCCCACCCCGCCGAGTCAGCCAGGTGGTCCGACCAGGTGACTGACTCACCCTCCCCGACTCTGCCGAGTCAGTCAGGTGGTCCGACCAGGTGGCTGACTCGGCATCGCCGACTCTGCCGAGTCAGTCAGGTGGTCCGACCAGGTGGCTGACTCGGCATCGCCGACCACCTGACTGACTCGACCAACCGACTGACTCGGCATCGCACGCGGGCATGACGAAGGCCCGGCCACCCCCTTCGGGGTGGC
>NZ_JBHWLR010000004.1:236583-365281 GCF_042731755.1 Promicromonospora sp. NPDC059942
GGGGGGGGTGGGTGGACGTAGCAAACAACCGGGCGGACTAGAAAAACCAATTGACGGGGCATAGCAGGAGGGAAGAAAGAAGGCCCGCCCACCCCCTGCGGGGTGGCCGGGCCTCGTGTCAGGACCGGGGACTAGCGGGCGATCACGCCCCGCCGGCCGCCATCTGGCCCGACGGCGGCAGGTCGCGCGGCACCAGACCGGCGCCCGCGGGCACCGACTGGGGCTCGGCCTGGGTCGGACGACGACGCTCGTCGCGCTCCGTACCGCGGAACGTGAACTCGCCGAGGATGCCCTCGCCCTCGCCGTCGACGATCACCAGCTGACCCGCCGTGAGGTCGCCGAACAGGATCTTCTCGGACAGCGTGTCCTCGATCTCCCGCTGGATCGCCCTCTTGAGCGGACGGGCGCCGAGCACCGGGTCGTAGCCCTTCTCCGCCAGCAGACGCTTCGCGGCGGGGGTGAGCTCGATGCCCATGTCCCGGTCGCGCAGGCGACGGTCGAGCTTCGCGATCTCCAGGTCGACGATCTCGATGATCTCGTTCTGGGAGAGCTGCGGGAACACGACCACGTCGTCGACGCGGTTGAGGAACTCGGGCCGGAAGTGCTGCTTGAGCTCCTCGTTGACCTTCGCCTTCATGCGCTCGTAGGAGGTCACCAGGTCGCCGCCGGCGTTGAAGCCGGTCTGGACGCCCTTGGCGATGTCCCGCGTGCCCAGGTTGGTGGTCATGATGATCACGGTGTTCTTGAAGTCGACCACGCGACCCTGCGAGTCCGTGAGGCGACCGTCCTCGAGCACCTGCAGCAGCGAGTTGAAGATGTCGGCGTGCGCCTTCTCCACCTCGTCGAACAGGACCACGGAGAACGGCTTGCGCCGCACCTTCTCGGTGAGCTGGCCACCCTCGTCGTAGCCGACGTATCCGGGCGGGGAGCCGAACAGTCGCGAGACCGTGTGCTTCTCCGAGAACTCGGACATGTCGAGCTGGATGAGCGCGTCCTCGTCCCCGAACAGGAACTCGGCGAGCGCCTTGGCGAGCTCGGTCTTACCGACACCCGTGGGGCCGGCGAAGATGAACGAGCCACCGGGACGCTTCGGGTCCTTGAGGCCGGCCCGCGTACGGCGGATGGCCTGCGACAGGGCCTTGATGGCGGTCTCCTGGCCGACGACCCGCTTGTGCAGCTCGTCCTCCATGTGGAGCAGCCGGCTGGACTCCTCCTCGGTGAGCTTGACGACCGGGATGCCCGTGGACATCGCGAGGACCTCGGCGATCAGCTCGTCGTCGACCTCCGCGACCGTGTCCAGGTCGCCCGACTTCCAGGCCTTCTCCTTGTCCGCGCGGACCTGCGTGAGCTGCTTCTCCTTGTCACGCAGCCCGGCGGCCTTCTCGAAGTCCTGCTCGTCGATCGCCGACTCCTTCTCGCGGCGCGCCTCGGCGATGGACTCGTCGAGCTCCTTGAGCTCCGGCGGCGCCGTCATGCGACGGATGCGGAGCCGGGCCCCGGCCTCGTCGATCAGGTCGATCGCCTTGTCCGGGAGGAACCGGTCGTTGATGTACCGGTCCGCGAGCGTGGCGGCGGAGACCAGCGCGGAGTCCGTGATGGACACGCGGTGGTGCGCCTCGTAGCGGTCGCGCAGACCCTTGAGGATCTCGATGGCGTGCTCGAGCGACGGCTCGGCCACCTGGATCGGCTGGAAGCGACGCTCCAGGGCCGGGTCCTTCTCGACGTACTTGCGGTACTCGTCGAGGGTGGTGGCACCGATCGTCTGCAGCTCACCGCGAGCCAGCATGGGCTTCAGGATGGAGGCGGCGTCGATCGCGCCCTCGGCGGCACCCGCACCCACCAGGGTGTGGATCTCGTCGATGAACAGGATGATGTCGCCGCGGGTGCGGATCTCCTTGAGCACCTTCTTGAGGCGCTCCTCGAAGTCACCGCGGTAGCGCGAGCCGGCCACCAGGGCGCCCAGGTCCAGCGTGTAGAGCTGCTTGTCCTTGAGCGTCTCGGGGACGTCGCCCTTGACGATGTCCTGGGCGAGGCCCTCGACGACGGCCGTCTTGCCGACGCCGGGCTCACCGATCAGCACCGGGTTGTTCTTGGTGCGGCGGGACAGCACCTGCATGACCCGCTCGATCTCCTGCGTGCGCCCGATGACCGGGTCGAGCTTGCCCTCGCGCGCGGCCTGGGTGAGGTTGCGGCCGAACTGGTCGAGCACGGCCGAGCCCGCGGGCTGACCTTCCTGAGGGCCACCGGCGGAGACAGGCTCCTTGCCCTGGTAGCCGCTCAGCAGCTGGATGACCTGCTGGCGAACCTTGTTCAGGTCGGCACCCATCTTGGTGAGCACCTGTGCGGCAACGCCCTCACCCTCGCGGATGAGGCCGAGCAGGATGTGCTCGGTGCCGATGTAGTTGTGACCGAGCTGCAGCGCCTCGCGGAGCGACAGCTCAAGGACCTTCTTGGCGCGCGGCGTGAACGGGATGTGCCCGCTCGGCGCCTGCTGCCCCTCACCGATGATCTCGGTGACCTGGGTACGGACGCCGTCGAGCGAGATCCCGAGCGACTCCAGCGCCTTGGCGGCCACGCCCTCACCCTCGTGGATGAGGCCGAGCAGGATGTGCTCCGTGCCGATGTAGTTGTGGTTCAGCATCCGCGCCTCTTCCTGGGCGAGGACGACGACCCGACGGGCGCGATCCGTAAATCTCTCGAACATGTGCTGCTCCCTCACGAGCGGCGTACACCTGCACCGGCGGTACCAGGCCTGACCGCAATGACTCTATGCGCTCCCAACGCGCCCATGTACCGGTTGATGCCCATGTTCGCCAGGGGCGTGACGATGTACCACCCGCGGACGGCAAAGTCCGGGCCGGCACGCGGCGACACGCCCGGACAAGCGGATTCGACGGCGAGTCCGGGCTGATTCCCGGCCGATTCCGGCGAAGGTCGTTGACGCCTCCCCGCGTACCCGGCAGTCTCGTTGTCAGACCCGCACCCGCGCCGGGAGGCCACATGGCGGACGAACCGAGCCCGACCCCCGAGTCCTGGGAACAGATCGTCGCGCGCTTCGCGCGCTTCTCCGGCGTCGTCGGCGAGGTCGACGACCCGCTGACCTGGGGCCTCGACCTCGTCGAGGAGGAAGTCACCGGGGTGTCCGACAGCACGGACCCCACGGAGGAACGCTTTCTGCGCTCCTACCGCACCTTCGCCGGCGAGACGGTGGAGGTCGAGACCCTGCGCGTCCCGGCCACCCCGGCACAGGTCGAGGACATCGTGCGGGCCGCCTGCAGCGGCGCGCTCGTCGCCCCGCTGCACGCCGACGTCGACCCGGGCGCCTCGCCCGAGGTGGCCGACGTGGCCGAGCTCGCCGAGTCGTACCAGGACTACCGCAGCGCGATGCGGGCCATCGTCGCCGAGGTGGACGACGTCCCCTGCGAGACCCGCCAGTTCCACGTCGACGGCACGGCCAAGCGCTGCATGCGGGTCACCGTGCGCAACGTGACCGCCGTCTACTCCCCCGCCGCCGACCGTGCGGTGGTGGTCACGGGACCCGCCGACCTGGTGGACCGGATCGACGTCATCACGCGGCCGATCCGCAACCTGCTCCACGGCGAGGAGGGGCCACGGTTCTGAACGGCTCCGCGGCCGCGGCGGTAGGATCGCCGCCGTGATCCGCACCATCGCCTCCGCCGCAGCGCTGCGGCCGACGGCACGTCACGTCACGGCACGTCGCCGGCTCTCCCTGACCCTGCTCCTCCTGTTCGTGCTCGCCCTGGTGGGCACCGCCGTCGTCGGGCAGCGGGCCGTGGCCGCCGAGCGCAGCGGCGACGACATCTGGGTGAGCGCCGACGGCGTCGCGTTCGAGCGCGGGCGTGAGAGCGACGAGGTCACGTACGTGGTCCGGTCCCCGACGTCGAAGAGCGCCCGCTCGTACTCGCGCGACCTGACCCGGTCCGAGCAGAACCAGGGCTGGACGTCGTTCCGGGAGGCCCGCCAGGCCTACCCGGACGGCTACTGCGTGGTGTGGGTCGAGGTCGAGGACGCGAGCAGCTGGCACGAGTCGGGCAACAGCAGCGTGTGCACCGCCGCCGAGCAGGCCCCGGCCCCCACCTCCACGCCGACGCCGACCCCCACGCCCGAGGCCGAGGAGACGGCAGAGGCCACGCCCACGCCGACCGCCACGGCCCCGCCGGTCGCGGCCGAGCCCGCGGCGCCGACGTCGACCCCGACGCCCACGCCGACCACCGGCCCGTCCGCCTCGGCCACGCCCAGCCCGACGCCGTCGCCCACCGTCTCGGCGACACCCAGCCCCTCGCCGTCCCCGTCGTCGACCCCGGCGCTGCTGCCCGACCTCGGCCAGCCCGCCGCGGCCACCGTGCAGACCCCCGTCGCGGACGAGGACGAGGTGATCACGCCGCTCGGCTGGGTCGCGGTGCTCGGCGGCGGGACGCTGCTGGCGCTGGGCGGCCTGCTCGTGCTCTGGCGCCGGCTCACCTGACGCGCCGCCGGCCCGGGCCACCAGCCCGGGACCGGCCCCCGCCGTCCGCCCCGGCCGGACCGCGCCGCTCCGGCCGGACCGCGCCGCCCGGGGCAGACTGAGGCGGTGACCACTCCCGCAGGCCTCCTGCTGACCCCCGGCGCGGGCGCGAACCGCGACAGCCCGGCGCTCGTCACGGTCGAGCGCACCCTGGCCGACGCCGAACCGCCGCTGCCCGTGCGCCGCGCCGACTTCCCGTACCGCCTGGAGGGACGCCGGATGCCGGACCGGGCGCCGGTCGCCGTCGAGCACCTGCGGGCCGTGGCCGCCGCCTGGGCGGACGAGCTCGGCGTGGGCACGGACCGGCTGCTCCTGGGCGGGCGGTCGTACGGCGGGCGGATGTGCTCCATGGCGGTCGCCGAGGGGCTGCCCGCCGCCGGCCTCGTGCTGCTCAGCTACCCGCTGCACCCGCCGGGGCGGCCGGAGAAGCTCCGGGTCGAGCACTTCGGGCGGATCGAGGTGCCCACCCTCTTCGTGTCCGGCGACAAGGACCCGTTCGGCACGCCCGACGAGCTCGCGGAGCACGTCGCCGCGATCCCCGGGCCGGTCACCACCGTGACGCTGTCGGGCGCGCACGACATGCGCGGCGTCGCGCGCGAGCAGGCCGTGGCCGACGCGGTGGCGACGTGGGTGCGGAACATGTCAGACCCTCAGGTCACCCGGGGGACCTGAGGGTCTGACACGTTCGAGCGGGTCAGGAGCCGGTCAGCGGCCGCCGGCCGGCTTCTCCGGGTACTCCGGCGGGGTCTTCTCCAGCTCGATCGCGATCTCGCGGCGCTCGGCCACGATGTGCGGCCGCTCCTCGTCGCGCTGCTCCAGCGCGTCCGCCTGCAGCTCGGCGCTGAGGTGGTCCCAGTACAGGGTGCCGTCGAGGTGCTGGGACTCGTGGATGAAGCAGCGCGCCAGGTAGCCCGTGCCGGAGAGCTGCACCGGGCCGCCGTGCTGGTCCACGCCCCGCACCGTGGCCGCGCCGGGACGCACCAGGGGCTCGTACGCGCCGGGCACGGAGAGGCAGCCCTCCTCCTCGGTCTCGGGCTCGGCCTCCAGGTCCATCTCGAGCACCGGGTTCACCACGTGGCCCACGTGCCGGTCGCCGGACGCGTCGGTGAGGTCGTACACGAAGACCCGCAGGTCCACGCCCACCTGGGGCGCCGCGAGGCCCACGCCCTGCGCCGACTCCATCGTGGCGAACAGGTCGTCCACCAGCCGGGCGAGCTCCGGGGTGGAGAACTCCTCGACGGTGCGCGCGGGGGCGTGCAGCACCGGCTCGCCGATCTCGGTGATGCGCAGCACGTGGCCACGGTCCACCTCGGGGGCGGTCGCGGGGTACTCCTCGACCGGCTCGCCGAGCAGGTACGTGACGGGCTTACGTCGTCGGGGGCGGGTCCATGCCATGGCAGAGAGGGTACCTTCGACGCATGCCGCACACGCCGATCCGCGACGCCGCAGGCGCCGCGGGGTACGTGCTCGACGCGGCGCAGCACGCCGCCGCGGAGCACCTCGAGGACCTGCTGCACACCCTGGACGCCGGGCCGGGGCACGCCCGCCGCGACGCGGTGCCCGGCGCCTACCTCTGGGGACCGGTGGGCCGCGGCAAGACCTGGCTCCTGGACCGGTTCCACGCCCGGGCGGGCGGTCCGCGGTTCCACTTCCACGAGTTCTACCGCGCGCTGCACGCCGAGGTCTGGGCACGTACGGGCACACCCGACGCGATGGACCGCGCCCTGGACGCCCTGCTCGGCGGCTCGCGGGTGCTCTGCTTCGACGAGCTCCACCTGCACGACGCCGGGGACACCATGCTGCTGTCCCGCGCCCTGCGCACCCTGCTCGGCCGCGGGGTCACGCTCGTCGCGACGTCGAACTACCCGCCGCAGGGCCTGCTGCCCGACCCGCTGTTCCACGAGCTCGCGGAACCCCTGATCGCGCTCCTGGAGTCGTCGCTCGACGTGCTGCGGGTGGACGGGCCGGTGGACTACCGCGAGCTCCGCGCGCCAGGCGTCCGGCCGGGCGTCGGGCCGAGCGTCGCAGCGGGTGCGGACGGCGGCGGCTGGCGGGCCGGGTCCGCGCTGCCGCCCGGTCCGAGCGGCCTCGCCGGCGCCGGGCTGACCCGGCCGACGGCGGACGAGGCGGCCGACGTGCCCCTCGCCGGCGGGCGGAGCGTGCGCGCCCTGCGGGCGTCGGACGGGCTGGTCTGGTTCGACTTCGCCGGCCTCTGCGCGGCACCCGTCTCCGCGCTGGACCTGCTGTCGCTGGCGGAGCGGTTCGACCGGTGGGTGGTGTCCGACGTCGTGCCGTTCGCCGACTGCCGGATCAGCACGCAGCAGCGGTTCGTGAACCTCGTGGACGTGCTCTACGACCGGGACCTGCCGCTGGTGCTGACCGCGCCGGGCCCGCTGGACGAGGTGCTCGTGGTGCCTGCCGGCCGCCCCGCGCCCCCGGACCTGGCCCGCGCGACGAGCCGGCTGCGACAGCTGGGACAGGCCGCGCAGCTCGCGGGCGAGGGCGTCGGATGAGGCGGGCACGGCACACCCCCACGGGCGGCGACCGGACCGCCCTGGCCGCGCTCCGCCGTCGGGCCGCGCCCGCCGCCGCCGCGGTGCTGACCGTGGCCGCGGGCCTGTCCGTGCGGTCGGTGCTGACCGGCGACCTGGCGAAGTACGCGGGCGACGCGCTCTACGCGCTGCTGATCTTCTGGCTCGTGCTGGTGGTCGCGCCGCGCACCCGCGGGTGGGTGGCCGCCGCGGTGGCGTGCGGGGTGAGCGTCGCGGTCGAGCTGTTCCAGCTCACCGGGATCCCCGCCGAGCTGGGCGCGCACAGCACGCTCGCCCGCCTGGTGCTCGGCACCACCTTCAACGCCCCGGACCTGCCGTTCTACGCCGTGGGGGCGGGCGCGGGGTGGGCGCTGCACCTCCTGGCCGGACGCGTCGCCAGGTGGTCTGCCGGACGGCGCACCGCGCGGCGCGCCCGAGCGCCGCACGCCTGAGGGTCGCCGGTCACGGACGGGCCGTCCGTCTCGTCGGCGGGGTCGACAGCGATCCTCGGTACGGAAGGAACCCGATGAACATCGCCCTGTGGACAGCGGCCGGACTGCTCGCCCTCGCCTACGTGGCCGGGGGCCTGATCAAGGTGGTCATGAGCAAGCCGCGGCTCCTGGCGACGGGCGGGCCGTCGGCCGGGTGGGCCGAGGAGGTCAGGCCGGCCGGCATCAAGGCGATCGGCGTGCTCGAGATCCTGGGCGGCCTCGGCCTGGTGCTGCCCGCCCTGGTGGGCGTGGCGCCGGAGCTGGTGCCGCTGGCCGCCCTGGGCCTGGCGATGATCATGGTGGGGGCCGCGGTCACGCGCCTCGCACGCCGCGAGTACCGGCTCCTGCTCGTGGACCTCGGCTATCTGGTGCTGATCGCCTTCGTGCTGTGGGGCAGGCTCGGGCCGGAGGCGTTCGTCGCGTGACCCGGCCCGGCCAGGGCGAGCCCGGGCTCATTCGACGCTGCGCAGCGCGTGGTCGCTGGTGTTCAGACGGCGCGCGCCGTCCGCGGTGACCGTGACGATGTCCTCGATCCGCACGCCGAAGCTGCCAGGCAGGTAGATGCCGGGCTCGACCGAGAAGCACATGCCGGGGACCATCGGCAGCTCCTCGCCCTCGATCATGTACGGCGGCTCGTGGGTGGTGACGCCGATGCCGTGGCCGGTGCGGTGGATGAACTGCTCGCCGTACCCGGCCTCGGTGATCAGCCGCCGCGCCGCCCGGTCGACCTCCTGGCAGGCCACCCCCGGCCGGACCGCGTCGACGCCGGCCTGCTGGGCCTGCCGCACGATCTCGTGCACCTCGCGGACCTGCGCGGTGGGTTCGCCGACACACACCGTGCGGCTGGTGTCGGAGCCGTAGCCGAACATCAGGCCGCCGAAGTCGAGCACCACGCAGTCGCCGTCCTGGATCTTGCGCACCCCCGCCTCGTGGTGGGGGTTGGCCCCGTTGGGCCCGGACCCCACCACGGTGAAGTCGACCTGCTCGTGGCCGTGGGCGCGCAGCAGGTCCGCGAGGTCGGCGGCGACGTCGGTCTCCTGGCGGCCGGCGAAGCGCACGCGCAGGATCTCCTCGTAGGTCGCGTCGGCGGCCGCGCCCGCGGCGGCCAGGCGCGCCAGCTCGTTCTCGTCCTTGACGGCGCGCAGCATCGGGAGCCGGTGGGTCAGCGACCGGTAGCCCGACGCGGGCAGCGCCGTCTGCAGCCCCAGCAGGTGCAGGGCCCACGTGTTGTCGGAGACGCCGAAGGTCCCGTCCGGGCGCAGCAGGTCGCGCACCACGTCGTACGGGTCGGCGCCGTCCAGCCAGCCCACGAGCGTGGTCGCCGGGGCGCCCTCGGCCCGCTCGGCGTCCGGCCGCTCGAGCGTCGGCACCAGCAGCGTGGGCTCCCGATCCGGGGTGAGCAGGAGCATGGTGAGCCGCTCGGTGATCGCCGTCGGCTGGTACCCGGTGAGCCAGACCAGGTCGGGGCCGGGGGCGACCAGCACGCCGTCGAGGCCGGCGGCCCGGGCGTCGTCGACCACCCGTGCCATCCGGGCGGCGTAGTCCCGGGTGGTGAACGGGACGGCGGTCAGCGGTGCTTCGGTGCTCATGACGTCTCTCCCGAGGGGTGGTCGACCGACGCGGCACCGGTCGCCGTGCCGGTCGCTGGATCAGTCGCGGCCGCGGTCGTGGGCAGCGTGTGCAGGTGCGCGGCGGCTGCCGCGGCCGAGTCGGACATCGTGCCCCGGCCGGCCGGGTGCCGCACGATGACGACGATAGCGAGCAGCAGCCCCAGCGCGCTGAACACCGCCATCACCCAGGACGCCGCGGCGAGGCCGGACGAGAGGGCGGCGGCGTCCCCCGCGCCGTCCGCCACCTGGTTGGCGGTCACGGTGGCGTAGATCGTCGCCGCCAGGGCGGTCGCGACCGCGGCCCCGACGTACCGGGCCATGTTGGAGAAGCCCGAGGCCTCCCCCACCTGCTCGGGCGACACGGCCGCCGTGGCGGCCGCCGACGACGGCCCGTTCGACAGCCCCATGCCGACGGCGATGGCGATGAGCGGCAGCAGGAACGTCACGTACTGCCACGACGCGTCCGCGAGCCCGATCAGCACGAAGCCCGCCGTCGTGATCGCGAACCCGGCGCCGATGGCCTGCCGGGGGCCGAACCGGGCGGCGAGTCGGGGCACCAGCGGGGCGATGACCACGAGGCCCACCGTCGCGGGCAGCGTGGCGAGGCCCGCCTCCAGCGGAGAGAAGTCAAGGGTGGACGGGTCCTGGAAGTAGAGGCTGAGCAGGTACATCAGGCCGTTGATCGTGCCGGCGCCGATCAGGATGGCGATGGTCGCGCCCACCAGCGTCCGGTTGCGCAGCAGGGCCAGGTCCAGGAGCGGGGCCTTGACGCGCCGCTCGGTCCGCACGAAGGCCCAGCCCGCGACCAGGGTGATCGCGAAGCAGGTGAGGGTGGGCACCGAGAACCAGCCCCAGTCCCCGCTCTTGCTCACGCCGAGGATCAGCGGCACCAGGGTGACCGCGATCAGCACGGTGCCGAGGTAGTCGACGGACCGTGGCGCCTCGGGGTCGCGGGACTCCGAGACGGTGAAGAAGGTGAGCACCATGCACAGCACCGCGACGCCGGCGTCGATCCAGAACAACCCCTGCCAGCCCGTGACGTCGACGAGCACGCCGCCGACCAGCGGTCCCGCGGCCGCGCCGACGGCCGCCGCCGCGCCCCACAGCGAGACCGCGCGGAGGTTCTCGTCCCCCTTGGTGGCCACCGACAGCAGGCTCAGCCCGCAGGCCAGGATGGTCGCGCCGGCCGCGCCCTGGATGACCCGGCCCGCGATCACCATGCCGCCCGACTGCGCCAGCGCGATCAGCACGCAGGAGACGACGAACAGCGCCAGGCCGAGCTGGAAGACCCGCTTGCGGCCGAACACGTCGCCCAGGGAGCCTGATGTGATGATCACGGCGGCCCCGACGAGCGAGTAGCCGGTGACGGCCCACTGAAGGGTGTCGACCGACATCCCGGTGTCCTCGCTGATCGCCGGCAGCAGGATGCTGACGGCGGAGGTGTTGGCGTTGACGACCAGGGTGGAGATGCAGGTCGCCGCGAGCACCCCACCGGCGCCGACCGCCGCGCCCGCCGCGCTCATCCGAGGCCCCTCATGCGCGCGACGGTAGGGGCCGGCGAGCACGCGGTCGTCACCCGAACTGGGTGATTGGGGCCGGCAGGCCGACGCACGCGGGCGTCCGCCTCGGCACGTCCCGGCCGATCAATTGTCCTGGTGGGAGCCGCCGGCAGGGTCTTAGGTTGGTCGCGATGAACCTCGGACTCCACCACCTGATCGATCCCCGGCTCCGGTCCCTCGTCGAGGAGACCAGCGAGTTCTACGCCCACCGCCCGTCCGGGCAGGGCCCCGGCGGCTGGGAGGAGCTGCTGGCCGTGCGCGCGCGGCTCGCCAACCCCGCCGCCGCGGACCCGCCGCCGGTCGAGGAGGTCGTGAGCGCCGGTGGGCGCGACGTCCGTCTACGGATCCACGAACCGGTGGGCGCACCGAGCTCCGGTGTGCTCCTCGAGCTCCACGGCGGCGGCTTCTACATGGGGACGGCGGCCGGCAGCGACGTCCGCGACCGGGCACTCGCCGACGCGCTCGGCATCACCGTGATCGGCGTCGACTACCGCCTCGCTCCCGAGCACCCGTGGCCCGCCGCCCCGGACGACTGCGAGACCGCCGCGCTCTGGGTCGCCGAGCACATGTCCGAGCGTTTCGGCACCAGCAGGTTCGCGATCGGCGGCTTCTCGGCCGGCTCCACGCTCGCGGTGACCACCCTCGTGCGCCTGCGCGACCGGGGCGTTCACGCCGTCGACGCGGCCGTGCTCCGGTTCGGCACCTACGACCTCAGCGCGCGGACGCCGGCGGGTCGCCTCATCGCCGACGAATACTTCATCGAGGCCTACGCGGGGTCCGCCCCGGACCGGACGGTGCCGGACCTCTCCCCGCTCTACGCCGACCTGACCGGGCTGCCGCCCGTCCTCATGGTCGTCGGTGAGGCGGACATCCTGCTGGAGGACAACCTCGCGATGGCCGCGCGCCTGTCCGCGGCCGGCGTGGACCTCGACTTCCGTGTGTATCCCGGTGCCCCGCACGCGTTCACGGGACACCCGACCCCCATGGGGCGGGCGGCGCTCGACGACATCGAGTCGTGGCTCGGGGGCCGGCTCGGCCACTCGGGGGCGTGACGGCCGATGCATGCCTATCCCCCGCTCGGTGTCGAGGTGCGCACACCACGGCTGGTGCTGGCTGGTGCGACCGACGAGCGCCTGGCGCAGCTGCTCCCGGTGGTGCGGGCCGGCGTCGTCGGCCCGGAGCCCCTGCCGTTCGACGACCCCATGTCGCTCTACGCGGACAGCCCTGAGCGCGAGTGGCGCTGGCTCCGCGGTATCTGGGCCGGGCGCGCCCAGGTCGATCCCGACCGGTGGCGGCTGTACTTCGTGGTGCTGGTCGACGACGAGCCGGTGGGGATGCAGGATCTCGTCGGCACCGGCTTCAGCCGGTTCGGGTCCGTGACGACGTTCTCGTGGCTGGCCCCCGGCGCGCGGGGCAACGGCATCGGATCGGAGATGCGGGCGGCGGTGCTGCACCTCGCGTTCGACGGCTTCGGCGCCCGGGAGGCGACGAGCGAGGCGTTCGTCGACAACCACGCGTCGAACCGGGTGTCCGAGCGCCTCGGCTACGAGCCCAACGGCAGCGACTGGGCCACCCGTCGCGGGGACGCCGCGATGCTGCGGCGCTGGCGGCTCACCCGCGAGCGCTGGGCCGAGTCCCGGCGCGCCGACATCGAGCTCGCCGGGGTGGAGGAGTGCCGGCCGGTGCTCGGGCTGTAACCCGGGCCGGGCTGCTCCCCCGCAGCCCCGCGCCGGATAGGTTGCGGCCATGACGAGCAGGCTGCTGCGACGCATCGGCGTCACTGTCGTGGAAGTGATCGCCCATGTCCTGCTGGCGGTCGGGGTCGTTGTCATCGTGGTGTCCGGAGTCTTGGGCACCATGGATAGCTGGCAGGCGGAGCACGGCGGTGAGACCGGAACGTTCACCCCGGTCGAGCAGGACTGCTCGCGGCACAGGGTCACCACCGTGATCTGCGCCTGGGAGGGCACGTGGACTTCCGACGTCGACGGGCGCACTCTGCGACACGTTCGTCTCGATGACGGCCTGGGCACCGAAGAGGGAGACCCTCCGCCCGCCCCCGTTCACCCAACCCTGCTTGCTGACAAGGTCGCCGACCCGCAGGTGGCTTACCTTCCCGGCGAGCGCACCTGGCTGCTGGCACCGGCCCTGTCGATCCTGGCCGTCGGGATCTTCGCGGTACTGGCTTGGCGAGTGCATCGCTGGGCGCGCGAGAAGAGAACTGCCCGGGGGCTCGGCCAGCCTGTCGAAGGTCCGGCCCTCTGACCCGAAGCGACGAGATGCCCGCAACAGGGCCCAGGACGCATGGAGGCACTGGACGCGCCACGACTCGAAGGAAGGTTGTCCCACGTGAATGTCTCGGAGTTGCTCGGAGAGCTGCGTTCCCGTGGAGTCCCGGAGGACGCGTACAGCATCGGCCAGGATCGCGACGAGTCTTACTGCCTCATGGAGACCTACGGGACGTGGAGCACGTTCTACAGCGAACGCGGGCTGCGGCAACGGGAGCGGACCCATTCCAGCGAGGACGCTGCCTGCCGGGATCTCCTCAACCGCCTGGGGCGCGAGTTCAGGGACTCCTAGGAGCGCGTCAGGAGCCTGGCCGGCTTGGTGTCGGGTCCGCGAAGAAGCCCTCGGGGAGGAACCCCAGCGCCTCGCACAGCCGTTATTGGGAGCGCGGGGGGTGCGCGAACCGTCCGCAACATGGCGCAGGACCCAAGAAACCCCGCCCGACCTGGACCGTATGGGCTGGTCGAGCGAGGTTTCTGCGGTCTGAGCCGCCCATGGGAATCGAACCCACGACCTTTTCATTACGAGAACGTCCCGGAGCCCTGCGGGCCGGATTCCTCGCCTCGTTCCGCGTGCATGCGGTGCGCTCGAACCAAACGTGTTGCTCGCCGGGGGTGCGCGGAATCGGAGCCGTCATCGCGGGTCTGTGACCCAACATGCTCCTGCTTCGGGGTCCCTGTTCCTCCGTCATCCGTTGGCGCGGGGCACGTCTCGGACATCGGTTCTGCCGGTAGTGCAACAGGTCCCGCTCATGCAGCTCTTGGTGCGGCGGTGCTGGGTGTCGGCGGGACCTGTTGCGCTGCCGGCGGGTTCGGTGTCAGGGTCCCGATCAAACCAATGGATGACGGAGGAACAGGGGCACCGCGGCTCCCCTGCTCCTCTTGATTCCCGGGTGCCCGCCGGAGGCACTTCGTAAGAGCTGCACGACGTGAGGCGGTCTCCGACTGTTGGCCGGGATGGCTATCTGTTCGGACGCCTATGCTCGCGGGATGTTCGAGTTCGAGGTGCAGAGCCTGCGCCGTATTCGAGTGCGGCTCGGGGCCTGGCACTTCCGAACGTGGCGGTCCTACTGGATGCGGCTGCCGAAGGGTTACCGCCCGCCCGAGACGATCTACGAGGTCGCCCTGCTAGCCGAGGACGGAAACGTGGTCGCCCAAATGGGCGCGTTCTTCGATCTGCGGACCGCTGAGGCATGCCTGGCCCGATACGAGCCCGAGGCGCGGGAGCAGATGGTGATCAACTACGTCAGCGTCCATACCCGGCTCAAGGACTGGGAGTTCGACCTGTAGCGTGCACGCGAGACGGTCTCGACTAGTGGAGTCGAGACCGTCTTCGTCATGTCTGGGCCGTGCCGACGGCGGCGGCGCGATGGCGGGTGCGGCCGGAGGCGCCGCCAGGCGCCGGAGGTCGCGGGGGTCCCTGTCGTGCCGCCGACGGCGGCACGGCCCGCGCGCTGCAGGCGCGCCTTGAGCCGGTAAAGAAACTCCTCACGGCCGCCGTGGCCGAGCCCCAGCCGGGAGGCGTTCAGGACGTGTGGCAGTCCTTCGCGCAGTAGTAGCAACCGTTCACGTCGTTGTAGTACCGCTTGGCCGCGGCGACCGCGCCCCGGCACGACGAGAACGAACCCAGGTTGATCCTGTTCGCTGGTGAGGGCAGGTAGCTGCAGTTGGAGTCGAGGTTGTGCACTTCATGATCGCGCGACGTTGATTGCGCGTTCCTGTTCACGCAGAAGTTCTGCATTGCGGACCCCCATCATCGGATGACACATCTTCGTGTGATCTCGATGCTATTTCCGATACATCTGACTCGACCCGTTAAGGGCGGGTGAACGCAGGGCGATCGGTTTCACCTACAGAAACGCTGACATGTCGGCCTCGACAGCGTCTGTGCCAGCGGATCGCAGTTCATCCCCTCGTCGGGGCGTCTTGGCTTAACCGATGCACGGCACGCCCACGGCCCGCGAGACCTCCACGTCGGATACGGAGTCGCCGACGAATATTGCACGCCGCGGCTCTGCACTCAGGAGCCGAAGGGCCTGGTCCACGGTGTAGGTGTTGGGCTTCATCAGATCAGGCCGGTGGCTAGGCCGACCAATGACGGCAACCACGTAGTGGGCGAGCGACCAGCGCTCGAGGTAGGCGCGGATCGCGACTTCGGCGCTGTTGCTCACGATGACGACGGGCTTGCTGGCCTGGTGGCACTTGCGCAGGAGGTCGTGTGCACCATGAGTCGGCTCGGCCGTCGAGGCGGCCGTTGTCTCTGCGTCGTCGCACAGCGCCTCGACCTCGGCCAGGGCCTGCGGTGCATTGGTGGCAGCCCATCGGAGTACGGCGAGGTGGTCGCTGGTGGTGCTGATGTGGTCGCCCAGGTCGATGCCACGTGCGAGCAGCGGTGCTCGGGCTGCGTTGGCGGCTTCGAGGTTGGCGGGTGCGGGGAACAGGCTGAACAACGACCCGGGGAGCGCGGGGGGTGCGCGAGATGCCCGCAACGGCGCCTGAGATGCAAGAAACCCCGGCCAACCGAGGCACATATGGCCTGGTCGGACGGGGTTTCCTTGGTGGAGCCGCCTGTGGGAATCGAACCCACGACCTTCTCATTACGAGTGAGACGCTCTGCCGACTGAGCTAAGGCGGCGTACGCACCGCACGCCGGCCGGAGCCGGAGGGGTGAGCGGGCCTAACTGTACCCAATGCATGTCCCAGGTTCCAAAGCGAAACCGTGTGACGTCGTCAACCCGCCGAAGAACCGCCGAACCACGCCGTTCGCCGGCCCGACCGGGCCGGCGAACCGGTCAGCAGGTGAGGCCGTCCTCGGGCACCTTGCCCTCCACGAGGTAGCTCTCGACGGCGTTGCTGACGCAGGTGTTGGACCGGCCGTAGGCCGTGTGCCCCTCGCCCTCGTACGTGACCAGCACGCCCGACGAGAGCGTGTCGGCGAGCGACTCGGCCCAGCGGTAGGGCGTGGCCGGGTCGTTCGTGGTGCCGACGACCACGATGGGCGGCGCGCCCTTCGCGGCCGGGTCGAACTCCTGCTCGGCCGCCGGGTACGGCCAGTCCGTGCACTCGATGCCGGAGTAGCCGAACGACTCGCCGAGCGTGGGCGCGGCCTTCCGGATGTCCTCGGCGAGGGCGCGCATCTTCGTCATGTCCTCCTCGGCGCGGGCGTCGGCGCAGTTGATCGCGCGGAACGCCTCCTCGCTGTTGGACTTGAAGGTGCCGTCGTCGTTGCGGTCGTTGTAGACGTCCGCGAGGTAGAGCAGGTCGTCGCCCTTGCCCTCCCAGAACACCTGCTGCAGCGCCTGCGTGAGGAAGGACCAGGAGGCCTCGTCGTACATCGTGACGGCCACACCGTAGAACGCGAGCTTCTTGGTCACGTCGCGGCCCGACGACGTCGGGATGGGGTTGGGCTCGGCGTCCTCGACCATGGCCTGGATCTGCTGCAGGCCGGTGGTCACGTCGTCGCCGAGCGGGCAGTCGCTGCCCGCCTGGCAGTCGGTGACGTAGGCGCGCAGCGCGCTCTCGAAGCCCTCGGCCTGCTGGAGCGCGACCTCGTCCGAGCTGAGCGTGGTGTCCAGCGCGCCATCGAGCACCAGGCGGCCGGCCCGGTCCGGGAACAGGCCGGCGTAGGTGGCCCCGAGCTGGGTGCCGTAGGAGTAGCCCAGGTAGTTGAGCTTGTCGTCGCCCAGCGCGCCGCGGAGCATGTCCATGTCGCGCGCCGCCGACTGCGTGTCGACGTTGCCCAGGAGCGGCCCCGTGTTCTCGGCGCAGGCCTCGCCCCAGGCGCGCACCGCGTCCTGGCGGTCGGCCAGGCCCTCGGGCGTGTAGGGGTAGTCCTTGCTGAGGAACTCGTCCTTGCCCGCGTCGTCGAAGCACTTGACCGGCGTCGACTGCCCCACCCCGCGCGGGTCGAACCCGACGATGTCGAACGAGGAGCGCAGCGACTGCCCGAACCGCGCCGGGTCGCTCACGAAGTCCACGCCCGACCCGCCCGGCCCGCCCGGGTTGACCAGCAGGGACCCGATCTTCTGCCCGGAGGCGGGCAGTCGCTTGAGCGCGATCTCGATGCTTCCTTCGCCCGGGTCGTGCCACGAGAGCGGGGCCGACGCCGTGGCGCACTGGAAGTCCCCGCCGCACTCGGTCCACTCCAGCGACTGGCCGTAGTAGTCCTCGTAGCCCTTGGGCGCGCCCTCCGTGGCTGAGCCGTCCGACTTGCCCACGTCCTCCAGCGCCGTCTGCACCTTGGGGGGTGCTCCGCAGGCGGCGAGGAGCAGAACTGAGGTGAGCAGCGTGGCGACGACGGCCGCAGGCTGACGACGGCGGGCGGGGCGAATCACCCGGACAACCTACCGGTTGTGCTCGGTGGATTTCCTACCCGCTGGCGAACCGACACGCGACCCTCACGAGTCGAGCCAGGCGACCGGGCCGGGCTCGCCGTCCGCGTCGCGCGGCTCGAGCTCCACCTTGCCCTTGTCGCCGAGCTGAACCGGCACCGCACGGCCCGTGTCCGACTCCGCCGGAGCCTCGACGACCGTGGTCGTGGGCACGAAGTCCATGGTGCAGATGCCGTTGTCGGCGGGCACGAACGTCACCGTGAGCACGCCGTCCGCCGCGGCGACGCCGGCCTCCTTGCCGCCCGACCCGATGGTCGCCTCGGGCTCGGCGAAGGTGGGGCAGGAGCTGGACCCGTTGGTCACGACGTAGAGCAGGCCCGGCTCCGGCGCCCATGCGACGCCCGCCGTGGACTCGGTGCTGCCCTCCAGACCCGGCGGCAGGCCGCGACCCTTGGCGCCGGCGACGATCTCCATCTCGGCGGCCTCCGGCAGCTTGCCGTCCTCGGCGCCGTCCGACGCGCTGGGGCTGGGGCTGGTCACGTCGCTCTCCTCCGCGGACGGGGACGTGGTGCTCGTGGACCCGGCCACCTCGGAGCCGCCGACGTCGGACTGCGCGCAACCCGTCAGCGCGAGGGCCGCGACCACCCCGATGCCCAGGGCCGACGCACCCGCGCGCGCCAGGGTCCGTGCTGCCGTGCCCGACCCGTTCGTCCGCTCGATCTTCATGCCCGGTTCCTTCCACTCGCCTCTGACACCACCAGGTGTGTGCCGCAGGACTGCGACGCCTCCACCCCTGTCATGTGGCGAGCGGCATGCATCTTGCACGACACTCCGGCCAACATTGGCAAAAGGTCAGGTGATCGGCACGTCGAGCCGTGGCGGGACGTCAGACCCGGGCGGTGGAGAAGCGCAGCTTCTCGGGGGTGGCGTCCGCGGCCGTCTTGCGCAGGAACGCCCGACGGTGCACCGAGAAGGCGTTCCGGTCGTCGAAGAAGTCGCGGGCCATCTCGGCCAGCTCGATGGTCTGGTAGTACGACAGCGGCCGGTCCGTGGCGCGGCGCTCCGCGCGCGCGGCGAGCATCCAGCCGAGCGTGGCGGGCTCCTCGTACCCCTGCGCAGCCGAGGACAGCCAGGTGGTGAACTCGCCCCACTCGCGCGGCCCGACGGCGCTGATCAGCCCGATGCGGGCCGCCTCAGCCACCGAGATCGGCAGCTTGCGCGACAGCAGCAGCGATGCGCGGTGGTCCCCGACCCGGGCCGGCATGCTCCACGAGTGCAGCTCGGAGCCGTAGATCCCCATGTCGTAGTACGGGTTGAGGACGACGCCCTCGCGGGCGAGCGTGACGTCCGCGCACAGCCCGGCCATGACGCCGCCGGCGCCGGCGTTCGCCGTGAACGCGGCGACCGTGAGCTGCTCGGCGGTGGCGATCGCGAGGCACAGCTCGTCGATGGCGCAGATGTTCTCCCAGGCCTCGGCGGCCGGGTCCGGCGACGCGTCGACGGTGCCCAGGTGGATGCCGTTGGAGAACGCGTGCTCGGTGCCCTTGATGACGAGCACCCGGGTGTCCTCGGTGAGGGCCTTCTCGACGGCGCTGGTCATGCGGCGGCACTGCTCGGTGTACATCGCGCCGCTGTAGGACCTGAACGTCAGGTAGCCGACGGCGCCGTCGCGCACGTAGGTGGTCTCGGCCAGGGCGTCCGGGATGCGGCGGAACGGGGCGTTGCTCGCGTCGATGACCTGGGCGGCCGGCAGCTTGGTGCCGCGGCGTCCGCTCAGCTCGGCGGCGTAGCCGACCCAGAGCGTGCCGACGCCGCAGGCGATCGCCACTGCGTCGAGGTTGCGGCCCACGACGGTGCCGGGTTGCGCGCCGGTGTGCTCCGGCGACGCGACGGCGTCGAAGATGCAGACCGACCGGCCGTTCACGCCCGCCGGGGCGCCGGGGGCGCCGTCCGCGGCGGCGACGAGCCGCTCCAGCTCGGCGGCGGGACGGCTCCAGTCGACCCGGAAGTCCTCGCGGCGCAGGAGCGGCAGCTCGCCGCTGACCGGCACGATCCGCAGGCAGGCCTCGGCGGGGATGGGCCGCTCGCCGTCGGCGACCTTGCGGACCACCTCGCCGATGCAGGCCATCGCGGCGTCCGCGACCCGGCTGTTGTACAGGGCGCTCTTGGAGATCGGCTGGTCCGGCATGTCGAAGACGGCGGTGGCCCACACCGGGCCGGCGTCCAGCTCCTCGACTGCGGACAGGGCCGTGACGCCCCACCGGTCACGGCCGTCGCGGATCGCGTGGTCCAGCGACGAGGGCCCGCGGTCGCCCACGGGGCCCGGGTGCACGATGACGGTCGGCCAGCGGTCGTAGATCATGTCCGGCACGCGGTGCTTGAGGAACGGGCACAGGATCAGGTCCGGGTCCGCCCGCTCGACGGCGCGGGTCATGGCGGCGCCCGACTCGAAGGTCGGGGCGAGCTCGACTCCGACGTCGTGCCCCTGCTCCCGCAGGGAGCACCAGACCCGCTGGGTAAGACCGTTGAAGGCAGAAACCAGCAGGAGGATCCTCATCGGACGGTGGACTCCTAAATCGCACGGACGAGCTCTGGGGGCGCCCCGCAGCCTAACCAGGGACGGCATTCGGGACAATGTGCCGCGGTGGTTCACATTCACCCGTGCGAAATCTTCACACGTGGACCACGGCGGAGGGTGTTCAGCCCTGAGGGCGCAGGGCTATCGCCATCGCCTCCAGCGCGAGGAGCGGCGCCACGTTGCCGTCCAGCCGGGTGCGGGCCACGCCGATCGAGTCCATGCGGCGCACCGTCTGCTCGGGGGTCGAGTCGGCGGCCAGCGCGCGCACGGTCTCGGCGAGCTCGGCGTTGACCAGGTCGACCTCGGCCCCGAGCTGCACCACGAGCACGTCCCGGTACAGCGACAGCAGGTCCACCATCGCGCGGTCGAGCACGTCGCGCTGGTGCCGCGTGGCGCGGCGCTTCTGGTCGTCCTCGAGCTGCTTGAGCTGGGAGCGCAGGCGCGGCGGCAGCGTCTCGCCGTCGGCCACGCCGAGCGCGCGCAGCAGCTCGGCCTTCTCGGCGGCGTCGCGCTCCTGGGTGGCGGAGACGGCCTCCGCCTTGGCGACGTCCACGAGCTCGCCCGCGGCGAGCACGGCGTCGCCGACGCCGCGGATGCGCCGCGCGATGCTCAGCACCGCGGTGCGGCGTTCGCGCGCCCCGGCGTCCCGCGCCAGGCGCTTGGCCAGGCCCACGTGGCTCTGGGCCGCGCGGGCCGCGCTCAGGGCGACCGCGGGGTCCGCGCCGTCGCGCCGCACCAGCAGGTCGGCGACGGCCTCGGGCGGCGGCACGCGCAGCACCACGGACCGGCAGCGCGACCGGATCGTCGGCAGCACGTCCTGGACCGACGGCGCGCACAGCACCCAGACCGTGTGCGGCGGCGGCTCCTCGATGGCCTTGAGCAGCACGTTGGTGGTGCGCTCCGCCATGCGGTCGGCGTCCTCGATGACGATCACGCGCCACCGGCCGCCCGACGGTGAGCGGGACGCCGTCATGATCAGGTCGCGCACCTCGTCGATGGCGATGACCACCTTCTCCGTGGCCAGCAGCGTCACGTCCGGGTGGGTGCCCGCCATGGTCGTGGTGCACGACCGGCAGACACCGCAGCCGCCGTCCGGGCACTGGAGCGCCGCGGCGAAGGCCCGCGCGGCGACCGACCGGCCCGAGCCGGGCGGGCCGGTCACGAGCCAGGCGTGCGTCATCGCGGCCGGGTTGGCCACGGCGCCCTGCAGCACGGCGACGGCGGACTCCTGCCCGACGACGTCGTCCCACACGGTCACGTGCGGTCCTCGCCGTCGGCGGCCGGGTCGGACCCGGTGACGCTCGCGGCCTCGGTGACCACCGGCGTCAGGCCCAGGCGGGCCGCGACGTCCACCCGGATCTGCGCCTGGATGTCGTCGACCGGGGCCGCGGCGTCGATGACCACCCAGCGCTCCGGGTCGGCCGCCGCGCGCTGGAGGAACGTGTCCCGGACCCGGGTGTGGAACTCGACCCCGGCCCGCTCCAGCCGGTCGAGCTCGCCCTTGCCCTCGGCTGCGGCGCGGCGGGCGGCGGCCGCCTCGGGGTCGAGGTCGAGCAGGATCGTGATGTCCGTCCGCAGGCCCTTGGTGGCCCACAGGGAGAGGTGCTCCACCTCGCCCGGGGGCAGGTCGCGCCCGCCCGCCTGGTAGGCGATCGAGGAGTCGACGTAGCGGTCGGTGACCACCACGGCGCCGCGCTCCAGCGCGGGGCGCACCACGGTCTCGACGTGGTGGGCGCGGTCCGCCGCGTAGATGAGCGCCTCGGCCCGCGGGCCCATGTCCTGGCCGTGCATGACCGCGGCCCGCAGCTCCTTGCCGAGCGTGGTGGCGCCCGGCTCGAACGTGAGCAGGACCTCGCGGCCCGTCAGGTCCGCCAGCCAGTCGCCGAGGAGGCGTGACTGGGTCGACTTGCCCACGCCCTCGCCGCCCTCGAAGGAGATGAAGTAGCCCGGTGCGTTCACGCCGCCACCCTAACCGGGCCCGCTGACATCGACCCGGCCGGCCCCCGCTGGGCGACGCCCGCGCAGTCGGCGCACGATGGGGACATGGACGACAACGAGCAGAGCATCACGCCGATGACCGTGGACGAGTGCTGGGAGTTCCTCTCGATGCAGCCCATCGGGCGGCTCGGCACCGCCGTCGCCGGCGAGCCGGAGATCTTCCCCCTGAACTTCGCGGTCGCGGACCGGACCATCTACTTCCACACCATCCCGGGGACGAAGGTCGCGGAGGTGGCGATCAACGAGAAGGTCGCGTTCGAGGTGGACCAGTGGGGTCCCGAGATCGCCTACAGCGTCGTCGTGAAGGGCACCGCGGAGATCCTGGAGACCGACGCCGACATCGCGGCGGCCGAGTCGACCAACCTGATCAGCTACCTGGAGGACACCCGGGACACCTGGGTGCGCATCACACCCGCCCAGGTGACCGGCCGCCGGCTGCGCCGCTGACGCGCACACCCGGCGGCTCCCCGGCTACTCCTTGGTGGACGTGCTCTTCGCCGGGGCCTTCTTGGCCGGGGCCTTCTTCGCGGGCGCCTTCTTGGCGGGTGCCTTCTTCGCCGGGGTGCGCTTCTTCGCCGGACCCTGCGCGCGCTTCTCCGCGAGCAGCTCGATGGCGCGCTCGGCCGTGACGGACTCCGGCGTGACGTCGCGCGGCAGGGTGCGGTTGGTCTCGCCGTCGGTCACGTAGGGACCGAACCGACCGTCCTTGACCTGGATCGGCTTGCCGCTCGTCGGGTCGTCGCCGAGCTCGCGCAGCGGCGGCGTCGCGGTGCGACCGCGGCCCCGCTTGGGCTGCTTGTAGATCTCCAGCGCCTCCTCCAGGGTGACCGTGAACATGGCCTCCTCGGACGGCAGGGTGCGCGAGTCCGTGCCCTTCTTCAGGTACGGGCCGTAGCGGCCGTTCTGCGCGGTGATCTCGTCGCCCGACTCCGGGTCGGTGCCCACGACCCGCGGCAGCGACATGAGCTGCAGCGCGTCCTCCAGCGTCACCGAGTCGAGGGCCTGCGTCTTGAGCAGCGACGCCGTGCGCGGCTTGGGCAGGGCGGCCAGCGCCCGCTTCTTCGCCGCGGCCGACAGGTCCGGGTCAAGGTCCGGCTCGGGCAGCTGCTCCGTCACGTACGGGCCGTAGCGGCCGTTCTTCGCCACGATCGGGTTGCCCGACTCGGGGTGCGTGCCGAGCACGCGGCCGTCGTCGGCGCCCGCCGCGAGCAGCTCGCGTGCCTTGGCGACCGTCAGCTCGTCGGGCGCGACGTCGTCCGGCACCGAGGCGCGGGGCGGGGTCTTGCCCTCCTCGACCTCGGCCGCGAGGTCCTCCAGGTACGGGCCGTAGCGGCCCACGCGCACCCGGATGCCCTCGCCGATGTCCACGGAGTTGATCGCCGCGGCGTCGATCTCGCCCAGGTTCTCCACGAGCGCCCGCAGGCCGCCGCCGTCGCTGTCCACGCCGAGCGCGTCCGACGTGCCGACGTTGCCCGGGCCCTCGCCGAAGTAGAACTCCTGCAGCCAGGCCACGCGCTCCCTGGAGCCGGCCGCGATCTGGTCGAGGTCCTCCTCCATGGTGGCCGTGAAGTCGTAGTCGACCAGCCGGTCGAAGTGCTCCTCCAGCAGGCGGATCACCGCGAACGCGAGCCAGGTCGGCACCAGGGCCTGGCCCCGCGTGATGACGTAGCCGCGGTCCTGGATGGTCGAGATGGTCGCGGCGTACGTGGACGGGCGGCCGATGCCGCGCTCCTCCAGCGCCTTGACCAGCGAGGCCTCCGTGTACCGGGCGGGCGGCGTGGTGGAGTGGCCGTCGGCGGCGAGGTCGGTGCCGGTCAGCGCGTCGCCCTCGGCCATCGTCGGCAGGCGCGTCTCCTTCGCGGCTGCGGCACCCTCGGCGGCGTCGTTGTCGGCGTCCGCACCCTCCTCGTACGCGGCCAGGAAGCCGCGGAACGAGATCACCGTGCCCGACGCCGAGAACACCGCCTCGTTGCCGTCCTGCGCGCCGCCGGAGACGGTCGCGCCGAGCCGGACGGACGCCGTCGACCCCTTGGCGTCGGCCATCTGCGAGGCCACGGTGCGCTTCCAGATCAGCTCGTACAGCCGGAACTGGTCGCCGCTCAGCTCGCCGGCGACCTGCGCCGGGGTGCGGAACGAGTCACCCGCGGGGCGGATCGCCTCGTGCGCCTCCTGGGCGCCCTTCGCCTTGCTGGCGTAGAGGCGGGGCGCGCCCGGGACGTACTCGGCGCCGTACAGCTCGGCGGCCTGCCGCCGCGCGGCGTCCGTCGCCTCCTTCGACAGCGAGGGGCTGTCGGTACGCATGTAGGTGATGTAGCCGTTCTCGTACAGGCCCTGCGCGGTGCGCATCGCCTGGCGCGACGACATCCGCAGCTTGCGGCCCGCCTCCTGCTGCATGGTGGAGGTGGTGAACGGCGCCGCCGGACGGCGCGTGTACGGCTTGGTCTCCAGGCTGCGGACGGCGAAGTCGGCGGCCTCCAGCCCGGCGACGACGGCGCGGGCGGCCGCCTCGTCGAGCTGCACCACACCGGTGCGGACCTTCAGCCGGCCCCGGTCGTCGAAGTCACGGCCCGACGCGACCTTCTGGCCCGCGAGCTGCGTGAGCCGGGCGCGGAAGGAGGGCTGGCCGCCGTCCGCCCCCTCCGGGACCGCGAACGTGCCCGCGACGTCCCAGTAGTCCGCGGACACGAACGCCATGCGCTCGCGCTCGCGCTCGACCACCAGGCGCGTCGCCACCGACTGCACCCGGCCGGCCGACAGGCCCTGGCGCACCTTGCGCCACAGCACCGGCGAGACCTCGTAGCCGTACAGGCGGTCGAGGATGCGCCGCGTCTCCTGGGCGTCCACCAGGTCCTGGTCCAGCTCGCGCGTGTTCTCCAGGGCGCGGAGGATCGCGTCCCGCGTGATCTCGTGGAAGACCATGCGCTTGACCGGGACCTTGGGCTTGAGCTCCTGGATCAGGTGCCAGGCGATGGCCTCGCCCTCGCGGTCCTCATCGGTCGCGAGGAAGAGCTCGTCGGCGTCCTTGAGGGCCTTCTTGAGCTCGGAGACCTTCTTCTTCTTGTCCGCGTGGACCACGTAGTACGGGTCGAAGCCGTTGTCGACGTCGACGGAGAACTTGCCGTACGGGCCCTTCTTCATCTCCGCGGGGAGGTCCTTGGGCTGCGGGAGGTCGCGAATGTGCCCCACGCTGGCTTCGACCTCGTAGCCGTCACCGAGATAGCTCTGGATCTTGCGAGCCTTCGTGGGCGACTCGACGATCACGAGCTTGCGTGCCTGGGACATCCGGTCCTGCCTGCTTCCTGCTGGGTCTGGGGACGTGCGCCGGGTGGCGTTGGAGAGTTCACGGTACGCCAGGCACGACGGATCGCACCCTATCCGGGCTCACAGCGGGCTGCCCGGTGGTTTCACATGACCGTGGTGATTTTCACTCGTGGCGTCAACGACACGGGGAGTCTCACACCAACGACACGGTCTCTTCAGGAGGCTCCTCTACGGTGGGGCCCATGACCGACCGCACCCTCCCGCCGCGCGACCTGCCGCGACCCCTGCAGGTGGGGAGCGTCGCCAGCCCGATGCCCGGCCGGACGGCGGGCCTCCGGCCCCGGGTGGGGCCGCGCGTCGTCGCCGCCGTGGTCGCGGCGCTGGCGCTGTGGGGCGTGTGGGCCACCTGGGACGTCTTCGTCCGCTCGGGCCGCGGCCAGCACGCCGACCAGCTCGCGCTCGAGGGCGCCGCCCGCGGGCAGGGCGTGCTCTGGGAGCTCGCCGAGCCCGTGCTCGGTGTGGTGTCCAACTCGTTCGTCGGCCTGGGCCTGGCGGTCGCCGTGGTGCTGGCGCTGGCCCGCGGACGCTGGTGGCTCGCGGCACAGGTGGTGATCCTGGTGGCCGGCGCGAACCTCACCACGCAGGTGCTCAAGCACGTGGTGCTCGACCGGCCCGCGCTGCTCGACATCGCGCGCGCCGACATCAACACCCTCCCCAGCGGGCACACGACCGTCGCCGCGTCCGTCGCCGCCGGGCTGCTCATCGCTGTGCCGCGGCGCTGGCGGCCGCTCGTCGCGCTGGCCGGCGCGGCCTACACGGCGGCGACCGGGGTGTCCACGCTGATCGGGCAGTGGCACCGGCCGTCCGACGTCGTCGCCGCCATCCTCGTCGTGCTCGCCTGGAGCGCCGGCGTGTGCGCGCTGAGCTCGTCGTCGTCCCTGGACCAGCCGCGCACCGGAGCGGAGCCGGGGACGTCGGGCGCGGCCGGGCTGCTGCTGCTCGGCGCCGTCGTCTGCGGCGCCCTCGGCCTCGGCGCGCTGGGCAGCGTGCGCGGCTACGGCTGGGCCCTGCCGATCGGCGGCGACCTCACGGCCTACATGGGCGGCGCGCTCGGGGTGGTGGCCGTGACCCTCGGCTCGTTCGCGCTGATGCTCCTGGTCCGCCAGTCCACGGCCCGCCCCTGAACCCAGAACGTGTCAGACGCTCAGGCCACCGAGGGTGACCTGAGCGTCTGACACGTCAGGGAACGGGGATCACGGGGTGGAGTAGCCGCCCGTGTACGAGCCCGAGCCCGAGTACGACTCCACGATCCAGCGGTAGGTGCCGGCCGTGCCCGAGTAGCTCACGCTCTCGTCGGGCGACGACGTGATGCCCTGGGCCACGGTGACCCAGCTGCTGCCGCTCACCTTCTGCAGGAACAGGTCGAAGTCGGCGCCGCTGGGGCCGTCGAGGCAGCCCGTGATGGTGCCGGACGACGCCGAGAAGCCGCTGCTGCTCGGCTTGTAGGTGAAGGCGCCGCTGGTCAGCGAGCCGCTGAACGCCGTCTCCTGGCTGGCGCACCCGGTGGGCGGCGTCGTGCCGCCGCCACCCGTGATCAGCGTGACGCCCGCGGCGCTGAGCGCCTCGTTCACCGGCTGGAAGTAGGTGGTGCCACCCGAGGAGCAGTTGCCGGAGCCACCGGAGGTCATGCCCTGGGCCTGGGTGCCGGCGAGCAGCGAGCCGCCGGAGTCGCCGGGCTCGGCGCAGACGTTGGTCCGGATCAGGCCCGAGACCGTGCCCTCGGCGTAGGTGACCGAGGCGTTCAGGGCCTGGATGGTGCCGCAGTGCCAGCCGGTGGTGGAACCCGAGCGGCAGACGGTGGCGCCGACGGCGGCCGCCGTCGAGCCCGCGACGTTGACGGTGCCGCCGCTGTAGTTGTTCACCGCGCCGACCGGGGTGTCGTCCGTGCCGACGTTCACGTAGGCGTAGTCGTTGCCCGGGAACGAGGAGGTACGGAAGGTGCCGCTGGGGCTGGTGGTGGCGTTGCCCACGTCGCCGCAGTGACCCGCGGTGACGAAGCCGCCGGTGGCCGAGAAGCCGACCGAGCAGCGCGAGCCGCCGATGTAGTAGGCGTTGCCGCCGATCACGTTGATGAAGGTGCGGGGCATCTCCGCCACCTCGACGAGGGAGACCGCGCCGGCCGCGACCCCGGCGTCCGCGACGGCGGCGGCCACGGCGGCCTTCGCCCCCTTGGCCACCTCGAGGACCACGGCGTTCGACTCGACGTCCACGTAGGCGCCGGCGACGTCGGCCCGCGGGGCCGCCCGGTACGCCTTCGTGGCGAGCCGGTCGAGCTGCGCCAGCGACCTGTCTACGGTGACCGCCGTGGCGCCGGCGGCGCGGACCTCGGCCGCCCCGGCCTTGTCGGTGACGGCCACGAACAGCTCGGAGCCGTCGACCCACGAGCCCGCGTAGCCCTTGTCGAGGGCCTTGACGATGGAGTGCTGCTTGTCGGACAGAGCCTCGTCCGTCTTGAGGCGGTCCACGGCCTGGGAGGTGGTCAGGCCGAGATCGCGCTCCAGGGCCGCGACCATGCCCGGGGCGTAGCTCGTCACCTCGGGCTTGTCCGCTCCGGCAGCTGCGCCTGCGGTAGCAGCGGTGATGCTGCCGGCGAGAAGCGTCGCCGCGGCTGTGGCCACGGTGATCGCCTTGAAGGATGTGCGTCTCATGTCCAGCGACTCCTGTCGTCGGGGCAATGGATTCACCCAGTGCGGCACAGCGTATGGTCGCTTTCAGGCAACTCCCAGATACCGGTTAGGACATATCGGAGCAATATGCGGACATGCCGCAGAGCGGGTAGGGGGCTTCCCCTACCCGCTCCGCGGCGCCTCAGAAGGTCAGTTCGTCAGGAGCGACACCCCGGCCGCGCTCAGCGCCTCGCCCACCGGCTGGAAGAAGGTCTGGCCGCCGGAGGAGCAGTTGCCCGAGCCACCGGAGGTCATGCCCTGCGCCTGCGAGCCCGCGAGCAGCGAGCCGCCCGAGTCGCCCGGCTCGGCGCAGACGTTGGTCTGGATGAGACCGGAGACGCTGCCTTCGGCGTAGTTCACCGTGGCGTTGAGCGCCTGGATGGTGCCGCAGTGCCAGCCGGTCGTGGAGCCCGAGCGGCAGACGCTGGCACCCACGGCGGCCGGCGTCGAGCCCTCGACGGCCACGGTGCCGCCGGCCCAGTCGTCGACCACGCCGACCGGCGTGTCCGAGTCGACCGAGACGTAGCTGTAGTCGCTGCCCGGGAACTCCGAGACCTCGAAGGTGCCGCTCGGCTCGCTCGCCGAGGAGCCCACCGAACCGCAGTGCCCGGCGGAGACGAAGCCGCCGGTCACGGCGAAGCCGACCGAGCAGCGCGCGCTGTCGTCGATGAAGTACGCCTCGCCGCCGATCACGTCGGCGAACGTGCGGGGACGCTCCGCGGCCGGCGTCAGCGAGACGACGCCGGCGGGCACGCCCGCCTCGGCCACGGCGGCCCGGACGTCGGCCTGGGCGCCCTCGACCACGTCGACGACGATCTCGTTGGTCTCCACGTCGACGTGGTACGAGGTCGCGTCGGCCGGGGACAGCACGCCGTCCAGGTCCGCGGTCCAGGCGTCGAGCGCCTTGAGCGAGTGGTCCGCGGTCACGGGGGTGGCCCCGGCCGCGCGGACGTCGGCCGCCTCGGCGGCGTCGGTCACGGCGACGTGCAGGGCGTCCGCCCCCTCGACCCAGGCCCCGGCATAGGAGGCGCCGAGCGACTTCTCCAGGCTCTGCTGCGTGTCGGCCAGGAGCTCCTGGGCCTGGAGCTGGGCCACGGCGTCCGCCGTGCTCAGGTTCAGGTCGCGCTCCATGGCGGAGACGAGACCCGGCGTGTAGCCGGCGGTCGCGGCCTCGACGTCGGACGGTGCGGCTGCGACGGCGCTGATGGTGCCGGCAAAGAGGCCCACGGTGGCGGTTGCCACGGCGACGCCCCGGAGGGAAGTGCGACTCATCTCCAGCGACTCCTTGGATCGGAGAGGGTGAAGTTCCACCCACGGGTGCTTTTTCACCCGCTCTGCCACCGTAGGAGGAGATGGACTTCACGCCCAGATCACACTCAGGTCATACATATTTCCTATGGAGGGCAAACCACGTAAGTGCCCGTCCACGGGCGCCGGGGCGCGCCAACGACTCAACTCTGCTTTTTGTCGGCTGAGCCTGCGGCTCCGCTCCGGGCGCGTGCCTCGTTCCTCGGCCCCCACCCTGCGCTGCGCCTCCGGCTCAGCCGAGCATCCCGTACATCGCCAGCCACTGCTCGTACTGCGGGCTGCGGCGCACGGCGTCGCGGTGGGCCCGGTGGGCGGCGCCCTCGACGGCCTCCAGGTCCACGCGCAGGTCGGCGTCGTGCCGCCAGCCCAGGTAGTGGGTGCGGCGCAGGGGCGCCCCCGACAATGGCACCGTCGCCACCCCCGGCGGGTCCGGCTGCCCCGGCTCCACGAGCGCGACGGCGCGGCCCGCCCGCACCTGGTCGACGGCGGTGGTCCACTCGGCCTCGCCCATGCCGCGCGGCGTGAACCCCGCGCGCACGCACGCCGACACGAAGCACTCCTCGAGGCAGCCGTGCGACGGCACGCAGAGCCACTGCTCCTCGGCCAGCTCGGCGAGGGACACCTCGGGCTTGCCCGCGTACGGGTGGTGCTCGTCGATCAGCACGAACATCGGGTCGGTGCACACCCGCGTCCACGACACCTCGACGGCCGCGGGCGGCGAGACGTCGGAGCACATCCCGACCAGCCCGACGTCGATGGTGCCGCGGGCGAGCCGGGACGCGACGTCGTCGGGCTGCGGGGGCATCGCCGTCGTGACCTGCGCACCGGGCATCCCGATGTGCAGCTGGTTGACGAACAGCCCGCCCAGCCCGGTCCCGGTGATGCCGACCCGCACGGTCTCGCCGTGGGCGACGTCGCCGTTGACGAGGCGCTCGGCGTCGTCCGCGAGGGCCGACATGGCGGGGAGAAGCACGCGAGCGTGCCTGAGCACCAGCTCACCGAGCTCTGTCGGTCGCGCACCGAACCGGTCGCGGACGAAGACGTTCCCGCCCAGGGACCGGTCGATGCGGTTCAGCTGCGCGGTCAACGCCGGCTGCGCGATGCCGAGGGCAGCGGCCGCCTTCGTGACGCTGCCCGACTCGGCAACAGCGACAACCATCCTCAAGTGCCGCATGTCGAGTTCCACACGGTGGAAAATATCTGTCATAGCGGGATATGTCTCGGCCATCGACAAGATTTATCGGTCTTCGACAATTCCGTTACGTCCCGGTAACGGCGCGCCGCCCCCGCCGCGCCGCCCGGGACGCCCGCGCTCACTCCTCCAGGAACCCGTCCCTGACCAGCCCCCGGACCGCCGGGAGCAGCTCGGCGGCCAGCGCGTCCGCGGGCACCTCGAACAGCGACGCGAGGGCGCCGACGATCTGCCCGACCGACAGCTCGCCGTCGCACGCGCCCACGAGGGCCGCGAGCGGGCTCGACGCGTGCACGCCCCTCCCGAGCCCGTCCCCCTGCCGCAGCACGACGACGTTCGGGTCGGCCGCGCCCGGCGTCAGGTAGCGCTCCTCCGTGACGTCCGCGGCCGTCACGAGGTGGGCCGCGGCGAGCGCGGCGTCGTCCCGGGCCGCCAGCCAGTCGTGCCCGGCGAGACTGCGGGCGATGTGCGCCCCGAGCGGCTGGCGCACGGACCCGGTGTGCTCCTCGAGGCGGCGCAGCGTCGGGGCGCCCGAGACGGGGCGCCGGAGGGTCACGATGCCGAAGCCGACCGCCTCCACGTCCCGGGACGCGAAGTCGTCGAGCCACGCGCCGTACGCCGCGGCCCATGCGTCCGGCTCGCGGTCGGGCGTGGTCCCGCCGTCGCGGATCCACGTCTCGGCGTACTCGGCGGGGTCGAGCACCTCGCGCTGGATGATCCAGCCGTCCAGGCCCGCCTCGTCGAGCCAGCGGCCCACCCGGTCCGCCCACGGCTCGCCCCGGCGGTGCTCCCAGTTGGCGAGGAGCTGGGCCGTGCCGCCCGGGGCGAGCACGTCGCCGACGCCGAGCACGAGGTCGCGCACCAGGTCGTCGCCCGCCCGGCCGCCGTCGCGGTACTCGTAGTCGCCGATGGCGTCGGCCACGGCGCGGCCCGCCGCCCCGGCGTGCGGCGTGATGACGAACGGCGGGTTGGAGACCACGAGGTCGAACCGCTCCCCCGCGACCGGCTCCAGCATCGAGCCGTGCCGCAGGTCCAGCTCGGCCCCGTCCGGCTGGTTCAGCGCGGCGTTGAAGCGCGCGAACGACAGCGCGCGCCGCGAGATGTCGGTCGCCACCACCTGCCGGGCGTGCCGCGCCGCGTGCAGGGCCTGGATGCCGCAGCCGGTGCCCAGGTCGAGCACCCGGCCGGTCGGGTTGCGCACGGTCACCTGCGCGAGCGTCAGGGACGCGCCGCCCGCGCCGAGCACGTGGTCGGTCGCGAGGCGGCCGCCGGTCGCGAGCTCGCCCAGGTCGGACGCCAGCCACCAGCGCGCGTCGCCGACGGCGTCGACCGAGGAGTAGGGGTGCAGGTCCACGACGGCGCGCACCTCGTCGTCGTCCCCGGAACCCTGCGCGGTGACCAGGCCCAGTCGCTCCGCCCCGGCCGTCCAGGTCGTGGGCAGCGCCCGGTCCAGCGCGGCGCGCGGCACGGCCGCGCCCAGCAGGAAGAGGCCCGCGAGGGTGGCGCGAGGATCGCGGTCCGACGGCGGCTTGCCGGCTACCGCCGCGGCGATCGCCCGGCGGGCCGGCAGCGCCTGCTCCCGGTGCAGCGCGGCCGCGGCGAGCGGCCCGAGGACGTCCTCGACGCCGTCGACGTCGTAGGCGGAGGAGGACAGGTCGTCGCGGAGGGAGGCGACGAGGACGGGGTCGGTCACAGGAGGCTGCACGGCCCCATCCTGACGGGCTACCGCTGGCAGTTCGAGTTGACGTAGAGCCCGATGGCCTTGGTCGCCTCGATCATCGCCTCGGTGTCGAGCTCCTCCTGCGCGCCGCCGACCGCCGAGAGCACGGCGGGGCCGTCGTTGGCCTTCACCTTCTCGATGTTGTTCGCCACGGTCGAGTAGTAGGTGAACGCCACCGCCCAGTCCGAGGAGATCGCCTCCGGCGGCGTCACGCCGTCCAGCGCGTTGCGGGCGTTGATGAAGCCCTTGCGCAGGGTCTCGGGCTGGTCCTCGACCATCGCCGACTGCGCGTTGGCGGCCTGCGTCCACGCCATCTGCGTCTGCGCGCACGACGCGGCGTCCGCCGACGACATCGGGCCGCCCCCCGAGGGGAGGTTGTCCATGCCCCAGCCGGTGCCGAGACCCAGCACGGCGGCGGTGACGCCCGCCAGCACCAGCACCAGCGGCCGGTCGAGGAACGGGGGCAGGCCACGGCGCAGGGTCCGCTTGATCTTGCGCTGCTGGGCCGTGCTGGGGGTGGGGATCCGGCCCCGGGGGCCCTTGCCGGCCTTCTTCGACGCCGGCCCGCGGGACGCGGGCGCGCTCGGCGCGGACGCGCCCGTCGCGAGCGGGGCGTCGCCCTCCGGCAGCGGCTCATCGGTTGCCTCGTCGGCCACCGGGCCCACGTTCAGCGGGAAGCCGCCAGCAGGGGTGGGGGCCGTGTCGTCCTTCGGTGCGCCCTTGGCACCCGACTTGGTGCCCTTGCCCTTGGAGCGGGACTTGCCGGCCTTGCCGCTCTTGCCGCCGGCGCTCTTTCCGCCCGCGTTCTTGCTCCGGCCCCGGGCCGCGGCGGGTTCCGCCGCGGCCGCCACGGAGCCCCACGGGTTCGCGTCGCCCTCGGGCTCGCCGGCCGGGGCGTCCTCGCCGTCGACGACGGCGGGTGCCGGCACGGGGCCCCACGGGGAGCCGGTGCCGCTCTCCTCGGCCGGTGCGGGGGCCGCGGCGTCGGCGGTCGCACCCGCGCTGCCCCAGGGGCTGGGCGTGGCACTGTCGTTCTGCGCGAGCCCCTCGGCCCACTCGAGGGCGCTGGCGCCCGGCGCGGCCTCACCCGCCGCGAGGCTCTCCGCCCAGGTGAGGGCGTTGCTCGCGGGGGGACCACCGGCGCGGGAAGCAGCACGACCGCCCCGGGAGCCCTTGCGCCGTGTCGCACTCATAGCCGCGCACTTTACCCGCAGAACCGGGGAGGACAGGAGGGGCAATCGTGTGATAGCTGACGAACTGTGGGTGAAGTGCTACCCGTTCAGGTAGGCGATGCTCGACCAGAACACGACCACCACCAGCAGGATCACCCAGATGGCGAGCGACACCAGGCCCCAGTTGCGGGCCCGGCGGGAGGCCTTGCGCGCCTTGTCGTGCTGACCCGTCCTCCAGTGCGCGTTCACGCGCGACGCATTCACGAGCGCCACGATTCCCGTGGGCCACACGCAGATGGTCATCAGAATGCTGAACACGAGGTACGACCGCGGCGGGTACTGCAGCTGCGCGGGGTACGTGTGGACGTTGACGTTCACGGGCGAACGCGACCCGCCGGGCGTTCCGGACGGTGCTGCGGAGCTGCTCATGAAAGTCTCCCTCGCCGGTGTAGAGGGAGAACTTAGTCCAATTTCGGTGATTTGTTGAATGCCCAGGTCAGCCCGGGATCTTGCGCAGCACCTCGCGATAGAAATGCACGCCGCGGCTGAGGGAATCGACGCTCAGGTGCTCTGCGACGCCGTGCGTCGACTGCCGCTGCTCCCGCGTCATGACGAACGGGCTGAACCGGTAGACGTGGTCGCTGATCGGCGTGAACCGGCGCGCGTCGGTGGCGGCGACAGTCACGTACGGCGCCACGACGGCGTCCGGGTACGCGGCGCCGATCGACTCGGTCAGCAGCGCGAACTGCTGGCTGTCGGTGGGCGAGACCTCGCTGGGCTCGCTGCTCTCGACGACCTCGATCTCGACCCGCTTGTCCCGGATCACGCGGCGCAGCCGCGCCACCGTCCGGTCCACGGTGTCGCCGAGCGCCACCCGGACGTCGAGGCGGGCCCGGGCCGTCGTGGCGGCCACGTTCGCGCCGGCGCTGCCCTCCAGCTCGGTGACCGCCACGGTGGTGCGGACCGTGGCGACGGCCTCGGGGCCGCCGCCCGCCAGCACCCAGGCGGCCAGCTTGCGCAGCGGCCCGGCGGCGGTCCTGGCCGCGAGCCGGAGCGTGGCGCCCTGAAGCCCCTTCGCGCCGGGGGCGACCCGGCCCAGCAGCTCCACGGTCGGCGCGTCGACCCGCGCCACGAACCGGTGCCGGCCCACGCGCGTCACCGCACGGGCGAGCCGCGTGGTCGCGGACCACCGGCCCGGTGTGGCCGCGTGGCCCCCGACGTCGGTGGTGTACAGGTTGATCCCGACCAGGCCCTTCTCCGCGACGCCCACGAGGGCCGTCTGCCGGTCGACGCCGGGCAGCACGTCGGTCGCGACGGACCCGCCCTCGTCGACCACGAGCCATGGCCGCACGCCGAGCTCGTACAGGCGGCGGACGGCGATCTGGGCGGACTCGCCGACCGTCTCCTCGTCCGCGCCGAAGAACAGCCAGATGTCGCGCTCGGGCACGAAGCCCTCGGTGAGCAGCGTCTCGACGGCGTCGAGCACCGCGACGAGCCCGCCCTTGTCGTCGAGGGTGCCGCGGCCGTGCACCACCCCGTCGCGGATCTCGCCGGAGAACGGGTTCCCGGCCCAGTCGGCGCCCACCGGCGCGACGTCCTGGTGCGCCATGAGGACCACCGGGTAGGGGTGCAGCACGTCCTGCCGCCCCTTGCCGGGCCAGCGGTAGAGCAGGCCGTGGCCGCCCGCCGGCTCGCTCTGCAGGGCGTGCACGCGGGGGTAGAACGTGGCCAGCGCGGCCCGGTGCCGCGCGAACGACTCGTGGTCCAGGTGCTGCGGGTCCCACACCGAGACGGTGGGGATCTGCACGAGCGACGACAGGTGCCCGGCGGCGATGTGGCCGGCCGACGTGTGCCGGTCGGCGTACGGCTCCGACGGGACGAACGGTGAGCCCGGGCGCTTGGACAGCACGGCGTCCGGCGCGGCGGGCTGCTCGGCGACCGGCTGGCGCCGCTCGGCGTCCTGCACCTTCGTTGCCGCGCTCCGCTCCGGTGTGCGGCGTTCCGGGGCGGTGCGCGCCGGGGCTGCCGGGGCGCTCGTCGCCTCGCGCTCAGGCGGCGGAGCCTGCCGGGCTGCGGCCTTCGCGATCAGTTCGGCCGTGACCTGAGGGATGGCCTCGGTCGGGTCGATGTCGGCACTCACGGGACCTTCTCCTGCTCCGGGTCCCCCGTCGGGGCCCCCTGCGTCGGGGCTCCCGTCCACGCCCGCGGACCACGGGGCGTTCGGGAGCACAACACCGCAGACGATAGCGGTAGCACCCGGTTTTCCACATACCCCTGGTGATCCCGGACGGGCCGCGGACCGCGCGGGTCAGCCGTCTGCGGTGGTCACGACGCGGCCCAGCGGATCGCCGTCCCCGCCTGGCTCAGGCCGCCCCTGGGATGGGTGCGGAAGAAGACCGAGGTGCCGAACACGAACGCCCGCGCCTGTCCCACTTCGCCGGACACGGCAGCAGCCTGCCCGTCGGCCGCCGCCGGCCCGCCGCCGTCCTCCGCGGACGACCAGTGGCCGGCGAGGAAGCTGCCGTAGGTGAGCTCCGCCGTGGTGCCCCGACCGAGGCCCGTGAACCACACGGCCGGGTAGACGAACCCCTGCTCCTGCGGGTGGTCGTCCAGCACGTCGCCCGGGGCGTCGGTCTCGATGATGCCGTTGCCGGCCGCGTCGCCCGTCACCGCGGTGCCGCTGACCAGGCCGTACGACTCCGCGGCCGCGAACGCGCCGGCCCCGCGCCCGACGATGGCGCCGCCGTCGCGCAACCAGGACCGGACGAACGCGTGGCCGGCCGACCCCGCGGGCAGGTCCAGGGACGAGCCCACCCACAGGACGTCGGCGCCCTCGAGACCCGTCGGCCGGCCCGCCGCCGCGCTCGTGCCGATCCCTCTCGCCGAGACCGCGACCAGGTCGTCGAAGCCGAGCGCCAGGAGCGACAGCCGGTCGTCCTGGTCGCCCACGTAAGCGATCCTCAGGTCCTCGGCCGGCTCCCCCGCCGTCCAGTCGGCGCGCGACGCCGCCGTGAAGTCGATGCCGTACCGGTCGGCCACGTCGTGGGCGGCCCCGTGCCCGCGCGGCCCGACGACGGCGCGCCCGTCCGCCGTGAGCCGCACCTTGACGCCCTGGCCCAGCAGGTCGTTCAGGGCGCGCTGGTCCGCGACGCCGGCCAGGTCGAAGCCGACGTAGGGCTGCCCGTCCGGCACGTCGCCGCGCTCGCGCCCCTCGCGGACGGGGACGGTCCGGCCCACCGGGCCGTCCGTGGTGGCGCCCACCCGGTCCACCGTCGCGCCCCACAGGGCCGCGAGCGACCACGCCGAGACGTCGTACATGGCGGGGACCTTGGCGGAGATGTCCGAGCCGGGGCCGAGCAGCGAGCTCGCCAGGCCGCGCAGGGGCTGGTGCAGGTCCACGACGTACGAGCCGGCGGGGTAGGTGGTGCCCGTGCCCGCGACGTGCGCGGGCGCGGCCAGCCGCCCCACCTCGATGCCGTGGAACAGGAGCGTGTCCACGAGATCCTCGGCGTCGCTCGCCGACCGCTGACCCGGGCCCGCCGGGATCACGTACGCGCGCGGCAGCCGCACCGTCTCCTGGTCGTCCGCCCGGTCCCAGAGCCGTTTCCACTCGTCCGGGCCGGGCACGCCGTCGATGTTCCGGGTGGTCAGCGCAACCTTCGGCGCACCCGCCACCCCACGGCGGAACAGCTCGACCTGGTTCGCGAGCATGGCGTCCGAGTGGGTCCGGACGTAGTCGATCATCGACGTCATCGTCGTGACGGCCACCTCGGTGTCCACCGCCGAGTCGGCCCGCGTCGTGGTGGGGCCCGTGCGGCCCAGCGGCAGCTCGACGGTCGTGGTCACCGCGCCCTGCAGGGACGCGTACTGCGCGGTGAACACCGGCGGGTAGTCGTCCCAGCCCGACGGCGTGTCCCGGTAGGGAATCCTGACGAACCCGGTGTCCTCCTCGACCGCGTCGCCCGTGTCGGGGTCGTAGGAGGTGTTGCCGTCGATGTCGGCCGCGACGACGTCGTCCTCCACCCGGCGCGCGATCGCGTAGGCGTGCGGCACCAGCAGGTCGTACTCGTAGCTCTCGCCGTGCGGCGGGCCCGCCGGCTCGACCTGGAGCACGTCGGTGTAGCCGTGGAAGTCCGCCGCGAACAGCGGCTGCACCGCCTGGACGGTGCGCACGTACGAGCGCGCCTCCGGGGTGGCGAGCGTGATCATGTCGCGGTTCGCGTCGAGGCCCAGGGACGTCTCCCGGGTCGCGTGGGTGCGCCCGTCCGGGTTGAGCGTCAGGCTGAACACGAATCGGTGGCGCGCCAGGGTCTCCCGCGTCGCGCGGTCGTCCGCCGTGGCCAGGCGCTCGATGACGCGCAGCGCCGCGTCGGTGCCCTCCCACTCGTCGCCGTGGATGTTGGCGCTCATCCAGACCGGGGTCTTGTAGCCCGCGCGCAGGGCGGTGTCGCGCGCGGCGCGGTCCGGCCGCTCCCGGATCTCCGTGCGCCACGCGGCCTGCCGCGCGGTCTCCGACCGGCGCTCCGGGGCCGTCACGGTGACCAGGTAGAGGTCGCGGCCCTCGGTCGACTGCCCCACCACCTGCGTCGAGACCCGGTCGCTCCGGTCCATCAGCCGCGTCAGGCGCGGCGCCAGGTCCGCGTGGCTGACCGTGCCGTTGCGCTCCGTGGCGTCGCGCTCGACCGCGGGATAGACCCGCAGGTCGGGCTGGTACGGGTACGACGTCGGCAGGCGCAGCCCGGCCTCGCCGCTCGGCACCGGCTCGGGCGGCAGGTAGGAGGCGACGAACGCGCCGGGGTCCGTGGGGCCGTCCGCCGGGCCGGTCCGCGCCACGGCGGGCGCGCCGAGGACGCCGACGGCGAGCGTCGCACCGGTCAGCGCGGCGAGCAGGCGAGTACGAACGAGCAACGGTGCCTCCCAGCGACAACGCGGCCCAGTCTGGACCATGACGCGGGGGAAGTGGGAGCGGACGCCGGCCGACTATCCCGTTGACCGGCCCGGGACCGGAGGGTGCACTGGTCCCATGACGACAGAGCGATGGACCTCAGCGACCGTGTACCCCGACATGTGGGCGGACCCGGACGACGACCCGCGTGAGGCGCTGTCCGACCCGGTCGGCGAGAAGGAGACCCTCTGGAACTACCTCAAGCACTACCGGCTCACGCTGGAGATGAAGTGCGACGGGCTCGACGCCGAGCAGCTCGCCCGCCGGTCCGTGCCGCCGTCGACCATGTCGCTGCTGGGGCTGGTGCGGCACCTGGCGCACGTGGAGCAGACCTGGTTCCAGCGGGTGCTGCAGGAGCAGCCGGACCTGCCCAAGCTGTTCGGCAAGTCGCCGGAGAACCCGGACGCGGACTTCGACGGCGCCGTGGCCGACCCTGCCGTCGTCGAGGACGCGTGGGAGAACTGGCGGCGCGAGGTCCGGGACGCCGACACCTGGATGGAGACCCTGCCCGAGGACGGGCTGGGCGCGACCGTCACCCGCGGCGACGAGCAGATCCCGGTCCGGGACGTGCTGGTGCACATGATCGAGGAGTACTCCCGGCACGTGGGCCACGCCGACCTGCTGCGCGAGTGCGTGGACGGCCGCGTGGGCCAGTAGGCACCCTGCCGGGACAGAGCTGCGGCGAGGTAGGACCCCGGCGAGATCGCCGGAGTTCTACCTCGCCGCGGTTCTACCTCGGCGTCAGACCGCCGCCGCCGTGCGGTCCTGCTCCGCCTGCTGGGCCGCGTCGACGCGGGACGCCCGCACACGGGACCAGATCACGGCGCCGAACGCCACGGCCGCCGCCACCAGCGCGATGCCGATGCGGAGCGCGTGGTTGGCGTCCGCCGGGACGCTGATCGCGACGACGGCGGGCGCGATGAGCAGCGCGACCAGGTTCATCACCTTGATCAGCGGGTTGATGGCCGGGCCGGCGGTGTCCTTGAACGGGTCGCCCACGGTGTCACCGATGACGGTGGCCGCGTGCGCCTCGGACCCCTTGCCGCCGTACTTGCCGTCCTCGACGATCTTCTTCGCGTTGTCCCAGGCGCCGCCCGAGTTGGCCAGGAAGATGGCCATGAGCACGCCCGTGCCGATGGCCCCGGCCAGGAAGCCGGCCAGCGGCCCGACGCCGAGCCCGAAGCCCACCGCGATGGGCGCGAACGCGGCCAGCAGGCCCGGGGTGACGAGCTCGCGCAGCGAGTCCCGGGTGCAGATGTCCACGACCTTGCCGTACTCGGGACGCTCGTCGAACGTCATGATGCCCGGGTGCTCGCGGAACTGGCGGCGCACCTCGAACACGATGGCGCCCGCGGCGCGGGTGACGGCGTCGATCGCGAGGCCGGAGAACAGGAACACGGTGGCCCCGCCGAGGATCACGCCCACGAGGGTGACCGGCGAGATGATCTCGTAGCTGAGCATCGAGGTCACGAGGCCCGAGCCGACGTTCCCGACCTGGGCGAGCGCGTGCGACACGGCGTCGGCGTACGAGCCGAACAGCGCCGTCGCGGCGAGCACGGCCGTGGCGATCGCGATGCCCTTGGTGATGGCCTTGGTGGTGTTGCCCACGGCGTCGAGGTCGGTGAGGATCTGCGCGCCCTCCTCGTCGACGTCGCCGGACATCTCGGCGATGCCCTGCGCGTTGTCGCTGACCGGGCCGAACGTGTCCATCGCGACGATGACACCGACCGTGGTGAGCAGGCCGCAGCCCGCGAGGGCCACGAGGAACAGGGCGAGCGGGACGGAGCCGCCGGCCAGCAGGAACACGCCGCAGATCGCGGCGGCGATGATGCCGGCCGTGTAGACCGCGGACTCGAAGCCCACGCCGATGCCGGAGAGCACCACGGTGGCGGCGCCGGTCCGGGAGGTCTCGGCCACGTGCAGCGTCGGCTTCTTGTCGGTGCCGGTGAAGTAGCCCGTCACCCACAGGATGACGCCCGCGAGGACCACGCCGATGAGCACGGCGAGGGCGGAGACGATCCGGGGGTCGGCGGTCACGTCGGTGAGGTCGGCCGTCCCGGTCATCTGGTCGAACGACGACGGCAGGTAGACGAAGGCCGCGATGCCGGCCAGCACGGCGCCGACGACGGCGGAGATGTAGAACCCGCGGTTGATCGCCGTGAGCCCGCTCTCGGACCCGCGGACCCGCGTGATGAACACGCCGAGCAGCGCGACGAACGCGCCGATCGCGGTGACGATGAGCGGGAAGACGAGACCCTGCTCGCCCATCGCGGCCTTGCCCAGGATCAGGGCGGCCACGAGGGTCACGGCGTAGGACTCGAAGAGGTCGGCCGCCATGCCGGCGCAGTCGCCCACGTTGTCGCCCACGTTGTCGGCGATGGTGGCCGCGTTGCGGGGGTCGTCCTCGGGGATGCCCTGCTCGACCTTGCCGACCAGGTCGGCGCCGACGTCGGCCGCCTTGGTGAAGATGCCGCCGCCCACGCGCATGAACATGGCGAGCAGGGCGGCGCCGAAGCCGAAGCCCTCCAGGACGGCGGGCGCGTCGACGTCGTACACGAGCACGACGAGCGCGGCGCCGAGCAGGCCCAGGCCCACCACGGACATGCCGACCACGCCGCCGGTGCGGAAGGCGATGCGGGCGCCCTCGGCCCGGCCGCCCGGACGGGTGGCGGCCGAGGCGACGCGGACGTTCGCCCGGACCGCGAGCCACATGCCCAGGTAGCCGATCGCGGCGGAGAACCCGGCGCCGAACAGGAAGGCGATCGAGCGGCCGACCCGCACGCCGCCGTCGCCCGGCAGCAGGAAGAGCAGAGCGAACACCACCGCGGCGAACAACACGAGGGTGCGGAACTGCCGCTTGAGATAAGCGGAGGCGCCCTCCTGCACGGCCTGGCCGATGTCCTGCATCTTGGCGGTTCCATCAGGTGCGGCGAGCACCTGGCGGCGCAGCACGAAGGCGCACCCGAGGGCAGCCACCGCGATGACGGCGATCACCGCCACCGTGGTGTAGCTCCCTGCGCCGAAAACAATGCCGTCTTCGAGCATCCGTCCTCCTCGACGAGCTCCGGGGCTGTTCCCCCAGATATGAAATGCCCGGCACAGGCTTGACCCGTGCAAGGCCGATGCGCCCCGCCAGCAACGTCGATGGCGGGAAGAGACCAGAGTCTACCCACATGTGACGACAGTCACTATGTCGGAACATCAAGGGCTCCGCACCCTGGTCAGCGAGGTGCTACGCGGGCCCTGCGGTGTCGGTCAGCACGCGGATCTGCTGGATCAGCCGGCCAGAGTCGGTCAGGTCGGGCAGCACCACGTCGGCCCCCGCCTCGGCGAGCCGGTCCGCCGGCGTCGTCCCGGAGGCCACGGCCACGACGCGGGCGCCGCCCTCGAGCCCGGTGCGCACGTCCTCCAGCGAGTCCCCGACGATCACGGTGTTGCCCTTGTGGAACGTGCCCGTGTACTTGTCGCCGGCGCGCCGCTGGGCGACCGCCACCAGCGCGGGTCGGTGCGCGTCGTCGGACGAGTAGCCGCCCACCGCGGCGTCGACGTACTGGTCCATGCCGAAGACGCCGAGCTTGATCCGGGCGTTCTCCTCGAGGTTGCCCGTCAGGACCGTGGTCACCAGGTCGGGCTCGGCCGCGACCGCCTTGAGGGCGCCCATCGCGCCGGGCAGCACGGTCCCGAGGCGGCGCACGTCGTCGATGTGGGCCGCGAAGCGCACCGGGACCGCCGCGAGCATGCGCGGGAGCAGGTGCTCGGCCTCGTGCTCGGGTACCCCGTTGTCGGCCAGCAGGCCGCGGATGGCCAGCGGCATCGTCACGCCGGTCCCCTTGGCCGGGAGGCGTTCGGCGGGTCGTCCCACGACCTCGGCGAACGCCTCCCGGTATGCCGTCCGGTCCACGTCCCCGACGTAGACGAGGGTGCGATCGATGTCCCAGAGCACGAGGGCCCTGGCATCGCCGGTCCGGACATCGCCACCGGAGGTGGCAGGGGAGGTCACGACGCCAGGGCCGCGATCCGCTCGGTCAGCACGCGAGCTCCCACGCCGGAGCGCCGGGTGGAACCGCCGCGCCGCAGGTCGGCGGACAGGTCCCGGAGGTGCTCCCGCAGCCGCGCCGACTGCACGGTCTCCGCGATGCTCACCGCCTCCTCGCCCGTGGCGCAGGCCGCGTCGAGGTCGCCGGCCCGGGCGTGCGCCTGGGCCGCCCGGCTGAGGAACAGGCCGTGCGTGCGACGCTCGCCCGCCCGCTCGGCCCGGATCGCGTGCCCGAAGCTCTCCACGGCACGCGCCGTGTTGCCGAGCGCCAGGTGGGCCGAACCGGACTGGCCGTGGATCTCGCCCTCGTTCATCCAGTACAGCCAGTGCGGGTCGTCCTCGCCGCGGCCACGTGCGCACAGCTCGGAGGCCTCGCCGAGGGCCCGGCGGGCGGCCTCGCCCTCGCCGGCGGCCGCGTGGCCGCGGGCCTGCCGGGTCAGGAGGGTCGCGGAGAGGTGCGGCGCGTCCAGGCGGGCGATCCGACGCCGGCCGGCCTCCGCGGCACGCACCGCGTCGCGCGGGTCGCCGCTGGAGTAGCCGTGGATCGCGAGGTAGGACAGCGCGCCCGCGCCGAGCCGGTCGTCGGCCGCCGCGTGCGCGGCCCGCAGGCCGGCGAGCATGTAGGCGCGCGCCGCGTCCGTGCGCCCCGCGTCGAACGCGAACCAGCCGGCCTGCGTGGCGGTGTCCGCGGCGACGGCGGCGAGCAGCCGGCCCGTGACCTCGTCGTACGTGCTGCGCTCCAGGATCCGGACCACCAGGGCGAGGTGGGCGCGGGCCAGGTCGGCGACGGCCCCGCTGCCCGAGCCCTTGTCCATGACCCGCAGCTCGTCGAGCGTGCCCTGCAGGTGCCCGCAGAGCTCCAGCGACACCCGGGTGCCGACCGTGGCCCGGCGCAGCGGCTCGGCCTGCTCGGCGTCCCAGCGCTGGATCATCGAGTTCAGCGCGATGCCCGACGCCGGCCGCGGCGTGTCCGTCCCGGCGGCGTCGCTCATCGCGGTGGCCGACACGGGCCCGTTCGCGTCCGAGGGCAGCCAGTCCGCCGTGCTGTCGGCGACGTGCGCCAGGCGGAGCGCGGTGAGCATGCGGTCGGCCGTCCACGGCAGCGTGGGGTCCGGCGCCGTGGGCGTCACGACCACGGGAGCACTGCTGACCTGGCCGGACGTCGTGGTCCGCGCGGTCTCCGCGGCGTCGGGCAGCGCGCTGATCCCCGGGAGCGGGAGCCGCACCAGGTCCGGCGGCGTGCCCAGCCCCGTGAGGAACTGGACGACGCGCGAGACGTCGGTCAGGCGGCGGTCACCGCACTCCAGCATCGACAGGTAGGACTGGCTCAGCCCCGTCAGGGCTGCCACGTCCTCCTGCCGCAGCGGGACGAGCTGCCGCACCATGCGGCTGACCTGACCGAAGTCCCAGTCGGCGAGCGCCGCGCGGACGGCTTCGTCCTGCCAGACCCGTGCCGGGACGCTGGGCAGCGACACCACGGGAACTGACTCGGTGCGCCGGCACGCGGCACAACGGGCTTCGGAGTTGTAACGGCTGAGGACACAGCCGCATCGGGCGCAGGTGCGTACGGTTGCACGAGGCACAGGGGGCTCCTGAGGGTCCGGCATTTCTCTTTTGCCGAGTTCACGGCTCTGGATGACCACAGTGGTATCACCCCCACGAGGTCCATGCATCTGGACGGTACTAGGTATTTTCTTCCAGACTCACGGACAACCAGGATCGGCCGTTTTCGCAGGTCAGGCCGATTCTTTCTTGGACAAACGTCCAAGTCATGTCCGTATTGCATCAAATGTATACCCGGACAGAACCAACGGAAACATGCAAAAGCGCAGGTCGCCCCGATCAACCGTCCTTCTCGGCTCGTAGCGGGACGATTCGGCTTTTCACCCCCCGAGGACGGCCCTCATCGCGCGCGAGAGGTACCACGGATCGACCACCGCGGTGAGCTCACGGGCCGAGTGCATCGACAAAATTGGCACTCCGACATCGACAGTGCGAATGCCCAGCCGGGTCGCCGAGATGGGTCCGATCGTGGACCCGCACGGCACGACGTTGCTGGAGACGAACTCCTGGGTGGGCACACCCGCGTCGCGGCACGCCGCGTTCCAGGCGGCCGCGCCGTGCGCGTCCGTGGCGTAGCGCTGGTTCGCGTTGATCTTGAGGATCGGGCCGCCCCCGGCGACGGGGTGGTTGGCCGGGTCGTGCCGCTCGGGGTAGTTCGGGTGCACCGCGTGCCCGACGTCGGACGACACGTGCAGCGACGCCGCGAACGCGCGCGAGCGCTCGTCGGGCGTGGCGCCCAGCGCCGTGGAGACGCGGACCAGCACCTCCTCCAGGAACGGCCCTGCCGCGCCGGAGCGGGAGGCGCTTCCGATCTCCTCGTGGTCGAAGGCCGCGAACATCTCGACGCTCGTGCCCTTCCCGCCCTCCGGGCCCGCGGCCCGGCCGAGCAGCGCCGTCAGCCCCGCGTGCGTGGAGAGCAGGTTGTCGAGCCGCGCGGACGCGAACAGGACCTGCCCCGCGCCGAAGGCCCGGGCCGGCTGCGTCTCCGCCAGCACCACGTCGTAGCCGCCGATGTCCGCGGGGTCGACGCCGGCGTCCCCCGCGAGCGCCGCCAGGACGTCCGCGCTCTGCGCGTCGCCGAGGCCCCAGACGGGCTGGGTGTGACGCTGCTTGTCGAGGGCTAGCCCGTTGTCGTTGACGCCCCGGTCCAGGTGGATCGCGAGCTGCGGGATGCGCAGCATCGGGCCGGTGCGCACCAGGTGCTCGGTGCCGTCGTGCGTGACGATCCGCCCGGCCAGCTCCAGCTCGCGGTCGAGCCAGGAGTTGAGCAGCGGACCGCCGTAGACCTCGACCCCGACCTGCCACCAGCCGCCCGCGCCGCGCGTCGTCGGCTTGGGCTTGAGCTTGAAGCCCGTGGTGTCCGTGTGCGCGCCGACGATGGTGAACGGCGTGGTGGGGCCGGCGGCGTCGGGCACGGTGAAGGCGATGACCGAGCCGTCGCGGACGACCACGTAGCGCCCGCCCGGGGTGACGCCCCAGGCGGCGTCCTCGGCGAGGAGCGTGAAGCCCGCCGCCTGCGCGCGCCGGGCCACCTCGGCGGCCGCGTGGTAGGACGACGGCGACGCCGCGATGAACTCGCCCAGGTCGGCCGCGTGGGCGCGGGCCTCCTGGGGGACGACGGCGGGCTGGACCGGATCGATCCGGTCTGCTGCGGGCTGGTCTGCTGCGGACTGTGCGTGGGTGAGTGTCTGGTCCGTCATCCGGCCATTATCTCCGCCCGTGCCGGTCCCCCGGCCCACGGGTCAGGCGCTCAGGTCCCTTGGGGGACTGAGCGCCTGACACGTCCTCTGGCCTACTCGCCGGCGGAGTAGTACTCCCAGGTCATGTCCACACGGATGCCGATCCGGGGCCCCTGGTAGCCGTGCGCCCGCTGCCCCTCGACCTCCTCGGCCGTGACCAGGCCCGCGGCCACGACCTCGTCCCACGCCTCGTCCGAGTCACGGAACTCCTCGGTCGCGACCCGGGGCCAGACGACTGTGTCGTCGCCCGTGACATCGCCGCTGTCGACATCGCCGACGATCTCGCCGCGGGTGTCGGACAACAGGGTGGCGAGCGTCCGGTAGTGCTCGGTGCCGGACTCTGGCAGGGCGAAGACCTGCTCCGGGGTTCCGTTGCCGGGCATGAGCTCGGTGTCCGATTCCTCTGCCAGTGCGATCAGCGCGTCGGAGTCGCAGTCCATGGCCGCGATCACGATGGCCCCGGCAGCCGCCGCGATGTCACCGATCTGGAAGTTGTTCAGGTCGAACTTCGGTTCGAGGCCGGTCGCCGAGCACTCAGGCCCGGCAGCCCCGCCGAAGGAAGCATCCGGCTCCAGGGACACCCAGAGCCGGGAGACGCCGTCAGGCACGTCGGGAAGCCGGATGTCGATGGTCTCCCCGCTGCGGTTCTCGGACAGGGCGCCCACGCCTGTGCCGGCCTCGAACCCGTCGCACGTGATCTGGCTGGCCGCGATCACCTCACCGGTCGACGGAAGCACCAGCTCGATCGGGAGCAGGTCCTCCGGGTCCGAGCTGGCACACGCACCCATGACCCGCATCGGGGTGTCCGACGAGTAGTCGAGCTGGGTCATCTCCGCGGTGACCCGGTCGGTGGTGCGGTCCAGGACGAATCCCGAGACCTGGCCCTCGACCGGGTCGGGGAACTCGACCGCAGGTTCGGCGGCACGGGGCTCGCCCGGGCTGTGCGCGCCGTCGGCGTCCAGGCGGACCTGGACCGGGTCGCTGACCGTCGTGGCCCACTGCCCGTCGATGCGCGGGAAGGCCACCACGCGCACCTCGTAGTCGCCCTCGGGCAGCGGTGTCTTGTGCTGCAGGTCGCCGTACTCCCTGCCCGGCACGCACGTCGACATCGAGGTGCCGAGGGCCGCGACGGAGCTCGCACCGGTACCGAGGAGCGGTACCGGCAGCTCGTCCTGCCCGGTCCACTCGTCGAAGACGTTCGGCCCCAGGTCGAGCACCACGCCGTCCTGGCTCCACACCAGGACGGGTGCGACGTCGAGCGTGCCCTTCCCGTCCTGGAACGCCGTCGCCATGCCCCACGACCTCGACCGTTCGTCATCCAGGTCGTCCGTCCGGGAGTAGATGTCACCGGCCGGCGTCACCGACCAGCCCTGGGCCGTGGTCTCCAGGTCCGCCACCGGCATGCCGCACGTCAGGTCGCTCCACTCCAGCCACGGCGGCTGGTAGCCGTCCCGGACCTGCAACGCCAGCGAGGCTTCCGGCGCCCCGGAGGCGGGCGACCCCGGCAGCACCTCGCCGTCGTCCGGCGGCGCGAGCTGCGTCGCGCCCAGCGCCACGACGGCCGCGAGCGCCAGCGCGCCACCCCCCAGCCCGCCCAGCTTGGCCCCGCGCCGCAGGCGCACCCGCCTGCTCATGGCCGGTATCGCCGCCGCGGGCCCGGTGGGCGACGCCGGGTCCACGCCGTCCGCCATCGCGCCGAGGGTCTGCGCCAGCAGGCCCGAACCGGCGGGGTCCACCCAGCCGTGGTCCTGGTCCTTGGCGTCGTCGTGCCGGTTCATCGCTGGTTTCCTTCCGTCGTCGCATCCACTGGTTCGAGCACGTCGCGCAGGGTGCGCAGGGCGTCGTGCAGGTAGCGCTTGACCGTGCCCGGCGCCGCGCCCATCGAGTCCGCGACCTGCGCGATCGTCATGTCCTCGAAGTAGCGCAGCACCACGGCCGCGCGCTGCCGGGGCGCGAGCCGGGCCAGCGCGTGCACGACGTCCGCCCGCGCCGTGATCCCGGAGTCGGGGAACGGGACGTCGTCCACGGCGACGCGCGGGGCGATGTCGGCCCACCGCTTGGTGCGCCGCCAGCCGTCGAGGTACAGGTTCAGCACCATCCGGCGCACGTACGCCTCGGGGTACTGCACCGCCCAGCCCCGGCCCCCGCCGTCGTCGTCCCCGTCCAGGGGCACCGCACGCATGCCCGACGCCGCGCGGCCGCGCCGTCCGCCCCGTCCCACCAGGCGCGAGCAGTACCGCACCAGCGCCTCCTGCACCAGGTCCTCGGCCTGCCGCACATCGCCGCACAGCGTGTAGGCGTACCCCACGAGCGCTCCGCCGCGCTGTGCGGCGAGCCTCTCCAGGTCTTCGTGCCAGCCCATCACCGGCTCCTTCCTGCCGTCCTGACCGTGTCGACGAACCAGGTCGCCAGGAGGTTGTGGCGCGTACGGACCCATTCTGCGGGCCGGCGCCCGTTCCGCCGGGCCTGTTCCGCCGGGGCCTGTTCCGCCGGAGCCGTCCGGGTCAGGATGAGGACATGGGCGAACCGGTGGACAACCCTGTGCACGACGTCGAGCCCGCCTCGGCGGCGTACCCGCGCCGGTTCCGCTCCGCCGAGGCGCGCGGGCGGCGGATCGGCCGCCCGCTGCGCGTGCTCGGGCGGGTACGCGGCGTCGACGAGGCCCTGCTGGCCCGGATCGGCCGCGCCTTCTCCGAGGAGGACGACGCCGGGGCGGCACTCGCCGCCGCCATGCGGCTCCCGGCCGGCGACCCGGGACGGGTCACGCACGCGCAGCTCCGGGCGGCGCTCGCGGCCCCGCCGCCTGACCCGGGCCTGGCGCCGGTGCCGGGCCGTGACAGCGAGATCGGTCCGTCGCACCCAGACCGGTCGGTTGACGGACCGATCTCTGTGCAACCGACCGATCTCAGCGACGAAGCCCAGCACCCACCCGCGCTCCGGCGGTTCCTCGCCGAGGTCACCGCCGTGCCCGCGTGGGTGGACTGGGACCTCGTCGAGCAGGGCGCCACGGTACAGCGGCGGCTCGGGCAGAACGCGGGCGACGTGCTGCTCCAGCTCTCGCTCGTGGGCGGGTACCGGTTCGGCGGGCCGACCGACCTGCTCGTGGCCACAGGCGCCCTGACCGGCGGGACGCTGCGGCGGCTCGCCGAGACCCAGGAGTGGACGGTCGGGCTGTCCGAGCCGGGCGCCCTGCGGCCCTTCGCCCCCGCGTGGCGCACGACCCTGCACGTCCGGGTCATGCACGCCCTGGTCAGCGCGTCGTTCGCGGGCCGGCCCGGCGCCGGGGGTTCGGGCACGAAGGGGTCGGGCACGGAAGGTTCGGGCACGGCGGGGTCGGGCACGACGGGGTCGGGCACGGCCCGCTGGGACACCGCCCGCTGGGGCCTGCCGATCAACCAGGCCGACCAGGCGGCGACCCTCGGGCTGTTCGACGGCACCCTGATCCTGGGCTGCCGGGCGCTGGGGGTGCCCGTCCCGCCGTCGGACAGCCGGGCCCTGATGCACCTGTGGAAGTGGGTGGGGCACCTCATGGGCGTGCACCCGGACTTCCTCGTCGACGACGAGTGGGCGCGGCACCGGCTCAACCAGCACCTGCTGCTGGCCCAGGCCGGGGTGTCGGACGCCGGGCCGAGGCTCGCCCGGGCCGTCGTCGCCGCGCAGGCCGAGCGGACCTACCGCGGGCCGGCGTGGTGGCAGCCGGCCCGGGCGTGGTTGGAGCGGGAGCGGCTGCTGTCGATGCTCACGACGTTCCTGGGGGTGCGCAGCATGCGCGAGCTCGGCCTGCCGCTGCGCCCGCCGTGGGCGCACGCCTACCTGCTGCCGCTCAACACGTGGCGGTACCGCGTGCTCGGCCGGCTGCCCGGCGGCCCCGAGCGCCTGGAGCGCTGGGGCCGCCGGCGCAGTGCCGCGATCGTCGCGAGCCACCACCCGCCGGACGTGTCAGACGCTCAGGTCCCTCGGGGGACCTGAGCGTCTGACACGTGGTCAGGGGACAGTGACCGTCACGGGGTCGCTGACCACCAGGTATTCCTCCTGGCCACCCCTCCCGGGATCGCCGATGTTGTGCGCCTGCACCGCCCGCACCTGGTACGTGCCGGCCGTACGGACGTTGTCGTAGCTCAGGTTGTACTGGTCCGCGTCCGCCTCGACGCACGTGCTGAACGACGGCGCGTACGCCTCGCCGGTCCAGACCCCTGCGTCGTTGAGCGCCGGCGGGATGTCGTAGTTGGCCTCTCGCCACGCCGTGCCCATGTCCACGACCCGACCGCCCTGCGACCACACCAGCAGCGCGCTGTTGCCGATGCTCTCAGTGGGGCCGTCCGAGTCGCCGGGTTCGACGTAACCGGGCATCTCGCCCGTGAGGCGGACCGGGATCGACACGTTGTCGCCGCGCCCGTACACCAGGTCGCCGGTGATCTCGATCGCCACCGACGGACTTGTCGACACGAGGTCCGCGTCCTGCATACCGCACCACACGGGATACTCGCCGCCCCAGGGCTGGTACCCGTCATCGAACGGCGCGGTGATCGGGTCCGGCTCGTTCGTCGCGACCGAGGACGCGCTCGGGTCGGCGCTCGGTTCCACGGCCGCGGCCCCCGAGGGCACCGGATCGGGGGTGTCCGACGGCGAGGCGGACGGCGACGGGCTCACCGACGCCGTCGGGCTCGGCGAGCTGCGCGTCGTCGGGATCTCCGACGGCACCGGGCCCGTCTCCGTGGCCTCGATCGTGGGGCGTCCGGGCAGCGGCTCGGACCGCGTGAAGGTCGAGGCCTGCGCGGCGCTGAACGCGAGCGCACCCACGACGGCGGCCGTGCCCAGCCCCATCACGCCGGCCTTGGCGACCCGCCAGGTCCGCACCCTGCGCCGCAGCAGCCCGAGGTTCTCCTCCGGCGCGCTGGGCACGTCGGTCGGAGTGGCGCCCGAGACCAGCGCGTCGATGGTCTGCCGCAGCACGTCGCGGCCGATGCCCAGGTCGTCGGCGCCGTGGTCGTCGTGCCCGCTCATCGCAGCTCTCCCTCCGGCACGAGGACCCCGCGCAGCGCGCGGATCCCGTCGGCCAGGTGTCTCTTGATGGTGCCCTCCGCGATGCCGAGCGTGGCGGCGATCTGGGGCACGGTGAGGTCGTCGTAGAAGCGGAGCACCACGCAGGCACGCTGGCGCGGGCTCAGGCCGCGCAGCGCGACGGTCACGTCGGCGCGGGCGGTGATGTCCGACGCGGGCGCGCGCACCCGGTCCTCGACGGCCACCTTGGGCTGGGCCTTGCGCCACAGCGTGAACCGCCGGGCCTCGTCGAGATAGAGGTTGAGCATCGTCCGGCGCACGTACGCCTCGATGCCCGCGTGCTGTCCGCCCTCGTTCAGCGGGAACTCCGTGAACCCCTCGGCGCCCGCGGCCTCCGGGCGGCGGAACCGCCGGAACACGCGCACCAGCGCATCCTGCACCAGGTCCTCCGCGCGGCGCACGTCGCCCGTCAGCGCGTAGCCGTACCCCACGAGCGCGCGGCCCCTGCGGGTCACGAGCTCCGTGAGCTCGTCGTCCCAGCGCGCGCTCATCGCGGGGCCCGCCCTGACCCGGTCACGTCGTCTGCCCCATCACGTTCTCGTCCCCTTACCCTGCGGTTCCTGCGCCCCGCTCATGCCCATATACGAGCGGGGCGCAGGAACCGTTGGGACACGGACCCAACTTTTTCGGCCGGATTCGTCGTCCGCCCGGGCCGGCCGGTCAGTGCCCGACGACGGCGGGGTCAGTCGGTGGCGGAGTAGTACCGCCAGGTGCCGTCCTCGCCGATGCCGATCACCATGCCGGTATAGGTCCCGTCGGCCTGCTGGGCGTCGGCCTGCTCCTGCGTGAGCACGCCTGCGTCCACCACCTCCTGCCACGCATCGGCCGAGTCGCGGAACTCCTCGGTGGCGACCTGTGGCCAGACGACGGTGGGGACGCCACCGCTCTGCCCGGAGGTCACGCCCATGGTGCCGGTCAGCAGCCGGACCAGGGTCTCGTAGCGCCGGCTGTCGGTGTCGGGCAGGGCGAAGGTCTGCTCCGCCGTCTCGTTGCCGAACATCAGCTCCGTGCCGTCCTGGTTCGCGAGCCCGATGAGTTCGTTGTCGTCGCAGGCCAGCGCCGCGTCGACGATGGCCGCCGCCTTCGCGCCGGCCCCCTCGGCCAGCAGGTTCGCCGGGTCGAAGGACAGGTCGAGGCCGTCCGCCGAGCAGGCTCGGGCGGCCTCGCCGCCGTTGCCGCCACTGCCGCCGGTGTTCGGGGCGAGGGTCGCCCAGAACCGCGCGACGCCGTCGGGCACGCTCGCCAGCCGGATGTCCACGACCTCCTCGCCGCCGCCCACCACGGACGGCGACACGAACCGCTCGCCGTCACAACGGACCTCGAAGGACGCGAACGACTCGTTGGTGGACGGCTGCACCATCTCAATCGACACCGTGTCCGCCGGGTCGGCGCTCTCGCACTCGGCGGTGACGACCGGCGTGCCGGTCGTCACGTACCCGAACTGCGTCAGCCGCGCGGAGACCCAGTCCGTGCTGCGGTCCAGCACGAACCGCGACAGCTCGCCCTCGACGGGCTGCGGCGGCTCGATCGTCGCGGCGCCGCCGCGCGTGCCGGTGGCGCTGTGCGCGCCGTCGGCGTCGAGGCGGACGTCGACCGGCTCGCTCACCGCCGTCGCGAACGCCCCCGAGGCGGTCTGCGGGAAGGCGACCACCCGCACCTCGTAGTCGCCCTCGGGCAGCGGCGTCGCGAAGTTGTCGACGGTCTCGGTCTCGACGGGCGCGCACGTGGTGAACGCACCGCCCTGGGCCTCGGTGACGTCGCCACCCTCGGAGCTGAGCAGCGGCGCACTCATGACGGATCCGTCGAACACGTTCGTCCCCAGGTCGACCACCACGCCGTCCTGGCTCCACACCAGCACCGGCGGGACGTCGAGCGACCCTCCGGTGCCCGCGACGAGCGCCGACATGCCCCACGACGTCGAGGGCTCACCGCCCATCTCGGACGTCACCGCGTAGATGTCACCGCTTGAGGAGGACGTCCAGCCCTGCGCCGTCGTCTCCAGGTCCGCCACCGGCATGCCGCACTCCAGCCCGGCGTCGAGGTCCGCGATCCACGAGGGCACGTACCCGTCCTGGATCACGCTCGTCGCGGGCGGTCCCGACGGGGACGGCTCGCCGGTCGGGTCCGCGGACCGGTTCGGGGCCACGATCTCGGTGGGCGACCCCGGCAGCACCGGGTCGGCGCTGTTCCACAGCGGCGTCTGCGTGACGCCGAAGGCGAGCACGCCCGCCACCACCAGGCTGGCGCCGGCGAGGCTGCCGACCTTCGCGGCACGACGCCGTCGCACGCGGTCGCGCACCACCCCGAACGAGACGTGCAAGTCATCCACCTCCCCTCCGGGCATCGCGTCGGCGGCGCCATGGAGTGCGCCGCTCAGGAAGTCGTTCTGGTCGGAACGGTCGTTCAGGTCGTCGAGGCTCATCGGGCGGCCCTCCCTTCGGCGGGTCGGAAGTCGTCGGGGCGCAGGATCTCCTGCAGGTTCTTGGTCGCGTCGGACAGGTACCGCTTCACCGTGCCCTGGGCGGTACCCAGGGCGTCCGCGATCTGCGGCACCGTCATGTCCTCGAAGTAGCGCAGCACGACGCAGGCGCGCTCCCGGGCGCCGAGCTTCGCGAGCGCCGTCATGACGTCGACCCGCGCCGACGCCGCCTGGTCGGCGCCGCGGGTGCTGGTGTCGTCCGCCATCAGGTGCTTGATACCCGACCAGCGCTGCCGCTTGCGGTAGCCGTCCAGGTAGATGGTCAGGACCGCCCGCCGCACGTAGCCCTCCACGTTGGTGAACGGTGAGTCGAGGTCGTGCGCCGAGCTGCCCGCCGTCACGCCCACCCCGCCGCCCCGGCCGGGGCGGCGGAGCCGCGAGTAGACCTTCACCAGTGCGTCCTGGACCAGGTCCTCGGCGAGGGCGCGGTCGCCGGAGAGCATGTAGGCATAGCGGACCAGCGCGCTGCCGCGCGTCCTCATGAGCTCATCGAGCTCGTTCTCCCATACCGCCATGGCCACCTCCCCGGTGCGTGTGTGCTGTCATCGTCTCCACACACCCCATGACGCGCACCGGGGAGCTTTCGTTGGTCACTCGCCGATGTAGTAGTCGGCGAACGCCTCCGTGGCCAGGTACTGCGGTTCGCCGTCCGACGCCGGGTCGATCTCGGTGAAGGCGTAGAGGGTGTAGCCGCCGTCCGGCAGCCCGGCGTCGGGATCGGTGAGGCAGGTCAGGTCCGGCTCCACGGGCACGACGACGGAGGTGTCGCCCCCGGCGTCGATCCGGAGGTCCTCCGCCGGCTCGGACCAGACGTCCCGGCCCACCCCGACCACGCGTCCGGCGCTGAGCCAGACCAGGGTGACCGGCGTGCGGGTGGTGTCGACGGCCTCGCCCGCGGTCTCCTCGAACGTGGCCGTCACCTCGGTGGGGGTGAGGGACGCACCGCTGGTGTCGGCCGAGAGCTTCAGGTTCCCGCGCTCGTTCGGCACGTGCGTGCCCTGCGGGATGTCCGACGCGTGGACGCCGCAGGCCAGGCGGGTGCCCTCCAGCCACTCGGGCTGGTAGCCGTCGCGGATGTCGACGGTCAGCGGCTCCTCGGCGGGCACGTCGACCTCCGGCACCTCCAGGGTGACGGGCTCGCTGACGGCCATCTCGCCCCCGTTGCCCTCGTTCCACGGCATGACCGCGTAGACGTCGTAGGTGCCGGCCGGGCGTGACTCCAGGAAGGTCTCGGTGATCATGCCGACCGTCCAGTCCCCGCACGCCGTGGCGGCGGCGGCCTCGGCGACGTCGTCCTGGGACTTTCCGGCGTCGGGCAGCATGTAACCGCCCTCGTGCCAGCCCGCCCCCAGGTCGACCACCTGGCCGTTCTGCGCGAAGACCAGCATGGGGTAGCCGCCGTCCAGCGCCGGACCCTCTGCGTCCGTGCGGGTGATGCGGACCGGGGCGGTGAGCCCGTACTCGTCCACCGTCAGGTCGCCGGTCAGCTCCAGCTCCACCAGGTCGGAGGTGGACGTCAGCTCCGTGACCTCCATGCCGCAGCGGTACTGGGGGCCCTGGTCGGTCCACTGCATCGGCGCCCAGCCGCCGACTGCCGCGTTCGACACCTCGGGGCTCTGCGTCGCCGGGACCACCGGCTCGGACAGGAGCCGCGACGGCCCCCACAGGGCCGCCATCGCCAGCAGACCCGCCAGCACCAGCGAGGCGCCGCCCAGCGCACCCACCTTCACCGCGCGACGGCGGCGCACCATGCCGGAGACGGCGTCGAGCCGCTCGTCCAGCGCCGTGTCCATCTCCGGCACCGTGATCTCCGCGAGCGAGCCGCGCAGCACCTCCATCGCGTTGGACAGGTGCCGCTTGATCGTGCCCTGGCTCGTGCCGAGGGTCTGCGCGATCTGCGGCACCGTCATGTCCTCGAAGAACCGCAGCACCACCGACTCGCGCTGCCGCGGCGAGAGCTGGGCCAGCGCCGCCCCGACGTCGACCCGGGCCGTCGCGACGCGCTCCGCCGCGGGCGCGCGATCCTCGTCGGCCAGCAGGTGCTTGATACCCGTCCAACTCGTCTGCCGCCGGTAGCCGTCCAGGTAGATGGTCAGCATCGCCCGTCGCACGTACGCTTCCGCGTTCGTCAGCCGGGGCTGGTCCAGGTCCACGACCTGCCCGCCGTCCTCCGCCGTGCCGCGTGGGCGGCGCAGGCGCGAGAACACCTTGACCAGCGCGTCCTGCACCAGGTCCTCGGCCTGCGTCCGGTCCCGGCACAGCGTGTACCCGTACCCGACCAGCGCGCGGCCCCGCCGCGCCATGAGCTCCTCGAGCTCGTTCTCCCACTGCGCCATGTGTGACGCCCCCTCTCGCTTTCATCCTCCCTGACGGGCGGGAACGCGAGAACGATGATGGCGATGCGCGGGTTGTTTGCGCTCGTGGACGAGGGCGGGTCGGCCTACGACCTCGGTGACGGCGCCACGCCGCTGTCGAGGTCGACGGTGACCGGGTCGCTGACCAGGATGCGCCGTGCGTCCTCCTTCGGGTCGTCAGCCCGAACGGGATCACCGACGATCGCGATCAGCTCGTACCGACCTCCGGCCCGCTCGTTGTCGTAGTAGCTGGCGAGGTCGTGCTCCTTCCGCACCAGGGTCTCCGCACGGCAGGACGACGCGTTGCCGGTGGTCGCGGACCCGGTCCAGGTCCCCCGCTCGACGAGCACCCCGGGTGCCTCGTCGTTGGCGGCCTCGGTCCAGTACCTCGGCAGGTCGACGATCTTGCCCTCGTGCGCCCAGACGATCAGCGGATAGGTCATCGCGTTGAAGCTGTCGTCGAACACGCCGTCCGGTACCTCGCCCGAGATCGTGACCGGCAGGCTCCAGAGCGTCTGGGTTTCCTGCAGGTCGGACTCCAGGTCGCCGCTGATCTCGACGTCGAACGTGCCCGTGTCCATCGCCAGGAGCTCCTCGACGGGCATACCGCAGTAGACGCCGGTGCCGGCCGACCACTGGACGGGCACGTACCCCGGCGTGTACTCGATCTTGTCCTCGGCGGGCAGCGGCTCCGAACGGATCCACGGCTTGACCGCGAACGCGCCCCACGCCAGCACCAGGGCCAGCACCATCGACACACCGGCCATGGCGCCCACCTTCGCCGTCCGACGGCGGCGCACCGCGCCGGCCACCACGTCCAGCCGCTCGTCCAGCGTGCTGTCCATCGCGGGCGTCACGATCTCGGCGAGCGACCCGCGCAGCACCTCGATCGCCTCGGACAGGTACCGCTTGATCGTGCCCGGCCGGGTGCCGAGCGCTTCGGCGATCTGCGGCACTGTCAGGTCGTCGAAGAACCGGAGCACCACCGCCTCGCGCTGCCGCGGGGACAGCCGGGCGAGGGCCACGCCGACGTCGACCCGCGCCGTGGCGACCCGGTCCGCACCGGGCGCGCTGTCGTCGGCGGCGAGGAGGTGCTTGAGGCCGGTCCAGTGGTTGTTCCGCCGGTAACCGTCGAGGTAGATCGTCAGGATCGCCTGGCGCACGTAGGCCTCGGCATTGGTCAGCCGGGGCTCCTCCAGGTCCACGACCTGCTGCCCGCCGTCGGCCGTCCCGGAGCGACGGCGCAGGCGTGAGAACACCTTCACCAGCGCGTCCTGCACCAGGTCCTCGGCCTGCGCCTTGTTGCGGCACAACGAGTACGCGTACCCCACCAGCGCCCCGCCACGTCTCGTCGCCAGCTCCGCGAGCTCGGCCTCCCACTGCGCCATCGAAGCGCCTCCTCTCACCGTTCGTGCTCCCTGACGGACGGCGCGTCGAAAACGATGCGGCCCGTCAGGCACGGAGGGCGGAACCGCCGAGTGGGGACGGTACGGCACCGATGAGTTCCGCCGGCCCGGGTGGTCCGCACCGTATGAGCACCTACCGCGTCGAGACGCGCCCCGAGACCACCACGGCCGGCATCACGGACACCGTGCCGATGACGAAGATCGGGAGGATCGCGGACCGCATCCCCGAGATCGCCGGCTGGCTCGCCGAGCGCGGCTCGCACCCCGCCGGCGCCCCGTACTTCCGCTATCGCGTGATCGACATGGCGGCCGACCTCGTCGTCGAGGTCGGCTTCCCCGTGCCCGACGGCGCCGCGCTCACCTCAGCGGGCGCCGTCGCCGTCGGCACGATCCCGGCCGGGCGCTACGTGACGACCGTCCACCACGGCCACCCCGACGGGCTGGTCGACGCCACCGGCGCTCTCCTGAGGTGGGCCGCCGAGGAGGGGCTCACGTTCGACCGGCACGACACCGACGCCGGCGACGCGTGGGCGGGTCGGTTCGAGTTCTACCTCACCGACCCCGCGGAACAGCCCGACATGGCGCAGTGGGACACGGAGCGCGTGTCCAGTCCGGCCAACTAAAACTAGCGGACCGCCAATCCCTTTGGGGCTCGGCTTTCTTCGCTTTGACCGGCCCCAAAGCGAAGAAAGCCGGGCCTCAAAGGGAATCAGGATCGGGGCCGCGGGGCAGGGGCCGCGGGGCAGGGACCCCGGAAAGGGGTCGCGGAGAGGGGTCGCGGGACGGCGTCCGGGGCCTGGCGGGGAGCCTCAGGCCAGCTCGATGCGGTAGCCCCGCTTGACCACGGTGCGGATCAGGTCGCGGCGGCCCGCCGCCTCGCGCAGCCGCGCGATCGCGACCTCGGCGGCGTGCGTGTCCTGCGAGTCCCCCGGCAGCGCGGCGAGCACCTCCTCGCGCGGTACGACGTCGCCCTCCGCCGCCGCGAGCAGCCGCAGCACCGCGACGCCGGTCGGGGACAGCGGCAGCACCTTGCCGTCCAGCACCGCGACGCGTGCTCGGATCACCAGCGACCCGGCGACCGTGCCCAGCGCCACGGACTCGATGTGCTCGTAATGCCCCACCAGCGCGCGCACGAGTGCGCCGAGCCGCCCGCGCTCGGGCTGCAGCGGCACGATCCCGCGGTGCTCCAGCGGCTTCGCCGTCACGGGCCCGACGGCGGCGGCGACCGTGCCGCCGTCGACGAACCGCGCGCGGACCCGGTCGACCAGGCCCTCGGCCTCGACGGCCTGGAGCCACGCCTCGGCGCCCGGCGCGGACGTGAAGACCACGGCGTCGATCTCGCCGTCGGCCACGGCGTGCGCGGAGTCGCGGACCGCCGTCGGGTCCGGCGCGGGGCCCCAGCGGTAGACGACGAGGCTCGCGACCTGCGCGCCCGCCTTCTCGAACACGTCGTCCAGCCCGTCGGCACCCGCGCCGTGGTGCTGGATCGCGATGCGCAGCCCCTGCACACCCTCGCTGAGCAGCACCTCCGCCACCTCGGCGGACGTCTCGGACTCGGCCACCCAGTCGGCCTGCAGGCCGGCGGCCTGGATCGCACCGCGGGCCTTGGGGCCCCGCGCGACGAGCCGGGTCCCGGTGAGCATCGCCAGCAGCGGCTCGGCGAGCCCGTGCGCGTCGGCGGCCTCGATCCAGGCGCGGAACCCGATCCCGGTCGTCACCACCAGCACGTCGGGCGGCGCGGCGACGATGGCGCGGGTCGCGGCGATCAGCGTCTGGTCGTCGACGTGCGGGATCATGCTGAGCGCGGGCGCGTGCCGGATCGTGGCGCCGCGCCGCTCCAGGGCGGCGGCGAGCTCGGAGGCCCGGCGCTCCGCCGTGACCAGCACGGTCGCGCCGGCCATGACCTGGCCCAGCGCCGGGTGGGCGGCCTGGGCGTGGGCAGGCGCTGCGGCGTCAGACACCGGCACCTGCCAGACGTCGCTCACTCGTACCCTCCAGAAGCCCAGCCGCGGCCACGTGGCCGATGACGACGACCGCGGGTGACCGCACACCGCGAGCCGCCGCCACGTCCGCCGCCTGGTCGAGACGGGCCCGCGTGACACGCTGCTCCGGCGTGGAACCGTTCTCCACCATCGCCACGGGAGTTCCGGGATCGGCGCCTGCGGCCAGGCACTGCGCCACGATCGCGCCGAGGGACCGCACCCCCATCAGTACGACAAGCGTAGCCGTGCCGAACCGCACGCAGGAGAGCGCGGCCTCGTCGAGCGGCCCGGACGTGTCCGCGGCGGGCCCCGCGGCGCAGTGGCCCGAGACCACGTGGAAGCCCGTGGTGACCCCGCGGTGGGTGAGCGGGATGCCGGCCAGCCCCGGCACGGCGACGGCGGACGTGATGCCGGGGACCACCTCGACCGGCACGCCCGCCGCGACGCACGCGAGCACCTCCTCGCCGCCCCGGCCGAGCACGAACGGGTCGCCGCCCTTGAGCCGCACCACGTGCGCGCCGGCCAGCGCGTGCTCCACGATCAGCTCGTTGATGCGCTCCTGCGGCACGGGGTGCCGGCCCGGCTCCTTGCCGACGTCGACCACGCGGACGTGCGGCGGGAGCTCGGCGAGGATCTCGACGGGGCCGAGCCGGTCGGCCACCACGACGTCGGCTGCCTGCAGCGCCCGCCAGGCCCGCACGGTCAGCAGGTCGACGGCGCCGGGCCCGCCCCCGACGAGCGTCACCCGCCCCGTCGTCACGGGAGACCCACGTAGATCACGTCCTCGCGGACCTCGACCGGGTAGGTCACGAGGTCTGCCGGGAGGTCGTCCTTCGGAGACTTGTCCGCCGTCGCCAGGCACGTGCCCGTGGCCAGGGAGAACACCTGCTTGTAGACCGGCGCGGCCACCGTGGGCTCGCCGGCCCGGGTGCCGACGATCCCGCGCGACATCACGTTGGCCGCCGAGAACGGGTCCAGGTTCTGCACGGCGTACACCCGCCCGGCGTGGCCGCCGTAGGCGGCGTCGTCGGGCAGGCGGAAGAGGGCGACCTGGACGTCCCCGAAGAGCGCCGCCGCGCCGCGCTCGGGGAACAGGTCGGCGAGCAGGCAGGCGCGTTCCCAGCGGCCCGGGGGCGCGGGCTCCCCGGCGACCCGGGGGTCCGCGATGTCGTTGACGGTCATGCTCGCACCTCCAGCTTGGGGCCCGCGATGACGACGCCGGACGCGCGCTCCGCCGACGTCGCCGGACGGCGCTGGCCGCGCTCGGTGACGTAGGCGAGCGACGGGTCGGCGTCCTTCGGGGCGTTGACGAAGGAGGAGAACCGGCGCAGCTTCTCCGGGTCCTCCAGCACGGCCTTCCACTCGTCCTCGTAGTTCTCGACGTGCCGGGCCATCGCGGCGTCCAGGTCGGCGCAGATGCCGAGCGAGTCGTCCATGATCACCTCGCGCACGCCCTCCAGGCCGCCGTCGACCTCCTCGATCCAGGGCGCCGTGCGCTGCAGCCGGTCGGCCGTGCGCACGTAGTACATGAGGAAGCGGTCGATGGTGCGCAGGAGCTCCTCGGAGGTCAGGTCCTCCGCGAGCAGCTTCGCGTGCCGCGGCGTCTGACCGCCGTTGCCGCCCACGTAGATGTTCCAGCCCTTGTCCGTGGCGATGACGCCCACGTCCTTGCCGCGTGCCTCCGCGCACTCGCGGGCGCAGCCCGAGACGCCCATCTTGAGCTTGTGGGGCGAGCGCAGGCCGCGGTAGCGCAGCTCCAGCTCGACGGCCATGCCCACGGAGTCCTGCACGCCGTACCTGCACCAGGTGGAGCCGACGCACGACTTCACGGTGCGCAGCGACTTGCCGTACGCGTGCCCGGACTCGAAGCCGGCGTCGACCAGGCGGCGCCAGATGTCCGGGAGCTGCTCCACGCGGGCGCCGAACATGTCGATGCGCTGGCCGCCCGTGATCTTCGTGTACAGCCCGAAGTCGCGCGCGACCTCGCCGACCACGATGAGACCCTCCGGCGTGACCTCGCCGCCGGGCATCCGGGGCACCACCGAGTAGGTGCCGTCCTTCTGCAGGTTGGCGAGCATGTGGTCGTTCGTGTCCTGGAGCGTGGACTGCTCGCCGGCCAGGATGTGCCCGTTGCCCAGGCTCGCCAGGATCGACGCGACGACGGGCTTGCAGATGTCGCAGCCGCGGCCCCTTGCAGTGGTGGCCGCGGTGGTGCCCGCGTCGCGGTCCGCCGTCGTGCCGCTCCCGAACCGGGCCACGATGTCGCTGAACGAGTGCAGGTCGGCGACCCGAACGGCGTCGAAGAGCTGGGCGCGGGACATCTCGAAGTGCTCGCACAGGGCCGTGCTGACCTCGATGCCCGCGCGCTCCAGCTCGGTGTCCACGAGCTTCTTGACCAGCGGCAGGCAGGCGCCGCAGGTGGTGCCGGCCCGGGTGCAGGCCTTCACGCCCGGCACGTCCGTGCACTGGTGCTCGGTGACGGCGCCGCGGATGGTGCCCGCCGAGACGCTGTTGCAGGAGCAGACGTTGGCGTCGTCGGGCAGCTCCAGGCCCGGGGCACCGCCGCCGCCCTCGGGGAGCAGGAACGCGCTCGGGTCGTCGCCGGGCAGCTCCGCGCCGAGCATGGGGCGCAGGCTCGCGTACGGTGCGGCGTCGCCCACAAAGACGCCGCCCAGGAGGGTGCGGGCGTCGTCCGAGAGCACGAGCTTCTTGTAGACGCCGGCCACGGGGTCGGCCCAGACCACCTCGACGGCGTCCTCGGTGCGGGCGTGCGCGTCCCCGAACGAGGCGACGTCGACACCGGACAGCTTGAGCTTGGTCGCGGTGTCCGCCCCGGGGAACTCGGCCAGGCCGCCGAGCAGCCGGTCCACGACCACCTCGGCCATCGTGTTGCCGGGCGCCACGAGGCCCAGGCAACGGCCCTCGATGCAGGCGACCTCGCCGACGGCCCAGACGTGCGGGTCCTCGGTGCGGCAGGTCAGGTCGACGACGACGCCGCCGCGCTCGCCGACCGGCAGCCCGGCCGCCCGGCCGAGCTCGTCGCGGGGACGCACGCCGGTGGCGACCACGACGACGTCGACGTCGAGCCGCCCGCCGTCCGCGAAGTCGAGCCGGCCCACGTGGCCGGTGCGGCGGTGCGGCTTCATCTGGCTGGTCGCGGTCTCGGCGCGGACGCCGATGCCCTTGCCGTTGATCAGGCGCTTCAGCGCGTGGCCGCCGCCCAGGTCGACCTGGACACCCATCAGGTGGGTACCGAACTCGATCACCGTGGCCTGCGCGTCCAGCGCGGTCAGGGCCCCGGCGGCCTCCAGGCCGAGCAGGCCGCCGCCGATGACGGCGCCGCGCACCGGCTTGCCCTCGGGGTAGCTCCGGCGCTTCTCCTCGACCCAGCCGCGCAGGGCCGCGACGTCGTCGATGGTGCGGTAGACGAAGACGCCGGGGAGGTCGTTCCCGGGGATGGGCGGCATCGCGGCGCTGGAGCCCGTGGCGAGCACCAGCTCGTCGTAGGCGTGCACGTGGCCCAGGCGGTCCGTGACGGTCTTCGCCGCGCGGTCGATCGACTCGATCTTGCGGTCGGTGTGCAGGGTGACGAGCGGGTCCGCCCACAGGGCCGGGTCGCCCAGGGCGATGCCATCGGGGCCCTCGTCGAACCAGCGGGTCAGGCCCACGCGGTCGTAGGGCGCGCGGGGCTCTTCCGCGAAGACGGTGACGTGGTAGCGACCGGCGTCGTCCCGGGCGCGCAGCGCCTCGACGAGCCGCTGCGCGACCATGCCACCGCCGATCACCACAAGGTGCTGAGGATTGCCGGAATTGACCATGTCTTGACCGTAGGTCGCGGGTTTTTCGCGCTGGTGCGCCCTCGGTTACCCGAGCCGAACATCTTCCTCACAGGGCCCTGCATGCTCTGGTGAGCGCGGGCCCGGGGTGGGCCGGGGAGCGCGGGCCGGGGGGTGGCTGGTGAGCGCGGGCCGGGTGGCGGAATGCGGGCCCGGAGCGCCACCAGACCCGCGTTCATCGCCGCTACCGTGATGGCGTGGACATCCGGACCGTGCGGGACCCGATCGTGCGGGCCGGTCGGCGTTGGTTGCGCCGCGTCAACGACCGGCACCCTTGGAGCCACAACGACCACTTCCACGGCTGGGTCCTGCGACGGCTGCCGGTGCAGCGGCTGCGCGTGCTCGACGTCGGGTGCGGCCGAGGACTCCTGCTGAGCCGGCTGCGCGGACGGTTCGACGAGGTGCTGGGCGTGGACGCGGACGCAGACATGGCCTCGATCGCGGCCGAGCGGTTCGCCGGCGACCCCTCGGTGACCGTGCGCCGGGCCCGGTTCGAGGAGGTCGACGGCACGTTCGACGCCGTCACGATGATCGCGGTGCTGCACCACCTGCCGCTGGAGGCCGCGCTGCGGCACGCCGCCGAGCTGCTCACTCCCGGCGGACGGCTGCTGGTGGTCGGCCTGGCGCGGTCCGACTCGCTGGCCGACCTCGCCTGGGACCTCCCGTCCTCCCTGCTCAACCCGCTGGTGGGGCTGGTCAAGCATCCACAGCCGGTTCGCGTGCCTGTGGACAACGGCGGTAGCGGCGCGGGCGACGGCCGTCCTGGTGCGGGCGACGGCCGTCCTGGTACGGACGGCGGGCGTCCCAGCGCAGGCGACGGGCGTCCCAGCGCGGCCGACGGGCGTCCCGGCGCAGGCGACGGCGGAGGGAACAGCGAACCGGAGATGCCGGTGCGCGATCCCGCCGAGACGTTCGCGGAGATCTCCCGGACCGCCCGCGCCGTGCTGCCGGGAGCACGCGTCCGCCGTCGGCTGTTCTTCCGGTACACGCTGGAGTGGACCCGGCCGCGTTGAGGTGCCGCGGTACGAAGGGGTGGCATGCAGAGGTACAAGGGGCTGGCGTGCCGCGGTACGAGGGATGAGATGTCACGGCACGAAGTGAGCGACGCGCGGGCGGACATCGGACGCCCCTGGACGGAGAACCAGACTGCCGTGTCCGGTTCGTGCGGGTTCTTTGCGGAGTGAGGTGAGGCCAACCAGAGGGTGTTGGGTGGGCTGAATATCGTTCGGCCTCGTCCCGCCCGATTCACCTCAGCCGGACAGTCCGCCTGAGCAAGATTCCGCGGGTCCCAGTCGAACGAGATGCGGCCTACCCGGCACCCTCCGCAACAGCGCTGTCCGCCCCAGAACACTTCCCGCGACGGTCGCCGCCAGCCGCCGGGCGCCAGCCGCCGGGCGCCGAGCGTCGGGCACCGGGGCACCGGGGCACCGGGCGGAAGGTGCGCTTCTACCCCGTCATTGGGCCCGAAATCAGGCTGATTCCGGGCCCAATGACGGGGTAGAAGCGCACCTCGCGCATCCGCCGCGCCTCCCGCACCTTCCACACCCGCCGCACCTGCAGCACCTCCAGCAGCTGCCGCGCATCACGCCGGTTCCGGGATCGCCTCCTCCGATGCGCGGAGCCAGTCGACCAGGCCGCAGACGGCGTCCTTGCACGAGCCGCAGCCCGTCGTCGCGCGGGTCTCGCGCACCACCTCCTCGACCGAGTGCGCACCCGGCGGGCACGCGCCCGCGATGTCGCCCTTGGTCACGCCGTTGCAGCGGCACACCACGGCGTCCTCGGGCATGTGCTCGGGGGACGACGCCGGGGCGGCCGCCGCCATCACCGGGGTGAGCAGCAGGAACGCGGGGTCCAGCGGCGCGGGGGTGCGGCGGGTGTAGGCGGCGGTGAGGTCGGCGGCGACGCGTGGGTCACCCACGCACGTGGCGCCCACGAGGATGCCGTCGGAGACCACCACCTCGATGAACCGGCCCGCCCTCGGGTCGGCGAGGCGGATCGCTCGCTGCGTCAGCTCGTCCGGGCGCGACGGGCCGCAGACCCCCATCGTGGTGACGCTGAGCGGGCCGGCCTTGATCTTCACGACGTCGGTCCCGCGGGTGTCGATCCCCCGGTCCGTCTGGGCGCGGCTCGTCGTCGCGCCGCTGGTCAGCAGGGCTCCGAGACGGACCGCCATGCTGGGCTGGGCGCAGTCGTGCGGCAGCCGCAGGTGCGCCGTCGGCCGGGTCCCGGCGGGATCGCCGGGCGTACCGACACCGGCGACCCCCGCCGACGCACCGACCCGCGCGGCCGGCGTCGCGACGGCCGGCACCGGCGTGACCGGCTCCACCAGCGAGACCAGGTGCTCCGCCAGGCGGCGCGCCTGGTCCCAGCCCTCCGCGACGAGCCCCCGCGAACCGCTCGGGGGCTGCGCGCAATCGCCGATCGCGTGCACGCGCGGGTCGTCCGGGCTGGCGAGGTCGTACCCGACGACGACGCCGCGGTCCGTCGTCAGCCCCGCCGCCGCGGCGAGGCCCGTCTCGGGGATGGTGCCGACGGAGAACACGATCAGGCGCGCCGCGACCACCTCGTCGCGCACGGCACGACCCGCCGAGCCGCCCATCGACACCCCACCGACGCCCGCCACCGCGCCCGCCGCCGCGCTCGCAGCCGCCCCCGCCGTCACGCCCGCGCTGTCCCGGACCCGGATGCCGACGGCGCGTCCGCCTGCCACGAGCACCTCGCTCGAGATGCTGTTCTGCCGCACGGTCACGCCCTGGCCCTCCAGCCCGGCCCTAACGACGTCCGCGGCCTCGGGGACGAGCTGCCGCTCCATGAGTCCCTCGGAGTGGTGGACGAGCGTCACGTTCAGGCCGCGACCGGCGAGCCCGACGGCGGCCTCCAGGCCCAGCACGCCGCCGCCGACCACCACGGCGCGCGGCGAGTTGACGGTGGCGGCCACGATCTCGCGGGCGTCGTCGAGGTTGCGCAGCGTGTGCACCCCGGCAGGCAGGCCGCCGTCGGGCGTGCGCAGGCCCGGGATCGGCGGGACGCGGGCCGCCGCGCCGGTCGCCAGCACCACGTGGTCGTAGGGGTGCACGGTGCCGTCGTCGGCGTGCACCACGCGTGACTCCCGGTCGATCGACGTCGCGGTGACGCCCCGGCGCACGCTGACGCGGGCGCCGTCCGGCAGGGGCATCGTGATGGCCGCGACGTCGGTGCGGCCGGCCACCACGTCGCTCAGCAGCACGCGGTTGTACGGCTCGTACGGCTCGCTGCCGAGCACCGTGATGTCGAAGGCCTCGGGCTCGCGGCGGAGCAGCTCGTCGACGAGCCGCGAGCCGACCATCCCGAAACCCACCACGACGACCTTCACAGGGACACGCAGGTTCATGTCGAGAGCTCCTTCTGTAGGGTGCCCGGCCGGTCGAGCGTGTCGACCGCCGGAGCGTCCACCACTGCGGCGTCCACCACCGTGACGTCCACCGCGCAGACCTTGAACTCCGGCATCCCGGAGATCGGATCGGTGGCATCCGTCGTCACCTGGTTGACCGACCCGGTGCCGCTCCAGTGGAACGGCATGAAGACGGTGTCGGGACGTACGGCGTCGGTCCAGCGCGCGGTCGCCTCGACCCGGCCACGGGCGCTGGTGAGGCGCACGCGGGCGCCGTCGGGCACGCCGACGCGGAAGCCCAGCATCGGGTGCAGCTCCACGTACGGCTCGGCCACGAGGCGCTCCAGCTCGGCGACGCGGTGCGTCTGCGCGCCCGACTGGTAGTGCTGCAGCACGCGGCCCGTGACCAGGTAGACCGGGGCGTCGGGGCGCACCTCGTCGCTCGGGCCCACGTGGTCGACGGCGACCATGCGCGCACGGCCGTCGGGCGTCCCGAACCGGTCGAGGAACAGCCGCGGCGTCCCGGGGTGCGGCGACGTCTGCGACGTGTCGGACGCCGAGGCCACGGGAGGGACCTGTGGGTCTGACACGTGCCCCGCAGACGCCGGGACCGGCCAGAACAGGCCCGGGCCGCCGGCCGCCTCGTCGGCGTCGAGCCGGGCGTGGGACAGCCCGGAGTAGTCGGCGGGGCCGCCAGCGGACGCACGGGCGAGCTCGTCGAACACCACGGCGGGGTCGGTCGGGAACGCGAGCTTCTCGGGTGCGCCGAGCCGGCGCGCCAGCTCCGCGAGGATCCACAGCTCGGAGCGCGCCTCGCCCGGCGCCCGCATCGCGGCCCGACGGCGGATGACGCGCCCCTCGAGCGACGTCATGGTGCCCTCCTCCTCGGCCCACTGGGTCACGGGGAGCACGACGTCGGCGAGCAGCGCCGTCTCGCTCGGGACGAAGTCGCAGACCACCAGGAGGTCGAGGCTGCGCAGCCGGTCGATCACGCTGCCCGCGTTCGGGGCGCTGACCACCAGGTTGGACCCGTGCACCAGCAGCGCCCGGGGGCGGTCGGGGGCCCGCACGCCGTCGGGGTCCACGGCCCCGAGGGACTTCAGGAGCTGCACCGCCGGCAGGCCGGGGCCCGGGAGCGACGCCGGGTCCACGCCCCAGACGGCGGCGACGTGCTCGCGCGCAGCCGGGTCGTCGATCTTGCGGTAGCCCGGGAGCTGGTCGGCCTTCTGGCCGTGCTCCCGGCCGCCCTGCCCGTTGCCCTGCCCCGTGATCGCGCCGTAGCCCGAGCCGACGCGCCCCGGCAGGCCGAGCGCCAGCGCCAGGTTGATCGCCGCGGTGACCGTCGCGGTGCCCTGCGTGGACTGCTCGACGCCGCGCCCGGTCAGCACGTACGCGCCCGTGCCGCCGTGCACCGGGGCGGCGGCGGCCAGAAGGCGGGCCACGCGGCGCAGCTCGTCGGCGGGCACGCCCGAGACCGTCTCGACCCGCTCGGGCCACCAGCCGGCGACCGAGCGCGCGACGTCGTCGAACCCCGTGGTGCGCTCCGCCAGGTACGCCCGGTCGGCGAGCCCCTCGGCGAGCACCACGTGCAGCAGCCCGAGCAGCACCGCGAGGTCCGTGCCGGGCACCGGGGCGAGGTGCACGCCCTGGGCTGCGGAGGTGCCTGCGCCGTCCGCCCGCCCGGCGGCGCCTGGTTGCCCGACGGCGCCTGGTTGCCCGGCAGAGCCTGGTTGCCCGGCAGAGCCTGGTTGCCCGACGACGCCCGCCGCCGTCTGCCCGGCCGGCCCCGCACCCGCACGCCCGCCCGACGCCGGGTCCTCCGTGAGCCGGGCCGTCGCGGACCGCCGCGGGTCCACGACGACGAGCCCGCCCGCCGCCCGCGCCCCGGCGAGGTGCTGGACGGCGGGCGGCATGGTCTCGGCGACGTTCGAGCCGAGGAGCAGCACGGCCTGGGCGCCGCCGAGGTCGGACAGCGGGAAGGGCAGGCCGCGGTCGACGCCGAACGACCGGTTCATCCCCGCCGCCGCGGACGCCATGCAGAAGCGTCCGTTGTAGTCGATGTTCGGCGTGCGCAGCACGGTCCGCGCGAACTTGCCGAGCATGTACGCCTTCTCGTTGGTCAGCCCGCCGCCGCCGAACACGGCCACGGTCTGCGGGCCGTGCTCCGCGGCCAGCGTGGCCAGCCGGCCGGCCACCACGTCGAGTGCCACGTCCCAGGAGACGGGGACCAGCGGACTGACTCGCCGACCCTCGTCGGCCGAGTCAGCCGGCTGGTCGGACCAACCCGCTGACTCGCCAACCTTCTCGGCCGAGTCAGTCAGGTGGTCGGACCAACCCGCTGACTCGGCAGATCCTTCTGCCGAGTCAGTCGGGTGGTCCATAGCCGTCAGCAGGGACTCGCGGACCAGCGGGGTGGTGATCCGGTCGGCCGCGCCGAGCACCGCCGCCGACGTCCACCCCTTCTGGCACAGCCCGCCCCGGTTGGTCGGGAAGTCGCGTGGCTGCACCTCGGGCACGCCCGGCAGGCCAGACCCGCCCGGCACACCAGACGCACCCGCCGCACCCGGCACATCCGCGCCCGGCACATCCGCGCCCGGCACACCCGTGCCCGACGCCGCCGCGCGCGGCGTCAGCGACATCCCGCACTGCAGCGCGCAGTAGGGGCAGTGCGAGTCGACCGCGGTTCCGGGGGAGGCGAGCATGGTCAGACCCGTGCCGCGGCCATGGCGCCGCGCCCGTAGACCAGCCAGCAGACCGTGGCCATCACGACGTACACGCCGATGAACAGCCCCAGCGCGGGCACGATCGACCCGGCCAGCGTGGTGGACAGGGCGAACCCGCGCGGGATGAGGAATCCGCCGAACGCGCCGATCGCCCCGGCGATGCCGATGCAGCCGGCCGCGGCCTTCGCCGTCCCGCCGCTCGCCCGGAACACCGCGGGGATCATCCGGTAGACGGAGCCGTTGCCCACTCCGGTGGCGACGAACAGGCCGAGGAACGAGCCGAAGAAGAGCGGGAAGCTCCCCGACCCGAGGGCCAGGATCGCGCCCACGGCCCCGAGCGCCATCACCGCGAAGGCGCCGATGGTCACGACCGCTCCGCCGACGCGGTCGGCGAGGATGCCGCCGAGCGGGCGGGCGACCGACCCCACGAGCGCCCCCAGGAAGGCGAGCGGGATGGCGACCTCCGGGAACTGCGCGGCCAGGAGCGTCGGGAAGGCGCCGGCGTAGCCGATGAACGACCCGAACGTGCCGATGTAGATGAAGCTGATGACCCACGTGTGCTTGTGGTGCACCGCCACGGCGAACGAGCGCGGGTCCGCCTTGGCCGAGGACAGGTTGTCCATCCAGCGCCAGGCGAGGAACGCGGCCAGCAGGATGAACGGGATGAAGATCAGCCCGGCCCGGTCGAGCGCCACGCCCGCCCCGGCGACGATGACGAGCGGCACCGCGAGCTGCACGGCCGCCGTGCCGATGTTGCCGCCGGCGGCGTTCCAGCCGAGCGCGGCGCCCTTCTCCTTCTCGGGGAAGAAGAACGAGATGTTCGCCATCGACGACGCGAAGTTGCCGCCGCCCAGGCCCGCGAGCGCCGCGGCGCCGAGCAGCACGGGGAACGGTGTGGTCGGGTCACCGACCGTGAGGATGAGCGCGGTCGTGGGCAGCAGCAGGAGCAGCGCGGAGACGATGGTCCAGTTGCGGCCGCCGAACACCGGGACGGCGAAGGTGTAGGGGATGCGGAGGGTGGCGCCGACGAGGCTGGGGACCGAGATGAGCCAGAACATCTGGTCGACGGTGAGGTCGAAGCCCGCGGCGGGGAGCTGGGGCACGACGATCGACCAGACGGCCCAGATCCCGAACCCGAGGAACTCGGCGAAGATCGACAGGACGAGGTTGCGCCGGGCGGTGCGGCGTCCGCCGTCCTCCCAGAGCGTCTTGTCCTCGGGGTCCCAGTGCTCGATCCAGCGTCCGGTGCGGCGCTGGACGGCGGACTCGCTCGGCGTGGGTGCCTGGTCGCGTGTGGTCGGAGTGGACACGTCGTCCTCCCTGCATGGGCGTATGCCCGACGACGCCGGGCGCGCCCGGACCGACAGGTGCCGGTTCCGGGGCCGGCCCGACGTCGGACCGACGGCTATGAAACTAGGGAGGCGGTGTTTCATCGCCCGTCCAAGAGCAGTTAATCGACAGTAAGGAAGAACGCACAGGTCGCCGGCCCGGGGTGTGAGGGGTTGCCCGCGGCATCCGGGACCCGGCCCGGTCGCGCATTCCCTTGCCCCAGGTGAAACTGAAAAATATGGCCACCGAGGACACACTCGTCAGGCTGGGTCGACACCTCCGCCGCGGCGAGGTGTCCGAGGACCTGCGCAGGCTCTATCTGGAGGGCGGCCGGGGCGGCGACTCGTTCTACCGGGACCGGTGGTCGCACGACAAGGTGGTCCGCTCGACGCACGGCGTGAACTGCACGGGGTCGTGCTCGTGGAAGGTGTACGTCAAGGACGGCATCATCACGTGGGAGACCCAGCAGACCGACTACCCGTCGGTCGGCCCGGACTCCCCCGAGTACGAGCCGCGGGGCTGCCCGCGCGGCGCCGCGTTCTCCTGGTACACCTACTCGCCCACGCGCGTGCGCTACCCGTACGTGCGGGGCGTGCTGCTGGAGGCCTACCGCGCGGCGCGGGCCCGCACCGAGGACCCGGTCCGCGCCTGGGCCGAGGTCACGGGTGACCCCGCGACGGCCGCGGCCTACAAGCAGGCGCGGGGCAAGGGCGGGCTGGTCCGGGCCACGTGGGAGGAGGCGGCGGAGATCGTCGCGGCGGCCCACGTGCACACCATCAAGACGCACGGGCCGGACCGCATCGCCGGGTTCTCGCCGATCCCCGCGATGTCGATGGTCTCCCACGGGGTGGGCGCCCGGTTCGTGCAGATGCTCGGCGGCACGATGCTCAGCTTCTACGACTGGTACGCGGACCTGCCCGTGGCCTCCCCGCAGGTGTTCGGCGACCAGACCGATGTGCCGGAGTCGGCGGACTGGTGGAACGCCGCCTACCTGATCATGTGGGGCTCGAACATCCCCGTGACGCGCACGCCGGACGCGCACTTCATGACCGAGGCCCGGTACCGGGGCCAGAAGGTCGTGGCAGTCTCCCCCGACTACGCGGACAACACGAAGTTCGCCGACGCGTGGCTCGCCCCGCACCCGGGCACGGACGGCGCGCTCGCCCTGGCGATGGGCCACGTGATCCTGCGCGAGTACCTCGTCGACCGGCGCACGGAGCGCTTCGCGGCGTACCTCAAGCAGTACAGCGACTCGCCGTTCCTGGTGCGGCTGAACCCCGTGCCGTCGTCCGGCGCGGGGCAGCACGCAGCGGGCGACGCCGAGACCGCGTACGTCCCGGGCAAGTTCCTGACGGCGGCCGACCTGTCGGACGACGTCCTGCCCGGCGTCTCTACCGAGGCGAACTCGCACTTCAAGCCCGTGCTGCTGGACGCCGACGGGCGGCCCGTCGTGCCGAACGGCACCCTCGGCCACCGGTACGGCGAGGCCGACGAGGGGCGCTGGAACCTGGACCTGGGCGACGTCGACCCGGCCCTCAGCATCGCGGACCTCCCGGCGGGCGGTGTCCCGGGCGGCGCCCCCGCCAACCCGGCGCCGGGCACCGGGACCGACGGCCCGGCCGAGCCGGTCGCCGTCGCGCTCCCCCGGTTCGACGTCGTGCCCGGGCCGGACGACGACGCCCACACCGGCGGCAAGGGCGTCGTCGTGCGCGGCGTGCCGGCGCGCCGCGTCGGCGGGCACCTGGTGACCACGGTGTTCGACCTGATGCTCGCCCAGTACGGCGTGGGCCGTCCGGGGCTCCCGGGCGACTGGCCCGCGGACTACGACGACCCCGCCCCCGGCACCCCGGCGTGGCAGGAGGAGATCACGGGCGTCCCGGCGGCCGCGGCGGCGCGGATCGGGCGGGAGTTCGCGCAGAACGCCGTCGACTCGGACGGCCGGTCGATGATCATCATGGGTGCCGGCACCAACCACTGGTTCCACTCGGACACGATCTACCGGGCCTTCCTCGCGCTGACCACGATGACCGGCTGCCAGGGCGTGAACGGCGGCGGCTGGGCGCACTACGTGGGCCAGGAGAAGTGCCGCCCCGTGACGGGCTGGGCCCAGTACGCGGGCGGGCTCGACTGGGTGCGTCCGCCGCGCCAGATGATCGGCACGGCCTTCTGGTACCTCGCGACCGACCAGTGGCGGTACGACGGCCTGCCCGCCGACACCCTGGCCTCGCCGCTCGCCCCGGGCACGTTCGCGGGGCGGACGACGGCGGACACGCTCGTGGACTCCGCGCAGCGCGGCTGGATGCCGAGCTACCCCACGTTCGACCGCAACCCGCTGGACCTGGCCGACGAGGCCCGCGTCGCGGGCCGGCCCGTGGCCGAGCACGTGGTGGACGAGCTGAAGGCGGGGCGGTTGCGGTTCGCCGTCGAGGACCCGGACGACCCGGCCAACTTCCCGCGCGTGCTGACCGTGTGGCGGGCCAACATCCTGGGGTCGAGCGGCAAGGGCAACGAGTACTTCCTCAAGCACCTGCTGGGCACCGACTCGGCGGTGTTCGCGGAGGAGTCCGCGCCGGACCGCCGTCCGGCCACCATGACCTGGCGGGACGAGGCCCCGCGCGGCAAGCTCGACCTGCTGGTCACGCTGGACTTCCGGATGACGAGCACCACGCTGTTCTCCGACGTCGTGCTGCCCGCCGCGACCTGGTACGAGAAGCACGACCTGTCCTCCACGGACATGCACCCGTTCGTGCACGCCTTCAGCCCCGCCATCGACCCGCCCTGGCAGACCAAGACCGACTTCGCCGCGTTCCACGCGATCGCACGCAAGGTCTCGGCGATGGCGGTGCACCACCTGGGCGTGCGGCAGGACGTCGTCGCCTCGCCCCTGGCGCACGACACCCCCGACGAGATGGCGGTGGCGCACGGCGCGGTGACCGACGCCGACGTGCCGTTCCGCGAGCGCCACCTGGTGCCGGGCGTGAACATGCCCAAGATCGTCGAGGTCGAGCGGGACTACCCGGCCTTCGCGGCCCGGATGGCGGCGCTGGGTCCGCTGACGGACGGCGTCGGCATGGTCACCAAGGGCGTGTCGTTCTCGCCGGACGCCGAGGTGCGGCGGCTCGGCGAGGTCAACGGGCTGGTCCCCGACGGGCCCGTGGCCGGACGTCCGCGGCTGGACCGCGACACGCACGCCTGCGAGGCCATCCTGGCGCTGAGCGGCACGACGAACGGCCGCCTGGCGGTCCAGGGCTTCGAGCGCGTGGAGCGCCGCACCGGTCGCCCGCTGGCCGACCTCGCCCGCGAGGACGAGGGCCGGCGGATCACCTTCGCCGACGTGCAGGCCCGGCCGACCCCCGTGATCACGTCGCCCGAGTGGTCGGGCAGCGAGCACGGCGGACGCCGGTACAGCGCGTTCGTGGTGAACGTCGAGCGGCTCAAGCCCTGGCACACCCTGACCGGCCGACAGCACTTCTACCTGGACCACGACTGGCTCGTGGAGCTGGGCGAGCAGCTCCCGGTGTTCCGGCCGCCGCTGGACATGCACCGGCTGTTCCCGGACTCCCCGGCGCTCTCGGGGCCGCGAGGCGGCGCGGGGCGAGGCGGCGCGGGGCGGGACGGCGGCACGGCGCAGGACGGCGCGGGCGAGGCCGAGGTCGTCGTCCGCTACCTCACGCCGCACTCGAAGTGGTCCATCCACTCCGAGTACCAGGACAACCTGTTCATGCTGTCGCTCTCGCGCGGCGGGCCGAACATCTGGATGTCGCCGCGCGACGCCGAGCGGATCGGCGTCGCGGACAACGAGTGGGTCGAGGCCGTGAACCGCAACGGCGTGGTGGTCGCGCGGGCCGTGGTGAGCCACCGCATGCCGGAGGGCACCGTCTACATGCACCACGCCACCGACCGCACCGTCGACGTGCCGATCGCTGAGGCGTCGGGCCTGCGCGGCGGCATCCACAACTCGCTGACGCGGATCCTGCTCAAGCCCTCGCACCTGGCCGGCGGGTACGCCCAGTTCTCCTACGCCTTCAACTACCTGGGGCCCACGGGCAACCAGCGTGACGAGGTGACCGTGGTCCGCCGTCGCAGCCAGGAGGTGCGCTACCGATGAAGGTCATGGCCCAGATGTCGATGGTGATGAACCTCGACAAGTGCATCGGGTGCCACACGTGCTCGGTGACCTGCAAGCAGGCGTGGACCAACCGGTCCGGCATGGAGTACGTCTGGTTCAACAACGTGGAGACCCGGCCCGGGCTGGGCTACCCGCGCACCTACCAGGACCAGGACGAGTGGCAGGGCGGCTGGGTCCGGACCAAGCGGGGCCGGCTGAAGCTCCGGGCGGGCGGCCGGCTGAAGAAGCTCGCGACCATCTTCGCCAGCCCCAAGATGCCGTCCATCCAGGACTACTACGAGCCCTGGACCTACGAGTACGACATGCTGCTGTCCGCCCCGCAGGGCGCGCACACCCCCGTGGCGCGGCCGAAGTCCCTGCTCACGGGCAAGGACATGAAGATCGAGTGGTCGGCCAACTGGGACGACGACCTCGCCGGCTCCACCGCGACGATGCAGGACGACCCGGTGCTCAAGCACATGAGCGAGCACGTCGCCGAGGAGCTCGAGCAGACGTTCATGTTCTACCTGCCGCGCATCTGCGAGCACTGCCTCAACCCCGCGTGCGTCGCGTCCTGCCCGTCGGGCGCCATGTACAAGCGGGCCGAGGACGGCATCGTGCTCGTGGACCAGGAGGCCTGCCGCGGCTGGCGGCAGTGCGTCACCGGCTGCCCGTACAAGAAGGTCTACTTCAACCACAAGACGGGCAAGGCCGAGAAGTGCACGCTCTGCTACCCGCGCATCGAGGTGGGCCTGCCCACGGTCTGCTCGGAGACGTGCGTGGGCCGCCTGCGCTACCTGGGCCTCGTGCTGTACGACGCCGACCGGGTCACCGAGGCCGCGTCCGTCGAGGACGAGCACGAGCTCCTGGCGGCCCAGCGGTCCGTCTTCCTGGACCCGGACGACCCCGAGGTGGTCGCCGCCGCCCGCCGCGAGGGCATCCCCGAGGACTGGATCGAGGCCGCGCAGGCGTCCCCGATCTGGAGGCTCATCAACGACTACGAGGTGGCGCTCCCGCTGCACCCCGAGTACCGGACGCTGCCCATGGTCTGGTACATCCCGCCGCTGTCGCCGGTGGTCGACGTCGTCGCGAGCTCCGGGAACGACGGCGAGGACCCGCGCACCCTCTTCGCGGCCATCTCGAAGCTGCGCATCCCGTTGGAGTACCTCGCGGGCCTGTTCACCGCGGGCGACACGCGGCCCGTCGAACGGGTGCTGCGCCGGCTCGCCGCCATGCGCTCCTACATGCGCGACGTGAACCTGGGCAACACCCCGGCCGAGGAGACGGCGAGCGCCGTCGGCATGACCGGCGCGCAGGTCGAGGAGATGTACCGGCTGCTGGCGATCGCGAAATACCAGGACCGGTACGTGATCCCGACGGCACACGCCGAGCAGGCCCGCGACCTGGAGGAGATCGCCTGCTCGCTGGACTACGAGGGCGGCCCGGGCATGGGCGGCGCCGGACCCCTCGGGGAGTCGTCGGGCCCGCCCGTCCCGGTCGCCGTGGAGAACTTCCACGCGCTCTCCTCCCGGCAGACCGCGGACTCGCCGAACGGCCCGTCCACCCCCGGCCGGGTCAACCTCCTGAACTGGGACGGCAACGGCCGGCCGGACGGCCTCTTCCCGCCCGGCGACGAAGGGAAGGCGTCGTGAGCCTCTCGTTCCTGCCCCGCCCCATGCTGCGCCGCGGAGCCCGCTCCGCCACGGCCGGCGAGCCCCTCGCCCCGGTCCCCCTGTCCGACGGCGACCGCCGGCTCGCCCACATGGCCGCCTCCCTCCTGCTCGCCTACCCCGACGAGCACGCGGTGCGGGCCGCGCACGAGGTGCGCGCCGCCGTCGGGCACCTGCCGCCGCCCGTGGCCGAACGGCTGACCGGCCTGGCCACCGCCGTGGCCGACGGCGACCTCGCCGCGCTCCAGACCGCCTACGTCGCCACCTTCGACCTCAAGCGCCGCTGCACGCTCTACCTCTCCTACTACACCGCCGGCGACACGCGGCGGCGCGGCGCCGCCCTGCTCCGGTTCGCCGAGGCGTACCGCGCCGTCGGCTGGAAGGTCACCCGGGGCGAGCTGCCCGACCACCTCGGCAGCGTCCTGGAGCTCTCCGCCCGGGCCGACGGCGACGGCGCCCGCATCGTCGGGGCGCTCCTGGCCGCCCACCGCGACGGCATCGAGGTGCTCCGGCAGGCGCTCGCCGCCGAGGGCTCGCCGTGGGTCGCGGCGGTCGAGGCGGTCTGCCTCACGCTCCCGCCCGTCGACGCGCGGACGCTGGAACGCGTGGCGTCGCTCGTCGCGGAGGGCCCGCCCGCGGAGCTGGTCGGCCTGTCCGGCCTCCCGGGCTTCGGGGCCGACGACGACGGGGGTGCCCCGCCGTGGACGTGATGCTCTGGGTGGTGCTGCCGTACGTGACCTTCGCCGTGCTGGTCGTCGGGTCGGTGTGGCGCTACCGGTACGACCGGTTCGGCTGGACCACCCGGTCGTCCGAGCTGTACGAGAAGCGCCTGCTGCGCATCGGGTCCCCGCTGTTCCACCTCGGCCTGCTCGTGGTGATCCTCGGGCACGTCGCGGGGCTCGTGATCCCGGCGTCGTGGACCGAGGCGGTCGGCATCCCGGAGGACGTCTACCACCTGGTCGCGGCGCTGGCGGGGTCGGCGGCGTCCGCCGTGCTCGTGCTGGGGCTGCTCATCCTGATCTACCGGCGGCGGGCCACCAGCGCGGTGTTCCTCGCGACGACCGTGATGGACAAGGTCATGTACGCGATGCTCGCGCTGTCGGTGCTGTCCGGGGCGTGGGCGACCGCGACCACGCAGCTCGTGGCCGAGCACGGCTACGACTACCGGCAGACCATCTCGCCCTGGTTCCGCTCGCTCTGGTACCTCCAGCCGCAGCCGGAGCTGATGGGCGGCGTTCCCGTCGCCTTCCAGGTGCACATCGTGGCCGCGTTCCTGCTGTTCGCGCTGTGGCCGTTCACGCGCCTGGTGCACGCGTTCTCCGCCCCGGTGCCGTACCTGTTCCGGCCGTACGTCGTGTACCGGTCGCGCGACGCCGGCCGCACGAGCGCCGCCCCCGGCGGGTCCGGCACGCACCGCCCCCGTCCCGGCTGGGAGCCGCCCACCGGACCCCGCGCGAGGAGCTGACATGGCGCAGGCACCACCTACCCGGGCGAGCCGCCGGGCCGAGACGAGCGGGACGTCGGCGAACGTGCAGCTCGCGCTGGCCACCGTGGGCTTCGCGGTCAACTTCTGGGCGTGGGCGCTGATCAGCCCGCTCGGCAAGGCGTACGGGGTCGAGTACGCCCTGTCGGAGATACAGCAGTCGGTGCTCGTGGCCGTCCCGGTGCTCGTCGGGTCCGTGGGCCGCATCCCCGTGGGCGCCCTGACCGACCGGTTCGGGGCGCGGACGATGTTCCCGCTCGTGAGCGCGCTGACGATCGTCCCGGTGCTGTTCGTCGGGCTGGTCGCCGACTCGTACGCCGCGCTGATCGTCGGCGGGTTCCTGCTGGGGCTCGGCGGCACGACCTTCGCGATCGGCGTCCCGTTCGTCAACGCGTGGTTCGCGCCCGAGCGGCGGGGCACCGCACTGGGGATCTTCGGCGTCGGGATGGGCGGTACGGCGGTCTCGTCGTTCACCACCGTGCCGCTGGCCGACGCCTACGGGCGCTGGGCGCCGTTCGTGCTGGTCGCGGCCATCCTGGCAGTCTTCGCGATCGCCTCGTGGTTCCTGCTGCGCGACGCCCCGGGACGCACCGCCGGCGCCACGGGCGGCATGCTGGCGCGCACCTGGTCCCTGCTCAAGCTGCCCGCGACGCTGGAGCTCGCCTGGCTGTACGCGATCGGGTTCGGCGGGTTCGTCGCGTTCAGCGTGTACCTGCCGACGTTCCTCGCCAACGCCTACGACCTCACCGCCACCGACGCCGCGACCCGCACCGCCGGGTTCGTGGTGCTCGCCGTGGTGATGCGGCCGGTCGGCGGGATGCTGTCCGACCGGCTCGGACCCGTGAACGTGTCGGTCTGGTGCTTCGCCGCGGTGACGGTGCTGGCCGCCGTCGTTGCGTTCAAGCCGGGACTCGTCCCGGTGGGCACCATCGCGTTCCTCGGCCTCGCCGCAGCCCTCGGGGCGTCCTCGGGCGCCACGTTCGCCCTGGTCGCCAAGGTCGCACCCGCCGACAAGGTCGGCGCGGTGACCGGCATCGTCGGCGCGGCCGGCGGGCTCGGCGGATTCGTGCCGCCCCTGATCATGGGCGCGGTCTACCAGCTCAACGGCGACTACGGCGTCGGGTTCGCGCTGCTCGCGGCGACGGGCCTGGCGACGCTGCTGTTCACGCTGGGGCCGGTGCGCCGGGGGGCGCGGGCCTGAACCCTGGTCTGAGAGCGATCCGCCTGGCTCTTTCGACTTTTTCGACTTACCGTGGTTGTCATGTCGACGATCGACGAGAACACGGTCCTGCCGACCGTGGAGAGCCTGGATGTCCTGGAGCAGATCGGTGACCTTCTCGCGCGCCCCGGTCACGTGACGCTCCAGACGGAAAGCGGCGTCGCCGTGGACCTGCCCGACCAGCTTCGGCGCCTCCTCGACAGCGCAACGAAGTCGCTGCGAACAGGCAGTTCTGTCACGATCGTCGACCGCGCGCGCATGCTCACCACCCAGGAGGCCGCCGACATCCTCGGTGTCTCGCGGCCGACGCTGGTCAAGCTGCTGGAGACCGGGCAGATCCCGTTCACCAAGGTCAACACCTATCGCCGCGTCGCGATGGTCGACGTGATCGCCTACCGGACCCTGCGCCGCGCCGAGCGGCAGCGGATCGTCGAGGAGGCGATGCACAGCAACGAGATGGAAGGTCTTCGGGTCACGGACGCGGCGCGCGCCGATGCCGTGGCCTACGTGAGCGGCAAGATCGACGAGGACGAGCTCGTCAGGATCACGCGGGCGCGGTACGGCCTTGAGTGAGTTTCGCGATCCCTACATCGACCCCGACTCCGGCGTCCTCCGCAATCTTCTGGGCATCTCTTCCCAGGACGCGTTGAACGACGCCGAAGCTGACCTCACCTGGGCCCGCGCGACACAGATACACACGCGCGGAATCAATGCCACCAGCGATCTCGCCGAGCTCTGTGCCATCCATCGTCATCTGTTCCAGGACGTCTACGACTGGTCCGGACGGATCCGCACGGTCGATATCCGCAAGAACGTCGCCGGCGCGGAGTTCTTCGTGCCGGTGGGAATGATCGAGCGGTCTGCCGGCCATGCGGCGGAGGCACTCCGGGAGGACGGATTCCTCTGTGGCATGCCGCGTGAGCGGCTGGTCGAGCGGCTTGCCTTCCATTACGACCAGTTCAACTATCTGCACCCGTTCCGCGAGGGAAACGGGCGTACGCAGCGTCTTTTCTGGAGCAGGGTGGTGAGTGCCGCGGGGTACGACCTCGACTGGCGCGCCGTCCAAGGCGAGGAGAACGACTCCGCCTGTCGCGCGGCCGGTGAGAACCGCGACCTCGATCCCCTGCGCAAGCTGTTCGATCGCATCACGAACTACGCCGATTGACTTCCGGGCTCACAGGTATTCGTGCCGCGTTGCGAGGCACAGATAACCCGTCCGCGCCCCGGTGACGCTCCAGGTGACGGGCGACGTCGCCGAGGGCTCCTGTTCCGGGGCCCCGCGCAGGGTCAGGACGCCGGCGTCAGGATCTCGACGCGGTTGCCGGCGCCGTCGAAGGTATGGAAGCGCTCGTAGCCGTCGAAGGTGTGGCGGTCGGCCCACCTGACCTCGTGGCCGAGCTCCGCGAGGCGCGCGCCGAGCGACTCGAGCTGTGCCACGTCGTCGACCACGAGGGCGGGGTGCGCCTTGCGCGCCGGGGTGAACGGTTCCTCGACCCCGACGTGGATCTCGGCGACCGTGCGCCCGTCCTCGTCGTAGTCGCGGAACCAGCAGCCGCCCCGGACAGCCAACGCCGGAGGCTTCGGGACCTCGGTCAGGCCGAGGCCGTCACCGTAGAAACGTCGGACGGCGTCCTCGCCGCCCGCCGGGCAGGCGACCTGGATGTGGTGGAGGCGCATACCCGCGATCATGGCACGCTCACAGCGGCCGCCGGCATGTTGTGCGTCCGGGGAAACCCGTGCGGCGCGCCACTGTCCTAGGGTCGGACCATGGAGCCGCAGGTACGGGGCGTCACCGAGCATCTGGAGCGGGTGCTCGCCCTGGTCGCGCCCCTGCCTGCCGGGCACCGGGACCTGACCGAGGCGCTGGGCGAGGTGGTGGCCGAGGACCTGTACGCATCCGCGTCCGTGCCGCCCTTCGACAGCGCCGCGATGGACGGGTACGCCGTGCGCCTGGCGGACCTGCCCTCCGACGGCTCGTCGGTGACCCTCCGGGTCATCGGGGACGTCGCCGCCGGCCCGGGCGCTCCCGTCGGAGTGGGGCCGGGCCAGGCCGTGCGCATCATGACGGGCGCGCCGCTGCCGCCGGGCGCGGACGCCGTCGTGCCCGTGGAGCACACGTCGACCGGGCGGTTCGTCGCGGGTGCGACCCGGTCGGAGGACTCCGTCGTGCTCGCCCGCCGTCCGCGGGCGCACGTCCGGGGCGCCGGCGAGGACGTCCGGCGGGGAGAGCTGCTGGCGCGCGCGGGTGCGGAGCTGACGGCACCGCTGGTCGGCGCGCTGGCCGCGTCCGGCACGGTCCGCGTCGCCGTCCTACGGCGGCCGCTGGTCGCCGTCATCTCCACGGGTTCGGAGCTGGTGCCGGTCGGCGAGGCGCTCGGACCTGGTCAGATCACGGATTCCAACGGGCCGATGCTGGCCGCGGCGGCCCGGGCGGCAGGCGCCGACGTCGTCCGGCTGGGGCCGGTGACCGACGATCCCGCGGCCCTGCGCGCCGCGCTCGACGCGGCGCGCAGCGGTGGCGCCGACCTGATCGTGACCGCGGGCGGTGTCTCGGCCGGTGCGGCGGACGTGGTGCGCGAGGTGCTGGCGGCGTCGGGCCCGGCGACGGACCGCGTGACGGACGCCGACGTCGCGAGCGTCGCGATGTCGCCCGGCAAGCCGCAGGCGCTGGCGCGCTGGGGCGGCGTCCCGTGGCTGGCCCTGCCCGGCAACCCGGTGGGCGCGTACGCGTCGTTCGAGCTGTTCGCGCGGCCTGCGATCGACCGGCTCCGGGGCCTCGGGGGCGCGGCGGAAGGCTTACCCAGCCAGGGACGTAACGCTGAGCGAGCACTGCTACCCCTCCGTTACCCCCTCGGCCAGGCATACCGTTCCCTCCGCGCCGCCACGGCGTGGTCCAGCCCCGCGGGCCGGCTCCAGGCGCTGCCCGTCCGGTGGGTCGACGGCGGGGTCGAGCCCGCCGGGTCGCACCACTCCCTGTCCGCACTGGCCGCGGCGGACGGCCTTGCCCTCGTGCCGGCGGACGTCGAGAAGGTGCGGGCCGGCGACGTCGTCCAGGTGCTGATGCTGCGATGACCCGGCCCGCTCCCCGGGTCGGGTACGACGCCGTCGTGCTGGCCGGCGGCCGGGCCTCCCGGCTGGACGGCACCTCCAAGGCGGGCCTCGTCGTGGGCGGGACGCGGCTGCTCGACCGCGCGCTCGCGGCGAGCGCGCGGGCTCGCCGCGTCGTGGTCGTGGGACCGCCGGAGCTGGCGCGCACACTGCCGGCCCGCGACCCGGCGTCGGGCTATGCCGGGCCCACACCCCTCCTGACCAGGGAGGATCCGCCGTTCGGCGGACCCGTGGCCGGCCTCGCCGCCGGTCTGCGCGCCCTGCCGGACCCGGGAGCGCCGTGGGTACTGCTCCTCGCCGTGGACGTGCCGCGCGCCGCGCGGGCGATCGCGCACCTCGAAGAGGCTGTTTCACGTGAACCGGCGGACGGCGCCTACCTGACGCGCGGGGGCCGGGCCCAGTGGCTGGTCGGCCTGTACCGCCGCGCGGCGCTCGACGGCGCGCTGGACGGGATCGAGACGGACGGGGCGCCGATGAAGCGGCTGGTCGGCGCGCTCCGGTGCACCGAGGTGCCGGACCCGGCAGGCTGGAGCGACGACATCGACACCCCCGCCGACGTGGCCCGCTACCGGAAAGACGTGAGATGACAGACCTCAAGCAGTGGATCTCCGACCTGGAGTCGGAGCTCGGCCTCCCCACCGGGACCATCGACATGAAGAAGGTCCTGGACCTCGCCCGGGACGCCGCGCACGCCGTCGAGCGCCCGGCGGCCCCGCTGACCACGTACGCCGTCGGCTACGCGGACGGACTGGCCGCGGCCGGCGCGCTCGTCGCCGAGCAGGACCCCACGCAGAAGGCGACCGACCTGGCGGCCCGCTGGGTCACCGACTGATCTCCATGTCCGGCTGCGGGCGGTGTCAGTGGTGCCGCCTATCGTTGACGGCATGGACCGGAACAGGCTCGAGTTCGCGGTGGTCCCGACCGCGATCGGCGAGTGCGCGCTCGTCTGGAACGAGGACGCGGAGATCGTCGGCTCGACACTGCCCCACGGCAGCGCCGACCAGGTGCGAGGCGCGGTGCGCGGCTGGTACCCGGGCGCCGTCGAGGCCTCGCCCGCCCCGGTCGCGGCTGCCGTCGTGGCGCTGAAGCACCTGCTCGACGACGGCGTCGGCGACCTCGCGGAGGTGCCCCTGAACATGAGCGCCGTGCCCGACTTCGACCGGCGGGTGTACGAGATCGTGCGGGCCATCCCGCCGGGCGAGACCCGCACGTACGGCGAGGTGGCGACGGAGCTCGGCGCGCCGGGCGCCGCCCAGGCCGTGGGCCAGGCGATGGGCCGCAACCCGTTCCCGCCCATCGTGCCGTGCCACCGCGTGCTGGCCGCGGGCCGCCGCATCGGCGGGTTCTCGGCCCGCGGCGGCCCGCGCACCAAGCTGCGCATGCTGGAGAAGGAGGGCGTCTACCTGGAGCAGCCCACGCTCTTCGATCTGTGAGCTGCCCCAGGTCCGCTCAGCGGACGGCGCTGGTCAGTGCGCTGGTGACGGTCTTCGTCGTGTAGCCCGTCCGTGAACCCGTGACCACGACGGCGACCCGCTTGCCCTTGGCGGAGGCCGGCACCTTGAAGAAGTAGTTCGTCGCGCCCTTGACCGCGACGCCGCCCACCTTCCACTGGTACTTCACCGTCGACGGCTGCGGGGTCCAGGTACCGCGCACGGCCTTGAGCGTCGAGCCGACCTTGACCGTGCCCGTGATCTTGGTGGCCGGCGCGACAAACACGCCGGCCTTCACGGCGGCCGTCGACGGGCTCGCGAGGGTCTTGGTCGTGTAGCCCGTCTTCGAGCCGGTGATCGCGACCGACACCTTCTTGCCCTTGGCCGACGCCGGGACAGTCCAGGTCTTCGAGGTCGCGCCGGAGACGGACTTGCCGTCCAGACGCCACTGGTACTTCACCGTCGTGGGCGTCGGAGTCCAGGTCCACCGGTTGGCAGTGAGGGTCTTGCCGACCTGGACGGTGCCGGCGACGGAGGGGGACCGGGAGGCCACGAAGTTCGACCCGACGGTCAGCGTCCCTCGCCACTGCGCCGGAGCGGTCGGGGCATACCAACCATAGAATCGGCTCTCGGGGATGTACTTCGCCTTGATGGCGTACTGCCCGTCCGGCAAGGCGTTCGAGTCGATGTCCACCACGACCGGATCGGTCGATCTCACACTCACATAGCCGAGATTCACGTCGTCGCCCGTGTATCCGAGGTCATCGTCATCTTCTCCGATGACTGCTCGCAGCAAGACTTCGCCGACGGGAACCGTCTCGTCTTCAACGTTCACGATGAAGGACGCGGTGACATCACTACCCGGTGGATAGCTGGCCGGCACGTCTGCCGCGAGTTGCGTAGCTGCCGGCGGGAGCACCTCGAACGTCGCTGTCGTGTAGGTGAACCGGCCTATCGGGCTGATGAAACCGAAGCCGAACTTGCGAGTGCCGGGTCCCTGGATCGAGCTCGCGATGCTTTCGTCCGTCTCGAGCCGGATCGTACCTACGCCATCCGATAATTCGAACGCGCACAGTGCGTCCGTGCGTTCGCTGTAGTCCACAAGACAGAGTTTTCCGTCCGGACGATAGACGCCGTCGAGAGCAACCTCGACCCGTGCGTTCACCGGCTGACCGATCCGCACGCTCTCCGGAACGGTGACGTTGATGCTCAGATCCAGGACTTCATGTGCCCAGATAGCGTACGTGCTACCCCACGGGTCTTCGCTGATCGCGATGAATCGATCTGTTCCCGCAGGTAGGTCGGGCATGGTGAGCGGCTTGCCCCACGTCGTCAAAGAGCCGTCGCTCAGGATGTAAGCGCCCGTCCTGGCTCCCGCTGAGAGCCCGACGACCGAAGATCCATCCGGCGGCTGCGGCGGAACCAGGGTGGTGGAGCCGAACGACATGACCGCGCCTGTGGTCGAGGTGGCCAGTCCGTAGACCCTGCCTGCGTCGACGCCTACGAATGTCGAGCCGCTCGGAGCAGTATGGACCTCACCGACGTAGGGGTCCGGGCCTTGTGCGTAACCGCACGTCACGACAGCACCATCAGATCGGAGTGCCATCCAGCTCCCGCCCGCCGCGCTGATCGCCGTGTACCGAGTCCCGCCGACCGGCACCAAGTGGTCGAGGCACCTGAGACGCGGCCTGTCGACGGGCATGGCGAAACCGACGATCTCTCCGTTACCGCGGAGCGCATAGAACAGATGGTCGCCGGCAGCGACGGCGGAGTAGCCGAGATCCTGCGGATCCTCGGGAAGGATCTCCTGCCACCCCGAGAAGGCGGTTGTGAGATCGCCGTCACCTGTCACCACGAACGCGGACCCGTAGCTCGAGCTACCTGCCATGCTGAGGACGCCGTTCTCGGCCGGCACGTCCGGCATCCAGTTGCCGCCGTCGTCGAACTGTTCGATCGAGCCATCGCTCCGGTAGACCGCTGCGCTCCGGGAGAACGATACGAATGCCGTGTCCAGCACACCGTCCTCGACGCTCATCTCACCGGAGAACGGATACCCGCCGCCCTTCGTCATCGAGTACGACGCGCCTTCGATAGAGAACGGATCGATCTGGATGAGGCGCCCGCCAACCGGTGCCGGGGTGCCCTCTTGGACGAAGCGGTCGATGTAGGTGTTATCCGCTGCCTGGGTGTCTGCAGCCTCGCTTCCTGAGATGTCCTGCGCGGTCGCCGTGGACGGGAACATTCCTGCAATGAGCGCGCCCGTCATTGCTCCGGCAAGGACGGCTTGCGTCGTCGCACGGCGTGAAGCCCTGTTGTCCGTAGCGTGCATAGAGTTTCCTCGCTGGTGAGGTGTTACCTGAAGAATGACGCGAACTTCGTCAGCGGACCACGCTGGTCAACGCGCTGGTCACCGTCTTTGTCACGTAGCCCGTCCTCGAACCGGTGACCACGACGGCGACCCGCTTGCCCTTGGCGGAGGCGGGCACCTTGAAGAAGTAGTTCGTCGCGCCCTTGACCGCGACGCCGCCGACCTTCCACTGGTACTTCACCGTGGACGGCTGCGGCGTCCACGTGCCCCGCACGGCCTTGATCGTGGAACCGACCTTGAGCGTGCCCGTAATCTTCGTCGCCGGCGCGACAAACGCGCCAGCCTTGACGGCGGCCGTCGCGGGGCTCGCCAGGGACTTGGTCGTGTAGCCCGTCTTCGACCCCGTGATCGCCACGGACACCTTCTTGCCCTTGGCCGAAGCCGGGACGGTCCAGGTCTTCGACGTCGCGCCGGAGACGGACTTGCCGTCGAGACGCCACTGGTACTTCACCGTCGTGGGCGTCGGGGTCCAGGTCCAGCGATTGGCCGTGAGGGTCTTGCCAACCTGGACGGTGCCCGCGACGGAGGGGGACCGGCTGGCCACGAAGTTCGACCCGACCGTCAGCGTTCCTCGCCACTGCGCCGGAGCGGTCGGGGCGTACCAGCCCGAACCCATGTCAGGCGCGTACTTCGCCTTCAGCGTGTACTGGCCGTCCGGCAAGGCATCCGAGTCGATCGTCATCACTGCTGGATCGGTCGACTCGATGCGCGCGTAACCAAGGTTCACGTCGTCGTCGGTGTATCCCAGGTCGTCGTCGTCCTCGCCGATGATCGCCCGAAGAACAACCGACCCGGCGGGGACAGTGTCGTCCTCGACGTCGAGCTCGAAGGTGGCCGTCACCGCGGAGCCCGGCCGGTAGGTCGACGGCACCGTGGCCATCAGCCGCGTGGCAGCGGGCGGGAGCACCTCGAAGGTGGCGGTCGTGTACGTGAACCGTCCGAGCGGATTGATGAAGCCGAAGCCGAACTCCCTGGTGCCCGGCTGCTGCACCGTGCTGGACATGCTCACATCGGTCTCGATCGGGATGGTGGCCGTCCCGTCAGTCAGCGGAAAGGTGCACTGCGCATCGGTCGACTCACTGAGGTCCACCAGGCAGAGCCGCCCTTCCGGGCGGTACGTGCCGTCGTACGTGACCTCGACCTCGGCATCGACCCGCTGACCGATCCGCACGCTGGCGGGGACCCTCACCTCGATGTCCAGGTCGAGGACCTCGTGCGCCCAGATCGCGTACGTGTCACCGGTTGCGGTCTCGCTGATGGCGATGAACCGATCGGTGCCGGTGGGAAAGTCCGGCAGTCGTAGTGGCTCGCCCCACGTCGTGAGGGAGCCGTCGCTCAGGATGTATGCCCCGGTCCTTGCTCCCGCGGACAGCCCGACCACGTGGGACCCGGCCGGCGGCTGCGATGGGACCAGGTCGGCGGTACCGATCGCAGAGACAGCGCCGGCGCTGGACGTCGCCAGTCCGTAGACCCGGCCGGCGTCGACTCCCACGTACGTGGAACCGGCCGGAGCGGCGTGGACCTCGCCGACGTAGGGATCTGCCCCCTCCGCATAACCACAGGTCACGACGGCGCCGTCGGACCGCAGCGCCATCCAGCTCCCGCCCGCCGCGCTGATCGCCGTGTACCGCGTGCCCTCGGCCGGGATCCAGTGGTCCTGACACCTGAGTCGCGACTCGTCGACCGGCTTGGCGAATCCGACGACCTCGCCGTTGCCGCGAAGCGCGTAGAAGAGGTCGTCGCCCGCGGCGACGGCGGAGTACCCGAGACCCTGCGGGTCCTCTGGAAGGATCTGCTGCCACTCCCAGTAGCTGGTCGTGAGCTCGCCGTCACCCGTCACGACGAAGGCGGACCCGAAGCTCGAGCTGCCCGCCATGCTGAGGACGCCGCTCTCGGCTGGCACGTCCGGCATCCAGTAGGCGGAATCGTCGAACTGTTCGATCGAGCCATCACTCCGGTAGACCGCCGCTTTCTGGCCGGACGACACGAATGCCGTGTCCAGCACACCGCCCGGGACGTTCATCTCATCGGAGAACGGATACAAGCCGCCCTTGGTCATCGAGTACGACGGGCCTTCGATGGAGAACGGATCGAGCTGGATGAAGCGCCCACCGACCGGCGCGGGCGTTCCCTCCTGCACAAAATGGTCGATGTAGGTGCTCCCGGTCTCCTGGGTCCCGGCAGGCTCGGTGCGGGGCGCTTCCTGCGCCGTCGCCGTGGCCGGGAACGCCGCAGCGATCAGCGCGGCGGTCACCGCTCCTGCGATGAATGCGGGCATCGGCGCGCGACATGACGCGCCCTCGTCCGTATGACGCACGGATATCTCCTCGCTCGTGGGGTTACCTGGAGTCCTTGCGAATCGCATCAACGGATCGCACTCGTCAGTGCACTGGTGACGGTCTTGGTCACGTAGCCCGTCCTGGAACCGGTGACCACGACGGCGACCCGCTTGCCCTTCGCCGAGGCCGGCACCTTGAAGAAGTAGTTCGTCGCACCCTTGACCACGACGCCCCCGACCTTCCACTGGTACTTCACCGTCGACGGCTGCGGGGTCCACGTGCCACGCACGGCCTTGAGGGTGGAACCGACCTTGGTAGTACCCGTGATCTTGGTCGCCGGCGCGACAAACGCACCAGCCTTCACGGCCGCCGTCGCGGGACTCACGAGGGTCTTGGAGGTGTAGCCCGTCTTCGACCCCGTGATCGCGACCGACACCTTCTTGCCCTTGGCTGACGCCGGGACCGTCCAGGTCTTCGACGTCGCGCCCGAGACCGCCTTGCCGTCCAGACGCCACTGATACGTGACCGCTGTGGGTGTCGGGGACCAGGTCCAGCGGTTGGCGGTGAGGGTCTTACCGACCTGTACCGTGCCGGCGACGGAGGGCAGCCTCGACGGGACGAAGACGCCCAGAACCGGCTCCGTGTGGGTGCTCGTTCGCGTCAGGTTCGTGTAGTTCGCACGAGCCCCGGTCACGGCCACGCTGATTCGCTTGCCCAGCGCTGACTCGGGAACAGCGAGACTCGACCTCGTGGCGCCGGCGATCGGTACACCATCGGCCATCCACAGATATGTCGTCGAGGAAGGGACCGGTGTCCACGTTCCTCGGTTCGCGGTGAGCGTTGCGCCGACCTGGGCTGTCCCGACGATAGTGACGGCAGGAGCCGAGAAAGCCGCTCGAGCCACCTCGATCTGCTGGGATACAGCGGACGGCTTCAGAAGGTCCGATCCGAGGTACGAGATCTCAAGTTGATGAGTACCCGCGGACACGCCACTCAGCAGCACCGGAACGGACACGCTGGCGCCGGAGGTACCAATACGGTCGGCGCGACCGACCTCCACACCATCGATCTTGGCCACGAGCTCGCCTTCGACATCAGTAATGGTGCTGGGAACGACCGTGACACCGACGGAGGTGTCCCGGCCATACTCGAACCTGTTGGAGGTGGCGATACGGATCGAGGTGGGGGCCTTGCGGATCGTCAGTGTTCCGGACCATTGGGAGGGCAGCGTTTCACCCGTGGGATGAGCAAGGTCCCAGTCGGGGGTCGGGACCCAGCGAACCGTGACCGGGTGCTCGCCAGGCGGCATCTTGTCGAGATGCACGTACACCAGGTCGGTCAGAACACCCGAGCCGTCGTCCCAGAGCTGACCGGACGAACCCAGCACTGTGCCGTCCGAAGCAAGGATCTCAAAGCTGCCGACCCCCAGGCGTGAGCCGTCGCGGGTCCTGACCGACACGTCGACGCCGAGCAGTGCGCTGTAGTCCGCATAGTCGGCGACCAGTTCGGACTCTGCAGTCGTCGCTGTCTCTGGCGTAGGCAGGACCGTCACCGTGCCCACCCATGATGTCGAAGCAGCCGGTCCCTCGGACCGATAGTCGACACGGACCCGCTGCCTGCCACCGACGGGGAGCACGCTCGTATCGATCTTCAGGCGCCCCTCATAGGAGCTTGTGCTCAGCGCCTCACCGGTGGCTTCGGCAATCACCCTGACCGAGCCCTCCTCGGTCGAGACACCGCCTTCGGCTGTCACGTGGGTCTGCACGTAGACGCCGGACTCACCCACGCTCCAGGACTCTGGCATATCGACAGTCAGCGTCGAGGGCCTCTGCGACTGCACGACGAAGTCGACCGGAAGCACGGCGGTCGTGAACGGCGGGCCGTCAAACCTCAGCGCGCGGCGGTACGTGCCCGCCGGGGAACCGCGAAAGGTGAACGCCACGCGACCGTCCACGACCTTCTTGGGATCTCCCCACCACGTGGTGCCGTCATCGCGCACGTCTCCGAGGCGCACCCAGCCGGATGGCGACGTCCCGTCCCCTGCCCTGACAGCCACCTCGACGTCGGTCAGCTGGTTGTAGTTGACAGTGGTAGGTGACGTGACCTCCAGCTCGACCGCTGCCGCGTTGCCGGCTCGGATGAGCCACTTCTCCGATCCGTACTCGGAGACTGCGACCGCACCGAGCGGGCCGGGAAGATCGGGCGGCGGAGCGGCCTCGGCTCCACCCCACGTCAGGACCGTCCCGTCGTCGAGAACCGCGGCGCCGCCAGAACCGTGCTCCGCAGTGGGGTACGTAACGTGTGCGGAAAGGCCGACCACAGCTCGTCCGGCCGGGACAGCAGGGGGCTCGGGAGCGGACCCGAAACCAACGATGACGTTGTCGTCGCGAAGGGCGTACCCAAACCCCTGAGCGTTACCGTCCGGGCCGCGCGCAACGTCAACGCCCACGAAACGAGTGCCCGCGGCCGGCGTGACCACCTGGGCGCTACTGCTGCCGTAGCGGCAGTACACGACGGCGCCGTCCGAACGAACCGCGGCCCAGCTGAGATGGTCCGCATTGATAGCCGTGTACTTGATCCCCGCTGGCGGTATGAACGCATCGGTACACGTCAAGGGGAGTGAACTGGACCACCCGGCTTTGATGCCGACAATCTGCCCGTCCGACCTGACGGCATAGGCACCAGCCAGTCCGACGTCGACCGCGCCGTAGGACATTCCGGCAGGCAGAGCCGGCACTTGCGGCGTCAGCACGTTTGGCCGGAGCACCGTGACGAGCGCACCGTCTGAGCGAAGGAGGAAGCTCGCGCCGTTCTGTCCTGCGGACACCGCTGTGTAGTCAAGGCCGTCGGGAAGCTCGGGGACCACGGGTTGCGACTGTCGATCGTCGTCCACCAACCCGACGACTCGGCCGTCGCTGCGCAAGAACATTGTGATCACAGCGCTTCCCGTGCTGCCGGCCGAGACCGCTGTGTGCGTCACACCGGGAGGCAGTTCCCATGCGTACGTAGTGTCGTCGTCCGCCCTGAGGCCGAGACCGGCGCCCCATGGCACCGCCTGGCCACCGTTGTCGGCGGGGGTGCCCTCCTGAACGAACCGGGGCGTCTCCACGGATGCATCTGCGACAGCTGTTGCGGCGGCAGGCTCTACTGCCAGCCCGACGACTAGGGCACCCGCAGCGCCGAAAGCAAGGAGTGATGAGAACGCCCGTCGCAACTGGGAGCGATCTCCGAACGACCGTGACATGGCTGCGCTCCGGGTGGAGTGGGGAGGATGGCGTTCGGAATGTATCGCCTGAGAAGCCACAAAACCGTCACTCACCAGGCGAATCCCCGGGTGAAATGAGTTTCACGCAAGAAACAGCACCGATGCATGACCAGAGCGCACGCATTACTTGGACAGCAAGGAACCAAGACCTGTCTGCTCACCGCCTCACACCCGGGTGCGACACTGTCCTGCGTGCCCGACGTCCCCACTCACCCCCTCCTCGACGTGCTCCTCGCCGGTGGCGCGCGCGCCGAGCGGCTGACGGCGTCGCGCACGTTCCCGGAGCGCACGGCCGAGCACGCGGACTGGCCAGACTGGGCGGACGCGACCGTGGTGCAGGGGTACCGGAGGCTCGGCGTGGACCGGCCGTGGACGCACCAGGCCGTGGCCGCCGACCTGGTGCACCGGGGTCGGCACACCGCGCTGGCCACGTCCACAGGGTCGGGCAAGTCGCTCGCGTTCTGGCTGCCCGCACTGTCGGCGGTCCGTACCGCGGCGGCCGCCGCGACCCTCGACCCCGGGAACATCGCCTCGGCGCACGTGCGGCCCACGACCATCTACCTCAGCCCCACCAAGGCGCTGGCCGCCGACCAGCTCAGCGCGCTCGAACGCGTCCTCGACGCGGCCGGCACGCGCGACGTGCGCGTCGCCACGTGCGACGGCGACACCTCGCGCGAGGAGCGGTCCTGGGTCCAGGACCACGCCGACGTCGTCCTGACCAACCCCGACTTTCTGCACTACGCCCTGCTGCCCAACCATCGTCGCTGGTCACGGCTGCTCAAGGGGCTGCGGTACGTCGTCGTCGACGAGGGGCACGCGTACCGCGGCGTCTTCGGCGCGCACGTCTCGCTGGTGCTGCGCCGGCTCGCGCGGCTCGCGGCGCGGTACGGGGAGGGCTCGCCCACGTTCGTGGTCGCCTCGGCGACGACGGCGGAGCCCGCCGTCAGCGCGGCCCGTCTCATCGGGGTGTCGCCCGACGACGTCACGGCCGTCACCGAGGACGCCTCGCCGTCGGGACGCCGGACCGTGGTGCTGTGGCAGCCGCCGGAGATCGCCTCCTGGCGCCCGCCTGTGGACGGTGCTGCCGCGGAGGCCTCCGGCGGGCCCCGGGATGAACCGATCTCGATGCAACGCGCCGACCCCAACGAGCCCGACCCCTGGGCGCTGCCCGGCGAAGACTCGGAGGCCGACCCCGTCGCGACCACCGCGCCGCCGGAGCATCCGCGCCGGTCGGCCACCGCGGAGGTCGCCGACCTGCTGGCCGACCTCGCCGAGGCCGGCGCCCGCAGCCTCGCGTTCACGCGGTCGCGGCGCGGGGCGGAGTCGGTGGCCCAGCAGGCCCGCGACCACCTGCGGCACTCCGCACCCGAGGCCGGCCGCCGGATCGCCGCCTACCGCGGCGGCTACCTTCCCGAGGAGCGCCGCGAGCTGGAGCAGGCCCTGCGCACGGGCGAGCTGCTCGGCCTGGCGACCACCAACGCGCTGGAGCTGGGCGTGGACATCTCCGGCCTCGACGCGGTGCTCATCGCGGGCTGGCCCGGCACCCGCATGTCGCTGTGGCAGCAGGCGGGCCGCGCGGGGCGGGCCGGAGCGGACGGCCTGGTCGCCTTCGTCGCGCGCGAGGACCCGCTCGACACCTACCTCGTGACCCACCCGGAGGCCGTGTTCGACGCCCCGCTCGAGGCCACGGTGTTTGATCCGGCGAACCCGCACGTGCTGGCGCCGCACCTGTGCGCGGCGGCCCAGGAAGCCCCGCTGCGGTCCGAGGACCTCGCGGCGTTCGGCGACGCCGGCCACGTGCGCGGGATCCTCGACGTGCTGGTCGCCCGGGGCGCGCTCCGGCGTCGGACCTCCGGGTGGTACTGGACCCACCACCAGCCCGCCGCGGGTCTGACCGACCTGCGCGGCGCGGGCGGCACGCCCGTGCGCGTGGTCGAACAGGGCACGGGCCGGATGCTCGGCACGGTCGACGCGGCCTCCGCGGACGGTCAGGTGCACGACGGCGCCGTCTACGTGCACCAGGGCACCACCTACGTGGTGGCGCACCTCGACCTGACCGACCACACCGCCGTCGTGCAGCGGCGGCGGCTCGACTACGGGACGTGGTCGCGGTCGGTCATGTCGGTGGCGATCGAGGGGTGGGACCAGTCGCCTGACGGCGGCCCCGCGGCGGCCCAGGAAGACGACGGTCCCGGCCACGACCTGGTCACCCGCGAGTGGGGACCGGTGACGTGGGGGCTCGGCCCCGTGGAGGTGACGTCGCAGGTGGTGAGCTTCCAGCGCCGTCGTGTCCCGGACATGCAGGTGCTGGGGACGGAGCAGCTCGAGCTCCCCGAGCACACCCTCGGGACGGTCGCGGTCTGGTGGTCGGTCCCGGAGTTCGTGCTGCGGGCCGCGGACATCTCGCCCGAGCAGGCGCCGGGCGCGCTCCACGCGGCGGAGCACGCTTCGATCGGGCTGCTGCCGCTGCTCGCGACGTGCGACCGCTGGGACCTCGGCGGGGTCTCGACCGAGCTGCACCCCGACACCGGTGAGGCCACGGTGTTCGTCTACGACGCCTACCCGGGCGGCGCGGGCTTCGCGGAACGGGCCTACGACCTGGGCGCGACGTGGCTGCGGGCGACCCGCGACGCGATCGCGGCCTGTCCCTGCGCGGACGGCTGCCCGGCGTGCGTGCAGTCGCCCAAGTGCGGCAACTACAACGCGCCGCTCCACAAGGACGCCGCGGTGCGGCTCCTGGACGCCGTGCTGTCCCACGACCCGCGGGCGGCGACGCCGGCGGGCGACCTGCCGACGCCGTAGCGACGCTTACCCCGACGTAACCGCGCAGCCTTCCTTATGCGACATTCACCCGATATGTTCCCCCGGACCAAGCCGTTCGTCGCGAGGGAGCACGCCGATGCGAGTCCACCACGTCCGGGCGAAGCAGGTCGCCGCCGCCGTCGTCGCCGCACTCACGGGACTGGCCCTGGCCGCCGGAACGGTTCCCGCGGCGGCGGTTCCAACAGTTCCCGCGGCTGAGGCGCCGGCCGCCGAGACTCCGGCCGCTGAAGCGCCGGCCCCTCAAGTGCCGGCCGCCGAGATTCCGGCCGAGACCCCGTACGTCCTCGACGACGACGGCGTCACGGCCCCCGTCTACGACTACGCGGGCGCGGTCCGCGAGTCGGTGAACGTGATCGCGCCGGACCTGGACGGCGACGGCGACGCCGAGGAGATCCGCGCCGACATCATCCGCCCCGCCGAGCTCGACGGCGTCGCCGAGGTGCCCGTCGTGATGGACGCCAGCCCGTACTACACATGCTGCGGCCGCGGCAACGAGAGCGAGCTCAAGCAGTACGACGCGGCCGGGGACCCGGCGCTGTTCCCGCTCTACTACGACAACTGGTTCGTGCCGCGCGGATACGCGTACGTGGCGGTGGACATGGCCGGGACCGGCTGGTCCACGGGCTGTACGGACCATGGCGGGCCCTCCGACGTGCTCTCGGTGAAGGCCGTGGTGGACTGGCTGAACGGCAGGGCGACGGCGGTGGACCCCGACACCGGGGAGCCCGTGGTCGCCGACTGGACCACGGGGAAGACCGGCATGATCGGCAAGTCCTACGACGGCACGCTCGCCAACGGCGTCGCCGCGACCGGCGTCGAGGGGCTGGAGACGATCGTGCCGATCGGCGCGATCAGCTCCTGGTACGACTACGACCGGGCGCAGGGCCTCCCCTTCTCGGCGAACTACCCGCGATTCCTCATGGGCTACGTGGCCGGCGGCCGGCACGTCGCGACGGACTGCTCGGCGATCACCGAGGCACTGAACACGGCGGCCGACGACGCGTCCGGCGCCCACAACGCCTTCTGGGCCGAACGCGACTACCGCTCCGGCTCCATGTTCGACGCCTCGCAGGTCACCGCCAGCGTCTTCGTCGTGCACGGCGCGCAGGACACCAACGTCGACACCCCCAACTTCTCCCGCTGGTGGACGGCGCTCGGCGAGCAGGGCGTGGAGCGCAAGCTGTGGCTCACGCGGCTGGGGCACGTCGACCCGTTCGACTCGGACCGGGCCGAGTGGGTCGACACCCTGCACCGTTGGTTCGACCACGAGCTGCTCGGTGTGGACAACGAGATCACCGACGAGCCCGCGGTGCGGGTCGAGGTCGCCCCGAACGAGGTCGTCACCTCGGACACCTGGCCCGTCACGGACCGCACCGCACGGCTGCGGCCGCGTGCGGACGGCAGCCTCGCGCTCGGCGCACGCGGCCGCGCGGCCGACGCCGGCTGGGTGAACGCCCCGAACCAGACCTTCAACACCGCTCTGACCGCGGGCACCAACCCGAACCGGCTGCTCTTCCGCACCGGCACGCTGACGGACGACCTGCGGCTCTCAGGGGCGGCATCGGTGACGACGACCGTCACCCACGGCGCACCGACCGGCCAGATCACGGTGGGGCTCGTCGACTACGGCGTGATGGACCGGGTGCTCACCGGTGGCGAGGGCGCGACGACCCTCGGCACCGAGTCCTGCTACGGCGAGTCCGCCGGGGTCGACGACGCCTGCTACCGCGACGTGGTCCGGAACATCGGGTCCACGGAGCTCCAGGTGCTGGGTCGCGGCTGGGCCCGCCTCGACGGTGCCGGCACGCACACCGTGACCGTCGAGATGCAGACGAACGACCTGGTCGTCCCCGCCGGGCACCAGCTCGGGCTCGTGGTCATGGGCACCGACCGGGGCGCCACCGTGACCGTGGACCGCGCGGCGACGCAGTACTCGGTCGACCTCGGCGCCACGACGCTGAACCTGCCCGTGTCCGGTCCGATGACGAGCTTCACACCCGGCCACAGCCTGGTGCCGGACGCCGCCGACGTCACCCGGTCGGCGCTCCTGCCCGAGACCCGGGTGGTCGTGCCGCGGTGACGCGCGCCTGCCGCGGGGAGGTACGCCTCCCCGCGGCGAGGACTACTCGCCCAGCCGCTTGAACGGGCTCGTCGAGAAGACCACCTCGACCGCCACGCCGAAGTACTCCGCGATGCGCAGCGCGAGGAACAGCGACGGGCTGTACTCGCCCCGTTCGAGGTAGCCCACGGTCTGGTAGTGCACGCCGAGCGCGTCGGCGAGCTCCCGCCGCGAGATACCGCGTTCGGCACGCAGCATCGCTATGCGGTTGTGGACGACGTCGGACTGCTCCCCCACCAGCTCAGTACCCCTTGGCCATGTAACGCTCCCGCGCCGCCGCCACCGTGGAACCCGACTCCCGCCGGGCCATCCTGCGAAGCACGATCGGCGCGAGCACCATACCCACAACCGCCCAGAGACCGAGCACCGCGAACATCTCGGCCGTGCGCCACGACTCGCCGATCTCCGCCGTGACCATGCTCTCGGGAAGCATCGCCGACCGGGCGCCCAGCCCGAGCCAGTAGTACGGGAACACCTGTCCCACCCACTGCAGCCACTCGGGCAGCGCCGTGATCGGGTAGAAGATCCCGGACGGCACGATCAGGAGCATGGAACCCAGGAACAGCAGCCCCGTCTGCGAGGCGCTCCTGAACAGCGACCCGAGCGCCACGCTGATCGGCACGGTGGCGACCATCCCGACCAGGAAGACCAGCGTCAGCAGGACGACGGTGCGGCCGTCGAGCCGCAGCTCTCCCGCGACAGTGACGGCGGGGATGACCAGCACGATCAGGCCCACCAGGGTGGTCAGCGCGAACATCAGGATCTTGCCGACCAGGTAGCCCAGCATCCCGTTGGGCGTCGCCTTGGCCCGGAGCAGCGTCCCGTCCTCCCGGTCGACGGCGATCGTGCTGGCGGGGCCGGTCAGCCCGCCGAACGCGATGCTCATGCCGACCAGGCTCGGCAGCACCATGGCACCCAGCGCGAAGTCGGTGCCAGGGACGGTGCTGCCCCGCATGAACAGCAGGACCACCGCGTAGATGACCGGGAACGCGAGGATCCAGACGAGGTCGCTCGCGCTCGTGACCGAGTACTTGGTCTCGAGCCAGCCCCGGACTAGCCCGGCCCGGACGGCAGCCCGGCGCGCGTCATTCTGCGTGCGCCTGTCGGCGGTCGCGGTCGCGGTCATGACTGCACTCCCTCGCTCTGCTCGGCCCGGTCGGTCCGGCCCTGCCCCGCCGGCGGCTCGGCGTAGTCCGACCCTGCGTCGTCCGACACCGCGCCGTCCGACTCCGGCCGGTAGGTCTCGGCCCGGTGCACCAGCGCCATGTAGGTGTCCTCGAGGCTGGCCCGTTTGACCTCGAGCTCGCTGACGTCGGGGTCACCCGCCAGCAGCCGGCGGACGAACGCGGTGGGATCACCCTCGGTCACCGCGTGGATGTTCCGGTGCCCCTCGGACGTCCAGCGCACCTCCGCCTGGGTGGTCAGCTCGCGGGCCAGCTGTTCCGCCGACCCGTTGGCGACGACCACACCCCCGTCGAGCACGAGGATCCGGTCCGCGAGCTTCTCGGCCTCGTCGAGGTCGTGCGTCGTGAGCAGGACCGTCGTGTTCTCGAAGTCGGCCAACCGGTGCACCAGGTCGTGGAACTCGCGCCGGGCGTGCGGGTCGAAGCCCGCCGTCGGCTCGTCGAGGAACACGAGCTCCGGACGCCCGACGATCCCGATGGCCACGTCGAGGCGGCGCCGCTGCCCGCCCGAGAGCGTCTGGACCTTGGCGTTGGTCTGCTCCGCGAGGCCGACCACCGTGATCAGCTCGTCCACGTCCCACGGCCGCGACACCTCGGCGGTCGAGTAGGGGAGGTAGAACCGTGCGAGGTATCCGAGCAGGTCCCGCACCCGCCACCGGCTGTGGTCCCGCCATGACTGGAGCACGACGCCCAGCCGTGCGCGCCATGCCTCGTCGCCGTGCGCCGGGTCCTGCCCGAGCACCAAGACCTCGCCGGCCGACCGCATGCGGAAGCCCTCGAGGATCTCGATCGTGGTGGTCTTGCCGGCGCCGTTGGGCCCGAGCAGGGCGACGACCTCGCCGCGCTGCGCCGTGAAGGACACGCCCTTGAGCACGTCCTTCGTCCCGTATCTCATCCGTAGGTCACGCACGTCGAGCGCCACGTCGCCCGACGGCGGAGGTCGGTCCTGTGCAGTCATCGCACTCTCCATACCATCCATAGCAGTGATACTACGATCCGTCGGGGTTCCACGTCATCCCCTTTTCCCGGGGACCGGCCCGCGCCGTGGCTCGTGCCGACCCGAGCGCGCCGCCGAGCTCCCCGGCCGGCCCGACCGCCGCGCGCGCAGCGGCGACCCGCACCACCCCTCCCCCGAGCACCTCGCACGACGCGATCTCCGCACCGTTGCGCGCGACGGCGGCGCCCGCCGTCCCGCACGGGTCGAACCCGTCGCGCAGTGCGGTCGCGCCGGCGATCGCCCCGAGGTCGGCCGCCGCCTGCGCGGTGCCGCGCGCGCTCTGGGCCGCGCCGAGCGCAGCGATGCCGACCGCGAGAAGCAGCGCCGCGGCGACGATCCCGAGCACCAGGACGGTGCCGGCGCCGCGCTCGGGATCACACCCGACGCCGCCGCGCGCGGAGCCGTGCCCCGCGCTGCCCCGCCCGGGGCCGTCGACCGACCTCACGGCTCCACCCAGGCCGCCGCCGTCCCCGTGGCCCGCAGCGGGCCGGACACCCAGCCGCCCGAGACCGGCCGCGTGACGGTCACCCGCACCCACTCGCCCTCCCGCGCGAGCGACATCTCGGCCTCGGGCCCGCCCACCCGCGCGACGACCGCAGCCACGGCGTCGCCCTGCTCCCCGATCGCCACCGCCCGCGCCCCCGCGCGGGCCGCGTCCAGGGCGCGCATCTGCGCCGTGGACGCGGCCACGAGGGTGAGCACGGCGACGAGCACGAGGACGACGACCGGCAGCCCGATGGCCAGCTCGGCCGTGACCGTGCCGCGTTCCGACTCACGCTCCGCCATGGATCAGCCGGCCGTCAGCGCCGACTGGATGAGCGACGTGAGCATCGACTTCACGTCACCGCCCTTGAGGACTGCCATCAGCGCGCCCGCGAAGGCGGCCGCGGCGAGCGTCGCGATCGCGTACTCGGCCGTGGCCAGCCCCCGCTCCGACTCGCGCCCGTCGGCCTCCGTCCGCGACCGGTCGTCCGGCTCGGGACAGGCAACCGCTGTCGTGATCGTCATGTCTGCTCCTTCTGCTCCGCCCGCTCGCACGCCTCCCGGCCTGCTCGCGGGCACCCTGTACGGCCCGTCGCGACGGGCCCCGTCCGCCGTACGGCGGACGGCACCGGCGCACCTGAGCGCGCCGAAGTCCTCATCTCTCGTCGGGTGCCGGCCACCCGGCGCCCGTGTCCCGACTCAGCCCGCGAGCAGGTCGATACCCAGGGCCAACAGCACCGGGACCAGGCCCACCAGCACGAACGCCGGCAGGTAGCAGACGCCCAGCGGCAGCACGAGCCGCACCCCGAGCCGTGCCGCGGCGGTCCGGCTCGCCGCGCTCCGCACGTGCCGCACCTCCGCCCCGGCGGCACGCAACGCCTCGCCCGGCGCGGCGCCGTCGAGCCACGCACCCCGCAGCGCGTGCACCACCGGGCCGAGCGCCTCCGGCGCATGGGCCCACGCCCGCTCCCAGGCGGAGCCGAGCACGAGTGCGTGTGCCGCGCGGGTGAGCACCTGACCGTCGGGACCGTCGACGGCGGCGCCCACCGCCTGCAGCGCGCGCGGCACCCCCGCCCCGGACCGCATCGCGGCCGCCAGCAGCTCCAGCACCACCTGGACGTCGACGCCGGGCCGTTCCGCCCCGCCCGCCGTGGCCACCAGCCGGTCCGACCAGACCCGCCCCACCACGAGCAGCACCGCACCGGCCACCAGAGCCCCGGTTCCGACGCCGCCGTCCGTGGCCGTGCCCACCGGGTCGGCGCCGAGCACCCACCCGAGAAACCCACCCGCGACCGGCAGCCACATGAGCAGCCGACCCGTGGTCCGCGGACCGGCGAGCGCCGCGGCCCGTTCGGCCTGCGCCTCGGCCTCCGCGACCAGGGTTGCCGCGACCTGCTCCAGCACCCGGCCGAGCGGTGCCCCGACGTCGAGCGCGAGCCTGGTCGCCGCGACCACCGCCTCCGCGTGCCGGGGGCCGAGCACCCGGCCCAGCGCGTCGACGTCGGGCACACCCGCAAGGTCGACGCCCACCCCCGCGGCGCGCGACCACGCGGCACCGGGCGGCGAACCTGCCTTGAGCAGCGCGACCACCTGCAGCACGACGACGCGGACGTCTCCGCCCGCTCCCCGCCCGCCCGCTGCCCGCCCGCCCGCTCCCGGCCTGCCCGCTCTCCGCCCGCCCGCACCTCTGCGGCCCGACCTGGCGGTCACCGGCCCAGCCGCACCGGGGGCGACGGCGACTCCCGCCGCAGGACCGCCCGCGCCCGGTCCGGCGAGCACCGCCCGCAGCCGCCGACCACCGCGCGCCAGCACCAGCCAGACGCCGGCCGCCACGAGCAGACCCACGCCGAGCGATTCCACGACTCTCAGCACGATCCGTACCTCCCCGTCAGCTCGCTCCACGTGCTCGGATCCGTCGTCCACCCGCCGTTGCCGTCCCAGCGCCCGGCGGTGCGCACCTCCAGCCCGCCGTCCGGGGCTCTGCCCACGAGCCCGATCTCCGCCAGGTACCGCGTCCCCTGCCCGCGCCGCAGGTGCAGGACCACGTCCAGCGCACCCACCGCCTGCGCGGCCACCGCCTCCCGGGTCATCCCGGCCAGGCCCGCGAGCGCCTCCAGCCGGGCCGGCACCACGCCGACGGCGTTGGCGTGCAGCGTCGCGAAGCCGCCGTCGTGGCCGGTGTTCATCGCCATGAGTACCTCGCGCACCTCGGCGCCACGGCACTCGCCGAGCACGATCCGGTCGGGCCGCATGCGCAGGGCGTTCCGCACCAGGTCGGCCAGGTCCACGGCGCCGGCGCCCTCGACGTTGGCGCGCCGCGCGGCGAGGTGCACGACGTGCGGGTGGGCGGGTCGCAGCTCGCGCGCCTCCTCGACGGTCACCACGCGTTCCCCGTCCGGCACCAGGGAGAGGAGCGCGGAGAGCAGCGTCGTCTTGCCGGTGCCCGTACCCCCGCTGATCAGCACGTTCGCCCGGCTCCGCACGAGGGAGCGCAGCAGGCCTGCCCACTGCCGCGGCAGCGCGCCGCCGGTCACGAGCTCGTCGAGCGTGAACGCGCGGGTGCGCAGCACGCGCAGGGAGATCAGGGCGCCCGTCTCGGCCAGGGGTTCGAGCACGGCGTGCAGCCGGGTGCCATCGGGCAGGCGCGCGTCCACGGTGGGGCAGGCGTCGTCGAGCCGCTGACCGCCGAGCGCCGCCAGGCGGACGGCGAGCGCCCGCACCTCGGCGGCCGACCCCAGGTCGACCGCGGCCCGCTCCAGACCGGCGCCCCGTTCGACCCATACGTCGCGCGGGCCGTTGACCAGCACGTCGGTGACGTCGGGCGCGTCGAGGAACGGCTGCAGCGGGCCGGCGCCGGTGAGCTCGGCCCGGGCCGCCCGCTCCAGGTCCCGCAGGGCGTCGGACCCGAGCACGCGCCCGGAGTCCCGTACGGCGGCACGCACGGCGGCGTCCGCGCCTGCGCGCCCGGTCGCGAGCCGCGCGCGGACGTCGTCGAGCAGGGACGGCTCGACCGAGGGCGCGGTCACAGCGTGGCCGCCACGTCGGCGGCGAACCGGCCGAGCACGGTCCGGTACGCCACGGCGGGACCCTCGCCGCGCTCGATCGCCCGTGCGAGCCCGGCGTCCCGGCCGAGGACCCCGATCGTGGGCAGCCCGAGCGCGGCGGCGACGTCGTCGGGGTCGACCGTGCCGGGCGCGGGGCCGCGTGCCACCACGCGCACGTCGGTCACGTCCGCGGCGCGGAGGGCGTCGCGCGCCCGCTGCGCGCCGACGGCCGCGGACAGGGTCAGGGGGACGACGAGCAGCACCGTCTCGCAGGCCGCGAGGAGCGCCCGCACCGCCCGGGCACCACCGGACACCTCGCCCGGAAAGCCGCCGCCGCTCCGCCGGGTGGCACTGTCCCAGCCGCCAGGCCGCGGCAGGTCGAGCACGAGCGTCTCGCCGGCGCGCACGAGCCCGCGGCACACGCCGAGCACCACGTCGTCGTCCGGCGGCGGCCCCGATGCCGTGCCGCTCAGCACGGGTACCGCGCCCCAGCGGGGCAGCGCCGTGACCACGCCGAGCCCGTCGACCTCGCCGCGCGCCTCGACGAGGTCGGGCCAGCGCGCGCCGCGGCCGTCGTCGGCCCCGAGCAGCAGGTCCGTACCCGGCGCGTGCGCGTCCAGATCCACGAGCGTGGCGCGCTCGCCACCACGGCGCAGGCCGTGCGCGACGCACGCCGCCACCACTGACGTGCCCGCGCCGCCGCACGCCCCGACTACGCCGATCACGCGGCCCGGCTCCGGCCGGGCACCACCCGTCGTGCTGATCATCGCGCCCCCTCCGGCACAGGACCGGCAGCCGGTCGGCCGCCGTCCCGGGCACTCCGCCCGGGCTCCTCGACCAGGCTGGCCGCCAGGCCGCACCCTGTGCTGCGCACCTCGGCGCGGCTGTGCACGGACGGCGAGAAGTAGTGCCTGTGGTCGGGCTCCGACGCCCGTCGCGCCGTGCGGACGGTCTGTGGTCCGGGCGGACGAGTTTCATCCGGGCGGAAGAAATCACGGCACGGAGCCCTGCTCCGGCGGGCGGCCCCGCTAGGCTCGTCGCGTGACCGAGCAGGTGCCCCAGATCGCTTCTCGACCGCAGCCGCGCGCACAGCGCACCGCCGCGTTCTTCGATCTCGACAAGACGATCATCGCCACGAGCTCGTCCGCGGCGTTCTCCCGACCGCTGCTCGCGGGCGGGCTGCTGTCGCGCGCCGACGTGCTGCGGAGCGCCTATGCCCACTTCATCTTCATGATCGGCAACGCCGACGCCGACCAGACCGAGCGGATGCGCGCACACCTCTCGTCGCTCGTCACCGGCTGGGACGTGGAGAAGGTCCGGCAGATCGTCACCGAGACGGTGCACGAGCTCATCGACCCCTACGTCTACGCCGAGGCCGTCGAGCTGATCGAGGAGCACCACGCGGCGGGCCGGGACGTCGTGGTGGTGTCGGCATCGGCCGCGGTGCTCGTGGAGCCCATCGCGGCGGTGCTCGGCGCGGACCACGTGCTCTCCACGCAGATGACGGTGCGGGACGGCCGCTTCACCGGCGAGATCGACTTCTACAACTACGGCGACAACAAGGCGGTCGGCGTCCGCCGGCTCGCCGTGAGCGAGGACTACGACCTCGCTCGGAGCTTCGCCTACTCCGACTCCATCACCGACGCCCCGATGCTGGCCGCGGTCGGCCACGCCTTCGTGGTCAACCCGGACCGGGTCCTCAGGCGCCGGGCAGCGCAGTCCGGCTGGGGCGTGCTGGCGTTCACCCGGCCGATCGCGCTGCGCCCGCGCATCGAGCCCCTCCCGCTCCTCGCGGTCGTGGGCACCGTGGCGGTCGGGGTCACCGTCTGGCTGGTCTGGCGCGCCGCCCGACGCCGCGCACGCCGCCGCTGAGCCCGGCGACCACACCGAGGCCGGTACCCGCGCCGAAGTAACGGGTCGACCGGCAAGGACGCCGTCGGGCAGACTCCGGCCCATGTCGTCGAACTGAGCGATTCGCCTGTCGCGCACCTCCGGGTGCGCCGCACTCGCCTGCCCTTCGACGATGGGATTCCCGTGAGCTTCACCGTGCGCCCCTACACGCCCGACGACGAGCCCGGCTGGCTCCGCTGCCGCGTGCTCGCCTTCCTGGACACGCAGTACTACGACGACGTCAAACAGCACCGCACGTCGTTCGACCTCCCGGCGGTCTGCCTGGTGGCGGTCGCGGACGACGGCACGATCTGCGGGGTTGTCGACGTCGAGGTCGACGGCGACGCGGCGACGATCGACACCGTCGCCGTCCACCCCGACCACGCCCGCCGGGGCATCGCCACCGCGCTCCTCGACGAGGCGATCCCGCAGGTCAGGGTTGCCGGAGCAACCACGCTCGACGCCTGGACCCGCGAGGACGAGGCCGCGAACGCCTGGTACGTGCGCTCAGGTTTCGCCGAGAACCACCGCTACCTGCACGTGTACAAGGGCGGCGACGAGCCCGCGGCAGGTTTCGCCGCACCGGACGGTCTACCGGCGCCGGTGATGGCGTTCCTGCACGCCGACATCTCGCGCGAGGCGGAGCTGCGTGAGAGGTTCGCGCGCGTCCACGTCTGCCGCCAGTACCTGCGCCGCCTCTGAGCCGCGGACGGCGGAGGGTGAGCGCCTCCTGCCCCATCCCGCTGGTCGCAAAAGGTCAAGGATCGGTAAGGCCGAAGATTTTCCCTGGCAATTGCGCACATGACAGGAATTGGCAATTGTGAAGATCACCGCGCTCAGGTTGCTTTTGTCACCGACAGGCAGTGTGATTGTGTTCACAGCAAGTATTCAGGGCGGCAGGGACCGTGCCCTGGGGGTCGAAAGGGCGCAAGCCTGATCGACGGCGAGCGACGTGCACGGTCAACCCCGTCCAGCTGGTGAGAGCGGAATCCGGCTTGAGGATGCTCCCGGATTCCGTACTCGATAGGCCGAGATCTCGCCACCGCAGTGGCCGGGCCCTCGCACTTCCGGATCGCGAACGGAAATTGCGAGGAGCCCGGCCGCACGGCGAATCGTTTCGCGGAATACACGCCGGCCGGAAAAGAATCACCACACCCGGAATTCTCCAGGCGTTCAAACGCCGTCAGCCGTGATTTCCGCCCTTTGCGCGCCGCCCTCGCCACAGCGCCCTCGCCCCAGCGCCTTCCCGGCGCGGCCGGCTCCCGCGGCGTCACCGATCACCGGCACCGATCACCGCCACTGCGCCCGCGAGTACTGCGGCTGCACCCCCACGCCGGCGTCCACGGGAACCGTCCCGATCTTGTCGCGCAGCGTGTGCGCCGCCCGCAGCGGCCAGTGCGGGTCGCGCAGCGCCTCGCGGCCGATCATGACGGCGTCCGCCGAGCCCTCCACGAGGATCTGCTCGGCCTGGACCGGGTCGCTGATCAGCCCGACCGCGCTGACCGGCAGGCCTGACACCTCGCGCACGCGACGGGCGTGCGGCACCTGGTAACCCGGCCCGACGGTGATGTGCGCCGGTGCCACGCCCCCGGTCGAGACGTCCACGAGGTCGGCTCCGAGCGTGCCGAGCCGGCCCGCGACGGCGGCGACGTCGTCCACCTCGAGGCCGCCGTCCAGCCAGTCCGTCGCCGACAGCCGCACGAGCACCGGCAGCTCCTCCGGCCAGACACCGCGCACCGCGCCCACCGTCTCCTCGACGAGCCGCGAGCGCGCCTCGGCCGACCCGCCGTACCCGTCTGCGCGCGAGTTGGCCAGCGGCGACAGGAACTGGTGCAGCAGGTAGCCGTGCGCGGCATGCACCTCGACGGTGTCGAAACCGGCCTCGCGGGCCCGGCGCGCGGCGGCCGCGAAGTGCTCGGGAACGTCCGCGACCTGCTCGGCGGTCATCTCTGCGGGGGTGGCAAAGCCCGGGTATGGGAGGGCCGACGGGCCGACGGTCGGCCAGCCGCCGTCGGCCACCGGGACGCTGCCCTGCTCCGGTGCCCACGGGCGGAAGGTCGACGCCTTGCGCCCCGCGTGCGCGAGCTGGATGCCGATCCGCGCCCCGCGCGCGTGCACGAAGTCGACGATCCGCTTCCACCCGGCGGTCTGCTCGTCGTTCCAGATGCCCGTGTCCTGCGGCGAGATGCGCCCCTCCGGCACGACGGCGGTGGCCTCGGTCATGACCAGGCCGAACCCGCCGGCTGCCCGGGCGCCGAGGTGCACGAGGTGCCAGTCGTTCGGGAGCCCGTCGTCCGCCGAGTACTCGCACATCGGCGCCAGCCAGGCGCGGTTCGGCAGGGAGAGGTCGCGCAGCGCGATCGGTTCGAGGAGGAGGCTCACGTCAGCCCGTAACGTGGCCGGTCCCCGGGCCATTCCGGGGCAACGGCACGACGTCTCAGGAAGTGACACCGGTTTGTGAGGGGTGTCACCGTCCGGGACTACACTCACCGACCAGAGACAACGTCAAGGCAGCCCCAAGCACCTGCCCGAACGAACGCGAAGACGCGCACCGGAGGTCACCGTGACAGACACCAACCCGACGTCGGGCTCGGCATCCAGCCCCAGCCTCGAGAACCTTCTGCACGAGACCCGGAGCTTCCCGCCCAGCGCGGAGTTCGCGGCTCAGGCGAACGCACAGGCCGACCTGTACGAGAAGGCGTCGGCCGACCGCCTGGAGTTCTGGGCCGGCCAGGCCCGGGAGCTCGTGACCTGGAAGACGCCGTTCACCGAGACGCTGGACTGGAGCGGAGCCCCCGTCGCGCGCTGGTTCGCCGACGGCACGCTGAACGCCGCGTACAACGCGGTGGACCGCCACGTCGAGGCCGGCAACGGCGACCGCGTGGCCATCCACTTCGAGGGCGAGCCGGGCGACACCCGCACCGTCACGTACGCCGACCTGCAGCAGGAGGTGTCGCGCGCGGCCAACGCGCTCACCGCCCTGGGCGTGCAGACCGGCGACCGCGTCGTCATCTACCTGCCCATGCTCGTCGAGTCGGTCGTCGCGATGCTGGCCTGCGCCCGCATCGGCGCCCCGCACTCCGTCGTCTTCGGCGGCTTCTCGGCCGACGCCCTGCGCAGCCGGATCGCCGACGCCGAGGCCACGCTGGTCATCACGGCGGACGGCGGCTACCGCCGCGGCGCGCCGTCGGCCCTCAAGCCGGCTGTCGACGAGGCCCTCGCCCCCAAGGAGGGCGCCGACCCGACCACGGTCCGCAAGGTGCTCGTCGTGCGGCGCACCGAGCAGGACGTGGACTGGGTCGAGGGCCGGGACGTGTGGTGGCACGAGGCCCTCGCCGAGGCGTCCGACCAGCACGAGCCGGTCGCCGTCGAGGCGGAGCACCCGCTGTTCATCCTGTACACGAGCGGCACCACCGGGAAGCCGAAGGGCATCCTGCACACCACCGGCGGCTACCTCACCCAGGCGGCGTACACGCACAAGAACGTGTTCGACCTGAAGCCGGAGACCGACGTCTACTGGTGCACCGCCGACGTCGGCTGGGTCACCGGCCACTCCTACGTGGTCTACGGGCCGCTCGTGAACGGCGCCACGCAGGTGCTGTACGAGGGCACGCCCGACACCCCCCACCGCGGCCGCTGGTGGGAGCTCGTCGAGAAGTACAAGGTGTCGATCCTGTACACGGCCCCGACCGCGATCCGCACCTGCCTGAAGTGGGGCGACGAGATCCCCGGCGCGTTCGACCTCACCTCCCTGCGTGTCCTCGGCTCGGTGGGCGAGCCCATCAACCCCGAGGCGTGGATGTGGTACCGCCACGTCATCGGCGGCGACAGGGCCCCGATCGTCGACACCTGGTGGCAGACGGAGACCGGCGCGATCATGATCAGCCCGCTCCCGGGCGTCACCGCGACCAAGCCCGGCTCGGCGCAGGTCGCGCTGCCCGGCATCGCCGCGACCGTGGTCGACGACGAGGCCAAGCCCGTGCCCGACGGTGGTGGCGGCTACCTCGTGATCTCCGAGCCGTGGCCGTCCATGCTGCGCGGCATCTGGGGTGACCTGGAGCGCTACAAGGAGACGTACTGGTCGCGGTTCGACGGCCTCTACTTCGCGGGCGACGGCGCCAAGAAGGACGAGGACGGCGACATCTGGCTGCTCGGGCGCGTGGACGACGTGATGAACGTGTCCGGCCACCGGCTGTCCACCACGGAGATCGAGTCGGCGCTCGTGTCGCACGAGATCGTCGCGGAGGCCGCCGTCGTCGGCGCCGCGGACGAGACCACCGGCCAGGCCGTCGTCGCGTTCGTGATCCTGCGCGGCAGCCACGCCGGCCGCGCGGCGACGCCGGAGGGTGCCGCCGAGGTCCAGAAGGAGCTGCGCGACCACGTGGGCAAGGAGATCGGCCCGATCGCCAAGCCGAAGAAGATCCTCGTGGTGTCGGAGCTGCCGAAGACCCGGTCGGGCAAGATCATGCGCCGTCTGCTGCGCGACGTCGCCGAGGACCGCGCGGTGGGCGACGCCACGACGCTGGCCGACTCCTCCGTGATGGACCTGATCACGGCGGGCCTGGCGGCGCCGTCGGCGTCCTCGGAGGACTGACCGGCCCCTGGCCGCCGGGGTGGCGCGACCACCCCGGCGGCCGGCGCGCTCATTCCCCCGGCCCGACCTCGTGGAACGTTCGGTCGAAGTGCACCAGCGCGCGCCCCTCGGCGGCCCCGGAAGCGTGCACCCGGACCACCCGCCCCAGGAGCAGCAGATGGTCGCCGGCCTCGACCTCGGTCCAGGTCTCGCACTCCAGCACGTGCCGAGCGTCCTCGGTGAGGACGGGCACACCGCCCGCACCGGGGCGGACGGCGAGGCCGGCGAACTTGTCCGGCGCCTTGGAGGCGAAGACCGCCGCCACCTCCCGCGCGTCGTGCGCCAGCACGTGGACGGCGAACCGGCGCGCCGCCCGCAGCGGCCCGAGCGTGCGGCTGGAGTGCGCGACTCCGACGGCGACCAGCGGCGGATCCAGGCTCACGCTCATCACCGCGGTGGTCGTCAGGCCCGCGAGCACTCCGCCCGCCGCCGTCGTCACCACGCACACACCGCTCGCCAGCCCGGCCATCGCGTCCCGGAAACCGTCGGCGACGGGATCGAGAGGCGATGTTGATGACATCAACATATCTCCATCCTCCGCGCCCGATGTTTCGCCGGGATCACTCCGGCGCGCGGGTTCTGTTACGACTGCGGACGAGCCCCGAAACACGCCGCCACGCCACCGCCGGAGGGCCCGTTTCCCCTAGCATTCGAGGCATGGACGTGCGTATCGACGAGGCCACCGACCCTCTCGATCGATCGGTCACCCGCCTGGGTCAGAAGATCCGCGGGCTGCGGCACGCCCAGGGCCTGACCCTCGTCCAGCTCGCCGAGGCGACCGGCCTCTCGCACTCGTTCCTCAGCCAGGTCGAGCGCGGCCGGGCACGGCTGAGCATGTCGTCGCTGTTCCGCGTCGCGGACCGCCTGGGCACCACCCAGCAGCTCCTGCTCACCGAGGCCACGGCCCCGGCGGCGGGCGGCACCCCCGTGGTGCGCCGGACCGACGACGCGTCGGCCGCCTCGGCGGGCGGCGGCACCGTCCGGGCTCTCGCGCCGGCCGGCGACCGCCCGTTCGACCCGATGGAGTACACCGGGACGTCCCGCGAGCCGGGTCCGTACTGGGCGCACGACGAGGACGAGTTCGCCTACGTCGTGGAGGGTCACGTGCTGCTCGACCTCGACGGGACGCTGGAGAGCGCCGGGCCGGGCGACTCCGCCTTCTACCGCGGCGGCACCCGCCACCGCTGGGCCAGCGCCGACGGCGAGCCCTACCGCCTGCTGGTCGTCAAGCAGCGACTGCCGCGAGACGCCGGCTGAGCCCCCGCGCGGCCTCGCGCTCGTCCGCCGTCACCAGGCGGCCGTCGCGGACGACCACCCGCCCGCCGACGACGACGTGGCGCGGCCGGCGGCCCGGAGCGGCCCAGAGCAGGCCGGCGACCGGGTCGGCCACCCCGGCGTCGGCGACGCCGCTCACGTCCCAGACGCACAGGTCGCCGGCCGAGCCGGGTTCGAGCCGGCCGAGCTCGGGCCTGCCGAGCCCGTCCGCCGACCCCGCGCCGGCGGCGTCCAGCAGCTCGCGCGCCGTGAGCTGGCGGCCGACCAGGGCGGAGACCTGCATGGCCAGGCGCGCGTCCGCGAGCAGGTGGCCGGCGTCGTTGGACCCGCCGCCACTGGTGCCGAGGCCCACGGCGATGCCGGCGGCGAGCAGCCGCGCTACGGGGGCCACGCCCCAGCCCATCGGCACGTCGCACCCCGGCGCGTGCGTCGCGGACGCGCCGGAGGCGGCGAGGCGGCCGATCTCGGCGTCGGTGACGTCGCACAGGTGCGCGACCGTGACGTCGGGGGCCAGCCAGCCCCACTCGTCCAGCAGGTCCAGCGGACGGCGGCCGTAGCGCTCCAGCGCCGCGACCACGTCGACCTGCTCGTTGGCCTGGGTCCGACGACGCAGCCCGCGCCGCGCCGCCACCTCGCCCAGCAGCCGGAACGTCGGCTCGCCGTCGCTGTGCACCCCGGCCGGACCGACCGCCACCTGGACGCGGCCGTCGGCGCGCACGCCGCCGGGCGCGTCGCCCACCAGCGCCGCGGCGATCGCGTCGGCGCTCGACGCCGCCGCCTCGGCGTCGTCGCCCGCGGAGCCGCGGACCAGCACGAGGCGCGCCCCGAGCTCGTCGGCCGCCCCGGCGGCGGCCCGGGCGAGGTCCACCGTGTCGGCGGTGGACAGCGCCGCGGGCCAGGTCAGATGATGGTCGGCGACGGTCGTGACGCCGTTGAGCAGCGCCTCGGCGAGCCCCGCACGTGCGGCGAGGCCCACCAGCTCCGCGTCCACCCCGGCGCGCGCGTAGGCGCCGGCCATCAGGCCGAGCCAGGCGCGCATCGGGACGCCGCGGGTGCCGGGCAGCGTCCGGAACGCCGTCTGGAGCAGGTGGTGGTGCGCGTTCACCAGGCCCGGGGTGACGACGCAGCCGGTGGCGTCGAGCACCTCGACGCCCACAGAGCCGCCGTCCACAGGCCCGCCGTCCGCAGACCCCGCAGCGACGGGCCCCACGCTCACCACCCGCCCGTCACCGCCCACCACGACGTCGCCGCCCGGCTCACCCTCGACCGCGCCCGGACCGGTGCGCACCGCGAGCGCGCCCCGCACGACCAGCCCCGGCGCCGTCCGCGGCCCGCCGCCGACGCCAGCGCCGGCCCCGCCTCCGGCCCCACCGCCGGACCCCGCAGCGCTCACCCCCGGTCCCGCGCCGTCAGCCCCGCGGCCCCGTCGGCCGGGGTGGTGAACCGGGACACCTCGACAAAGGTGCGCACGAGGTGCTCGACCGCGTGCTCGAACAACTCCTTGCCCGCCTCCGCGGTGGCCGTCGTCGGGTCGCCGATATGACCGTCCGGGCCGAAGTCGCTCGAGAGCCAGCCGAACGACGTCGGCCGGCCGAAGCCGATCTGCTCGTACGCGAGCAGGTCCTCCGGCACGCGCCGCTCGGCGCGCTCCATGCGGACCAGCTCCGGCCGCAGGTGCAGCATGAGCGAGGTCTCGCCGTGGCCGCCGTGCACGCCCAGCCCGTGCTCCGCGCCGGACGCCGGGACTCCGCCCTGGTCGCGCGGCGTCGCGACGTGCGCGAAAAAGGTGCGCAGCCCGAACCGGCGGCGCAGCTCGCGGTTGGCGACCTGGCCGAGCGCGGAGTTGCCGCCGTGCCCGTTGACGAACAGCAGCCGGGTGATGCCCGAGGCCGCGACGGACCGGCCGACGTCGACCAGCACGCGCATGAGCGTGTCCCAGGACAGCCAGATCGTGCCGGGGAAACCCGCGTGCTCGTCCGACTTGGTGTAGGCGAGCGGTTCGAGCAGCACGACGGACGCCGCGCCGGACGCCGTCACCGCGGCGGCGGCCGCCGCCGCGGCCTCGCTCGCCGTGACCAGGTCCGTGGACACGGGGAGGTGCGGGCCGTGCTGCTCGATCGCGCCGAGGGGCAGCACCGCCACGGTGTCGTCGGGCAGCGCCTCGATCTCGGGCCACGTCAGGTCGGCGAACCGCGGGGCCCCGGCCGCGCCCATCAGCGCACCCCGATGTTCACGCGGGTGTCGACCGGCGGCGCGTCCACGAGCTTGCCCGGGTTGAGCAGGCCCTTCGGGTCGGTGGTGCGGGCCGTCTCGCGGGCGAGGTCGACGTGCCGGTCCACGTACCACTGGTGCGGCGAGTGCACGCCGAGGCCGAGCGCCTCCAGGCGCTCGATCCCGGCGAGCGCCTCGGCCTCGGAGACGTAGTCGGCGACCACCATGGCGAGCGGGGCGGTGCCCATGAGCTCCAGGTGCAGGTGGACGTCGCCGGCGTAGACCGCCCGGACCTCGTCCTCGCGCTCCCAGTGCGCCCGTCCGCCGGTCTCCATGTGGAACCACGTGCGCTCGGGGTGCGCCTGCTGCAAGTGGTAGACCGGGTGGTTGTACGACATCGAGGACAGCTTGTCGGTCGCCGCGTAGTCCGCGAGGCTCGCGACCACCTCGCCGCCCGCCGCCACGACCCGCGCCTCGACCTCGGCCGCGGTCGAGGCCTCGGCGATGACCCGCAGGCTGTACCGCGCGGGGTCAAGCGGCACGGGGGCGGGCAGGCTCGGCACCAGCGCGGGCGGGTCGGCGGACGCGAGCCGCGGCAGCACGGGCAGGTCGAGCAGCGAGCGGTGCACGCCCGTGAGCGACGCCCAGTCGGCGAAGGCCGCGTAGACGGCCACCCAGTCGCGGGCGGGGTCGGTGGCGATCTCCAGCTCCACGATGACCCCGGTGACGCCGTAGACGTGCACGTACGGCAGGACGTCGGGGCCGGTCACCGTGAACGTCGTGCCGCTGCCGTCCATCGGGGCGACGGTCAGGGAGAGCACGAACCCGTCGGACGTGGATCCGTGCTCGATCGTCCCCGTGCCGGCGGACCCGCCGCCCACGAACCCGCCGATCGTCGTCCCCTTGGTGGACGGGTAGATCCAGATGTCCCGCCCGGCGGCGCGGGCCGCCACGTCGATCGCGCTGATCTTCGCGCCCGCGCCCGCCGTCACCGTGCCCGAGTCGTTGACGCGGATCGTGTCGAGGCCGCGCAGGTCGAGCACGATCCCGCCGTCGAACGGCGTCGCCTGCCCGTAGTTGCCCGTCCCCGACCCACGTGGGGTCACCGGGACGTCGTGCTCGTAGGCGATGCGCAGCACCTGCGCCACCTCGTCCGCGGTGGTCGGGCGCACCACGGCGTCCGGCAGGTACCGGCCCGCGGGGACCTTCTCCCGCAGGACCGGCGACATGCGCGACCAGTCGGACGACGCCTTGAGCAGCAGCTCGGCGTCGACGGAGACCAGCTCGGGCCCGAGCGTGCGGGCGATCTCGGCCGCGGCCAGCGCGGACCGTTCGGCGGTGTTCGGTGTCTCGTCGGTCATCGGTGCTCGTCAGCTCCCCATCGAGATGGTGTCGTCGGTGAACTCGTTGGTGTACAGCGACTCGGGCTCGATGTCCGGGGACTCGATCTGGCCGGCGTCCACGAGGATCGGCGCGAAGGTGTCGACGATCTCGGTCATGCGGTCCGGGTCGATCCTGCCGAACACCCCGGAGGCCGGGTCGTCGACCACGAGGTCGAGGTCCTTCTGGGCCTGGACCGAGAAGTCGGCCACGCCGAGCGAGTAGGTCCACCCGGTCTGGTACTGGTCGACGAGGTCGACGATCAGCTCGTTGGTGGCCTGCGGGTCGTCGAGGTAGTCGATCTGGGCCTGCTGCATGACCGGCACGAGCTTGGCCAGGCAGTCGGCGTTCTCCTCGACCTTGTCGGCGCGCACGGCGAGCGCCTCCGGGTAGACCGAGTAGCCGACGTCGGCGAGGAGCTGGTAGCCGACCGGCTTGCCCCACTGCGGGATCTCGTTCTCGTAGATGTACGGCTCGGCCGTGGCGAACCCCTGCTGCAGCACGGCCGGGTCGGACACGAAGCGCTGCGGCGTGCCCTCGTAGCTGAGGTCGATCTGCGCGTCGTCGATGATGCCCTGGGCGGCGAGCAGGCGGGGGAAGACGTCGCCGGAGGAGACCACGGGGTCGCCGTCCGCGGCGGCCTCCTTGATCGTCTCGGCGCCGTCGTGGCTCTCCGGGTCCCACATGACGATCTGCGGGCTGGTGGTGAGCATCGAGGCGACGGTGACCACCGGGTTGTCGGCCAGCGCGGTGATCTGGGCGTCGGTGGTCACGGCGCCGAGCAGGATCGAGTCGTCGAGGTACATGAGCGACGGGACGGGCTGGAAGTTCACGTTCGGCCCGCCGGGCCGCACCTCGACGTCCACCCCCGTGTCGACGCCCTGGGCCACCAGGGAGCCGGTGACCGACTTGGTGTCGGTGTCCACCGTGAGGTCCGGGCCGACGAGCGAGTACATCGCCCCGTGCTCCGCCTCGGGCTGCCAGTCCTGCTGCATGACGACGGTCGCGGGGCACACGTCGGACAGGTCGAGGGGGCCGCCCGCCTCGGCCGCCGGCGCGTCGACCTGGCCGGTGGCGCCTGCCTGCGCGTCGGCGGTGCCGGAGCCGCAGGCGGTCAGGGCGAGGAGCGGGAGGACGGACAGCGCGGCGAACGCGAGGCGTCGCGGTCGGGTGAGGAGCGGTCGGGACAAGGGCGTTCGGGACACGGACGTTCTGGACAAGGACATGCGGACTCCTGAGGGGGGAGAGGTGGGGCGAGGGGACGCGCGGCGCTCAGGCGGCGCCGCGGCCGTACCAGCGGCCGATGACGGCCCGGTCCAGCGCTGCGAAGACGGAGAACATCGCGACCCCGAACAGCGCGGTGAGGATGATGGCCATGAACAGGGCGTCCATGTTCAGGCGCAGCGTGTAGGTGCGCAGCAGGCCGCCGATCCCCGGCGAGCCCTGCTGGAAGAAGAAGTCGCCGACGATGGCGCCGATGACGCTCAGGCCCGCCGCGTTGCGCAGGCCGGTGAAGATCGACGGGAGCGCCGCGGGGAACTGGAGCTTGAGGAGCCGCTGCACGCGGGTGGCGCGGTTCAGCGTGAACAGGTCGTGCGCGGCGGGTCCGGCGGACTGCAGCCCGAACAGCGTGTTCGCGATCATCGGGAACAGGGCGATGATCACGCACACGACGATGCGGGCGCTGAAGCCGTAGCCCATCCAGATCCCGATCAGGGGCGTGAGGGCCAGGATCGGGATGGTCTGCAGGATCACGGCGTACGGGTAGAGGATCTTCTCCGCCCAGCCGGCCTGCGCCATGACCACGGCGTACCCGATGCCGAGCACCACGGCGATCGCCAGCCCGCACAGCGCCACCCCGACGGTCTGCCAGAGCGCGTCGAGCATGGGGTTCATGACGTTCGGGTTGCCGAGCGTGTTCGCGAGCACCTCGTGCAGCGGCGGCAGCAGGAAGCGCCGTTCGGGGGTGAGCACGAGGTAGGTGACGCCGTACCAGACGGCGACGATGCCGAGCACCGCCGCGAGCAGCGGCCCGGCCGCCGCGCCGGCGGCGAACAGCCGGCGCCGGGTGGTCGTCGGGCGCGTGGCGCTGAGGCGGGTGGTGCTCATGAGTGCTCCTCGAGGGCCGCCGAGACCTCGCCGGTGAGCGCCGCGAACTCGGGCTCGTACCGGAGCCGGGGCGGGCGCGGGTAGGACCAGGGGACCGGGATGTCGGCCACCACCCGGCCGGGCCGGCCGCTCATCACGACCACCCGGGTGGAGAGGTAGACCGCCTCGGAGACGGAGTGCGTGATGAACAGCCCGGCGAAGCCCTTGAGCGCGAACAGGCTCTGCAGCTCGGTCTGCATCCGCAGCCGGGTGATCTCGTCGAGCGCGCCGAAGGGCTCGTCGAACAGCGCGAGGTCGGGCTCGGCGACGAGCGCCCGGGCGATCGACACGCGCATCCGCATGCCGCCGGAGAGCTGCCGGGGGTGCTGCTTCTCGAAGCCGGTCAGGCCGACGAGGTCGAGCGCCTCCTGCGCCCGCTTGCGGCGGTCCGCCTTCGCGGCACCCCGCAGCTCCCCCGCGAGCTCGACGTTGCGCAGCGCGCTGCGCCACTCCAGGAGCGTGGGCTCCTGGAACACGTACGACGTCGAGGTGGCGTTCACCTCGATGTCGCCGCCGGTCACCTCGTCGAGTCCCGAGGCGAGGCGCAGCAGGGTGGACTTGCCGCAGCCGGAGGGCCCGACGACGGAGACGAACTCGCCGGCGGCGACCGTCAGGCTCACCCCCTCGAGCGCCACGGTGCCGGTCGGGAACGCCTTGGCCACGTCGTCGAGCACGAGGGTGCGCGTCATGGACCGGGGTCGCGGGGTCGTCGTGCTCACTGTGCTCACTGGGGTCACCTCACGAGCTGGTCGGGTTGCGGGGCCCCGGCGGCGGCCGGGACGGCGGCCGGTCCGAGGGCGAGGGCGGTCTGCACGCGGGTGTCGGCCACGACGCGGCCGCCGGCGACGACCACGCGTGCCAGGGTCGCGCCGGCCAGCACGTCGCCGAGCGGCACGTCGGGCACCAGCACGAGATCGGCGCGGTCGCCGACCGACAGGCCGGCGGCGGGGAGGCCGAGCACGGTGCGCGCGCCCGAGGTCACGGCGTCGAGCGCCTCCCGCGCGGACAGGTGCGCCGCGGTCATGAGCAGCGACGTCGTCTCGAAGGGGTCGGCGCTGCCCGCGGGGTTGAAGGGGTCGCGCAGGTTGTCGGCCCCCGCGGCCACGGGAACTCCCGCGTCCAGGAGGGCGCGCACGGCGGTCAGCCCCCGGGGCGCGAGGTGCGTGCTGTCGCGGCCCTGGAGGTAGAGGTTGGTGATCGGCAGCGTCACCACGCCCAGGCCGGCCCGGGCGACGAGGTCGACGACGGGGCCGAGGCGGTCCGGCGGCAGCGACCCGAGCCGCACGGCGTGGCTCGCGGTCACGCGCTGGGTCAGGCCGCGCGCGAGCACCTCGCGGGCGAGCACCTCGACGTCGAGCACGCCGTCGTCCGGCAGCGCCGTCTGCTCGTCGGCGTGCAGGTCCACGGGCAGGCCGGTGCGCTCGGCCAGGTCGAGCACCCGGGCGATCTCCGCGCGGGGGTCGGGGGCCAGGTGCGGGCACCCGCCGAGCACGTCCACGCCGCGGGCGGCCGCCTCCTCGAAGACCTCGGTGGGCGTGTGCCACCCGCCGAGCAGGCAGACCTGGAGCGTGACCGACCCCGCGAGCTCCTCGCGGAGCGCGAGCAGGGCGTCCAGCATGCGCAGCGGGTCGCCCTCAGCGGGCGCGTCCACGTGGGTCCGGACGGTCGTGATGCCCCGGCTCACGTAGCGGCCCACGGCGGCCCGGGCGCGGTCGAGCACGTCGGCGCCGTCGATGTGCGGGGCGATCTCCCGCCAGCGCTCGATCGCGCCCACGAGGTCCTCCCCCGTCCCGGCGGGGATGCGCGCGGCGGTCAGGGCCTTGTCGAGGTGCGCGTGCGGCTCGGACGCCGCGGGCAGCGCGCGCCAGCCCGTCGCGTCCAGCCGCCCCGCGTCGTCGCCGAGGAGCGGTGACCGTCCGGCGGGCGCCACGGAGGTGACCCGGCCGGCGTCGATCTCCACGTCGACGAGCTCGCCGTCGACCGTGCGCACACCCCGCAGGGCGGTGACGTGGACGCCGGCGAGCAGCGCGGCACCGTCGGGACCGCCGACGGGGAGAGGCGCCGACCTCATGGTGCCGTCGTGCACGGCATCTCCTCTCCGCCGGTCCGGCCGGACGAGAATGTTGATCAGAGGAACATTCGGAACGCTAGAGGCGGCCTGTTTCCGCCGCGTGTCCGGTGCGGCGCGGCCGTGTGAAACGTCGCCCCGCCCCGTGGAGCAAGATGGGTCCATGCGAATCGCCGCCCCCATCGAGATCGGCCCGCTCGACGCCGACGCCCAGCAGGCCGTCCGAGACCTGGCCGCGGCCGCGGAGGCGCACGACGGCGTCGCGCCGCTGTCCGAGCAGCCCCTGCTCAACCTCGGCACGGACGCGGAGTGGATCACGCACGTCGTGGCGCACACCACGGCGGGCAGCACGGTGGGCTACGTGCAGATCGACCGCTCCGGCGAGACCGCGAGCGCCGAGCTGGTGATCCATCCGGAGCACCGCAGGAACGGTCACGGCCGGGTGCTGCTGCGCACCGCGGAGCGCGACGCCACGCTGCCGTCCCGCTCGGGCGAGCCCGGCCAGCACGGCAAGCAGCTGCGCGTGTGGGCGCACGGCGACCTGGAGCCCGCCCGCGAGTTCGCGCGGGCGGCGGGGCTGCGGCCGGTGCGCGAGCTGCTCTTCCTGGCCCGCCCGCTCACCGGGGCGGACGGCGTCCCGGAGGTGCCCGCCGCCCCCGCGGGCTACCGCGTCCGCACGTTCCGCCCGGGGGTCGACGACGCCGCCTGGCTGCGGATCAACGCCCGCGCCTTCGCCACCCACCCGGAGCAGGGCCGGATGTCGCTCGACGACCTGCGCGCCCGGCAGGCCGAGCCGTGGTTCGACCCGGAGGGCTTCTTCCTCCTGGTGCCCGACGACGCGGTCCCCGACGACGACGCAGAGGCCGACCCGGTCGCGTTCCAGTGGACCAAGACGGAGCCGGGCCAGCCGGACGACGCGCGCGACGGCGAGATCTACGCGCTGGGTGTCGACCCGGACCAGCAGGGCAAGGGGTTCGGCCGGCTGATGACCGACGTGGGGCTGGCGCACCTCGCCCGTTCCGAGGCCACGCGCGCCGTGCTGTACGTGGAGGGTGACAACACGCCCGCCCTGGCCACGTACGAGCGCGCGGGCTTCGCACGGGCCGCCGTACACGTGCAGTATGCCCGCCCGTGACGGACGCTCTCCGGGATCGTCACCCACTGTGTACCGAACGGTGACACCATGAACGACATGAAGGACAGCGTCGCGACCAGCTCCGCCAGGACCCGGGACAAGAATGGCCGATTCATGAAGCAGAGCCCCCGTACGGCAAGCGCTGAGCCGACCGACGGCGAGGCCGCTCCGGCGCCGGCCGCCCAGGCGACCGACGGCGCGCCCGCCGGCGGCGACGGGTCCGCGCGTCCGGCCGCGCCGAAGCCCGCCGTCGCCGAGAAGCCCGCACAGAAGCAGGCCGCGCCGAGGCCGGCCCCGCCGAAGCCCGGCGAGCCGGAGGACATCCTGGCGCCGCACTCCCTGGACCCGAGCCTGGCCGCGCACATCGCGGAGCACATCGCGGAGAACCCGGGCGGCACGAGCCTGCTCGACCCGCTGCTCGGCGAGCCGCTGCCGGTCGACCGGTTCGCCGACCGCGAGCTGAGCTGGCTCGCGTTCAACCAGCGGGTGCTGGAGCTCGCGGAGGACCCGCGCATCCCGCTGCTGGAGCGCGTGCGGTTCCTGGCGATCTTCGCGTCCAACCTGGACGAGTTCTTCATGGTGCGGGTGGCCGGCCTGCAGCGCCGCATCGCCACGGGTATCGCGGTCACGAGCGCCTCGGGCCTCAGCCCGCGCCAGGCGCTGTCGGCGATCTCCGAGGGCGCGCACACCCTGATGGCCCGGCACGCGCGCGTGTTCGAGGACGAGGTGCAGCCGGCGCTGGCCGCCGAGGGCATCACGCTGGTGCACTGGGAGGAGCTGGACACCAAGGAGCAGGAGCGGCTGCACAAGTTCTTCCGCAAGCAGATCTTCCCGGTGCTCACCCCGCTGGCGGTGGACCCGGCGCACCCGTTCCCCTACATCTCGGGGCTCTCGCTCAACCTGGCCGTGGTGGTGGCCAACCCGGCGACGGGCAAGGAGCACTTCGCCCGCGTCAAGGTGCCGCCGCTGCTGCCGCGCTTCATCGCGGTCGACGCGTCGGGCAAGCCCCGCCGCCCCGGCACCAAGAAGGCGGACCCGCAGCGCGGCCCGCTCTCGTTCGTGCCGCTGGAGGAGGTCATCGCCCAGCACCTCGACTACCTGTTCCCCGGGATGGAGGTGCGGGACAGCCACACGTTCCGCGTCACCCGCAACGAGGACGTGGACGTCGAGGAGGACGACGCCGAGAACCTGCTCCAGGCGATGGAGAAGGAGCTCCTGCGGCGCCGGTTCGGCCCGCCGGTGCGCCTGGAGATCGCCAAGGACATCAGCCCGCGCATCCGGGACCTGATCGTCCGGGAGCTGGGCGTCAAGGAGGAGGAGGTCTACGAGCTGCCCGCGCTCCTGGACCTCACGGGCCTCAACCTCATCGCGGACCTCGACCTGACCTCCCTGCACTACCCGCCGTTCGTGCCGTCCACGCACCGGCACCTCGCGGAGGTGGAGAGCTCCAAGCCGACCGACGTCTTCGCCGCGATCCGACGCCGGGACATCCTGCTGCACCACCCGTACGACAGCTTCTCCACGAGCGTGCAGACGTTCCTGGAGCAGGCCGCGGCCGACCCGAACGTGCTGGCGATCAAGCAGACCCTGTACCGGACGTCGGGCGACTCGCCCATCGTGGACGCGCTGATCGACGCCGCCGAGGCCGGCAAGCAGGTGCTCGCCCTGGTCGAGATCAAGGCCCGGTTCGACGAGGAGGCCAACATCTCCTGGGCGCGCAAGCTCGAGGAGGCGGGCGTGCACGTGGTCTACGGGATCGTGGGCCTCAAGACGCACTGCAAGCTGTCGCTCGTGGTGCGCCAGGAGCCCGACGGCTCCCTCCTGCGCTACTGCCACGTCGGCACGGGCAACTACCACCCCAAGACGGCGCGGCTGTACACGGACCACGGCCTGCTGACCTGCGACCCCGACGTGGGCCAGGACCTGACGCGGCTGTTCAACCAGCTCTCCGGGTACGCCCCGAAGTCGACGTTCCACCGGCTCCTCGTGGCGCCCCGCGCCGTCCGCGCCGGCCTGGTCGAGCGCATCGAGCGCGAGGCGGCCGCCGCCCGCGCGGGCCACGAGGCGTGGGTCAAGATGAAGATCAACTCGGTGGTCGACGAGACGGTGATCGACGCCCTGTACCGCGCCTCCCAGGCCGGCGTGAAGATCGACCTGGTGGTGCGCGGCATCTGCGCCGTCCGCGTGGGCGTGCCCGGGCTGAGCGAGAACATCCGCGTGCGGTCCATCCTGGGCCGGTTCCTGGAGCACTCGCGCATCTTCGCGTTCGCCAACTCGGTGGGCCCCGCCCTTGCCGAGGGACCCCCGGCGGGCCCCGAGGTGTACATCGGGTCGGCCGACCTGATGCACCGCAACCTCGACCGCCGCGTCGAGACCCTGATCCGGATCTCCGACCCGACCCACATCGGTGAGCTCCTGGGGCTGCTGGACGAGTCCATGGCGGACACGACGGCGTCCTGGCACCTGTTGCCGGACGGCACCTGGGAACGCCCGTCCTCGGGTTCGGAGGGGAACGGCCTCCGCGACCTGCAGGCGGTCCTGATCCAGCGCCAGCGGCGTCGGCTCGAGCCTGTCCGGTGACGGTCCGGAGGTCGGTGGTGGGTACCGAGCCGACGACGGCGACCTCGCCGCCGGCGGGGATGCACACCCCTGTGGTGATGACGGCGGGCGGGATCGTCTGGCGCCGTCGGGCCGGCAACGTGCAGGTGCAGCTGGTGCACCGCCCCCGCTACGACGACTGGTCGTGGCCCAAGGGCAAGCTGGAGACCGGCGAGACCTTCCAGGGTGCCGCGATCCGTGAGGTCGCCGAGGAGACGGGCAAGGAGATCGTGCTCGGCCGCCCCCTGCCCGGCCTGCAGTACCTGACGCCGGAGGGCCGCGTGAAGCGGGTGCACTACTGGGCGTCCCGCCGGGCCCGACGCGGCCGGGACACCGCGGGGCTCGCGGCCCGCGCGCCGGTCGGACCGGTCGACCGCGAGGAGGTCGACACGGCGGAGTGGCTGGACGCGGCCGACGCGGTGAGCCGCCTCACCCGAGCGTCCGACCGCGGGCCCCTGAACGCCCTGCTGGCCGCCGAGGCCGAGGGCGCGCTGGACACCCGCGCGCTCGTCATCGCGCGGCACGGCCGGGCGGTGTCACGCGCCTCCTGGCACGGCGGGGAGCGCGACCGTCCGCTCACGCCGCTCGGGCACGGGCAGGCCGCCGCGCTGGTGCCGGTGCTGGCCGCCTACGGCGTCGAGCACGTGATCAGCTCCCGCTGGGAGCGCTGCGCCACGACCATCGACCCGTACGTGCGGGCCGCGGGGCTGCGCCCGAGCTACAGCGAGTACCTCACGGAGGCGCAGCACGAGCGGTCGCCGTCGCGCGTCGCGGCGACCGTGGGCGAGCTGCTGGAGGAGACCACCGAGTCGTCGGTGATCTGCACCCACCGGCCCGTGCTGCCCACCGTGCTGGACGTGATCGCCCAGCACGCGGAGGGCGCCGTGGCGGACGGCCTGCCCCGGCAGGACCCGTTCCTCGAACCCGGCGAGGTGCTCGTCGCGCACGTCGCCGAGACCCCCTCGGGACCGCGCGTCGTGGCCACGGAGAAGGTAGGTCCGCAGGTCTGGTGACCAGATCGACCAGGATCGTGGTGGACACACGTTTCATTTCGGCGCACTATCGGTCTCCATGAGCAGCGACCAACGACCGCCGAGACGGCCGGCCATGCTGGACCCCCGGGACGCCGACGCGCTTCCCGGCGAGACGGACCCTGCCCTGCGTGACGAGATCGCCCACGCGACGGCCAGGGCGCTCGTGGACCGCGCCCGCACCGCCGAGGACCCCGCCGTGGTGGAGCGGCTCATCCACCTCGTCGAGAACGAGGGCCTGGACACCGTCGCCGGCCTGTGGGCCGACGCCGCCCCCGTCTCCCTGCCCGGCGCGCTCTGGCGCCTGTACGTGCTGCGCGAGTGGGTGCGGCGGGACATGCCTACCGTCATGCTCAGGTATCGACTCGGTGTGGACGCCGCCCCCGTCCAGGAGGCCGTCGCGGGCGTGCCGAGCCCGCCGGAGCCCGGTGACCTGCAGATACTCGCCGACGCCGTGCTGTCCGGCGTGTTCACCGGAGACCTCGCCGTCGCGCTCGAACGGGCGGGCGCGTTCTGCCGGATCCTCTCGACCGGCGCGGCCTTCGACGCGGACTCCCGCGAGGTCGCCGACCCCACCGGCGCCACCCGGATGACCCGGGGCGCCAGCTCGCTGCTGCGCACCGCGGAAGAGCTGGAACGAGCCGGTGACCTGTGGAGAACCGGCTCCCTGGAGTAGGCCCGCACGCTGTCAAGTCCTCCGCGCGGGCGCGCCCTGTGACGTCCGACCCCCTTGGCAGATCCGCGTACGGGACTACGATGGTCCATGCGACGCCGGGCTGCGGTAGCCCCGGGCTCCACCTCAAGCCGCTACGAGCGGCCCCGCGCCGAGAGGCGCTCCCGGTTCGGCGTCGCCCAACTCTCCCCCGTATCCCGGCCACGGCACCGTGCACCATGACCCGGCACGCGCGCTGTGCCGTGTGTCACGAGTCGCCAAAGCATGACCTTGCAAATTGGCGATAGTCGGCAACGGCTCTACGCTGAGCAGGTTCCAGAGCCCTCAGAACGGGAGCCCTCGTGCGCCTTACTCCGCGCGACACCACGTACTTCGATCTACTGGCCGCCCTGGCCCAGCACCTCGTCCGGGGCTCGTCCCTGTTGGCGGAGCTGCTCGGGGCCGACAAGGCAGGCCGCGAGAAGCTGGCCGACGAGATGCACGACGTCGAGCATCTCGCCGACGACGCCACACACTCGATCATGCGGCGTCTCAACCAGACCTTCGTGACGCCGTTCGACCGCGAGGACATCTCCAGCCTGGCCTCGGCCCTGGACGACTGCATGGACGAGATGGACGAGGCCGCCGACCTCATCGTCCTCTACAAGGTCGAGGGCCTGCCGGACCGCGTCTCCGACCAGGTCCAGGTGCTGCAGCGGTGCGCGGAGCTCACGGCCGAGGCCATGCCCCGCCTGCGCTCGATGGACAAGCTCGCCGACTACTGGGTCGAGGTGAACCGCCTGGAGAACCAGGCGGACAAGCTGCACCGCAAGCTCATCGCGCAGCTCTTCGACGACCTGGCCGGCGACCCGGTCCAGCTCATGAAGCTGAAGGAGATCGTGGAGGTTCTCGAGAACGCCGCGGACAGCTTCGAGAAGGTGGCGAACATGGTCGAGACCATCGCCCTCAAGGAGTCCTGAGTTGGAGGTCGCCCTCGTCGTCCTCGTGGTCGCGCTCGCCCTGAGCTTCGACTACACGAACGGCTTCCACGACGCCGCGAACGCGATCGCCACGTCGGTCTCGACCCGGGCGCTGACGCCGCGCGTCGCGCTCCTCATGGCGGCGACCATGAACTTCGCGGGCGCCCTGCTGGGCACGGAGGTCGCGGAGACCATCGCCACCTCGATCGTCGACCTCACGGGCGCGAGCACGCACGCGGAGCTCGCCGTGGTGCTGTGCGCGCTGCTCGGCGCGATCACCTGGAACCTCATCACCTGGTGGTTCGGGCTGCCGTCGTCGTCCACCCACGCCCTCATCGGCGGGCTGGTCGGGGCCGGGCTCGCGGGCGGCATGAGCGTCTACTGGTCCGCGATCGTGGACAAGGTCGTGCTCCCCATGGTCGTCTCGCCGCTGGTGGGCTTCGGCCTGGCGTTCGCCGTGATGATCGCCGTGCTGTGGATCTTCCGCAACGCCGCGCCGGCCAAGACCCACCGGCGCTTCCGCATCGCGCAGACGGCCTCGGCCGCCGCTATGGCGCTGGGCCACGGCCTGCAGGACGCGCAGAAGACGATGGGCGTCATCTACCTGGCGCTGCTGACCGTGGGCTGGGCCAACCCGGACACCGGCATCCCCCTGTGGGTCAAGCTGTGCGCGGCGGCGGCCATCTCCGCGGGCACGTACTCGGGCGGCTGGCGCATCATGCGCACGCTCGGCCGCAAGATCATCGAGCTCGACCCGGCGCGCGGCTTCGTGGCCGAGTCCGTCTCGGCGCTCGTGCTGTACGTCAACGCGTTCGTGCTGCACGCCCCGGTCTCCACCACGCACACGATCACCTCGGCGATCATGGGTGTGGGCGCCACCCGCAGGCTCTCCGCCGTGCGCTGGGGCGTGGCCAAGAACATCGCGATCGCCTGGGTCCTCACCATCCCCGCGGCCGCTCTGGTGGCCGCGCTGGCGACATGGGCGCTCTGGCCGTTCCTCACCTGACCCGCCCCCCGGAGGAGCGCTCCGTGCGCGACCGCCCCGGGGGGCGACTTGGCATCGGGCGACTTAGCATCGCAGCATGAGCACTGGTCACACGGCACCGAGCGCCTCCGCGCAATCGGCCCACCGCAAGGCAACGGCACTCGCCTTCGCCGCCGCGGTGGGCGGCTTCTTGTTCGGCTTCGACAGCTCCGTGATCAACGGGGCCGTGGACGCCATCCAGGGTCAGTTCTCGCTCAACCCGACGATCACCGGGCTCGTGGTCGCCGTCGCGCTGCTCGGCTGCGCGCTCGGCGCCTGGGCCGGCGGGCGCCTGGCCGACCGCTGGGGCCGCACCCACGTCATGGTGCTCGGCGCCGTGCTGTTCTTCGTGTCGTCGATCCTCTCCGCCATCGCGTTCTCCGCCGTGGACCTCGCCGTCTGGCGGTTCATGGCCGGCGTCGGCATCGGCATCGCGTCGGTGATCGCGCCCGCGTACATCGCGGAGATCGCGCCCGCCGCGATGCGCGGCCGTCTCGGCTCGCTGCAGCAGCTCGCGATCACCATCGGTATCTTCGCGGCCCTGCTCTCCGACCAGATCCTCGCGGAGTCGGCCGGCGGCGCCGCCAACGTCCTGTGGCTCGGCTGGGAGGCCTGGCGGTGGATGTTCCTGGTCGCCGTGATCCCGGCCGCCGTCTACGGCATCCTCGCCCTGCGCATCCCCGAGTCGCCGCGCTACCTCGCCGCGAAGGGGCGTGACGACGAGGCACGCTCCGTCCTGGCCAGCGTCCTCGGGCCCGACGAGGACGTCGACGACCGCCTCGCGCAGATCCACCGGAGCATCGTGATCGACGAGGCCAACGCCTCCGAGGGCTCGCTCCGGGGCAGCGCCCTGGGCCTCAAGCCGATCGTCTGGGTGGGCATCCTGCTGTCGGTGTTCCAGCAGTTCGTCGGCATCAACGTGATCTTCTACTACTCGAGCACCCTGTGGCAGGCCGTCGGGTTCGACGAGAGCCAGGCCTTCCTGGTCTCCACCATCACGTCGATCACGAACGTCGCCGTCACGTTCATCGCCATCGCGCTCATCGACAAGGTGGGCCGCCGCCCGCTGCTGCTGATCGGCTCGGCCGGTATGACCGTGTCGCTCGGCCTCATGGCCCTCGCGTTCACGCAGGCGACCGGCACGGGCTCCGACATCTCGCTGAGCGGCCCGTGGGGCGTCATCGCGCTGATCTGCGCCAACGCGTTCGTCGTCTTCTTCGGCGCCTCGTGGGGCCCGCTCGTGTGGGTGCTGCTGGGCGAGATGTTCCCCAACCGCATCCGTGCCGCCGCCCTCGGCGTCGCCGCGGCCATGCAGTGGATCGCCAACTTCGCCATCACCCTGACGTTCCCGCCGCTGCTGTCCGCGTTCGGCGCCAGCGTGCCGTACCTGATGTACGCGGCCTTCGCGGCGCTGAGCTTCTTCTTCGTGTTCACCAAGGTGCCCGAGACCAAGGGCATGGAGCTCGAGGACATGGGCGACGAGTCCCGCGCCGGGGCCTAGACCTCGGCAGGCGAAGCACGGCGCCGCTCCCCCATCCGGGGGGCGGCGCCGTTTTCTTTCGTGCGCCGGTCGGCGGTGTAGCGCAGGTCACACCGCCGTCGTCGGTGCGCCCAGCCGGAGACGCTTGCATTCGGCAACCATCTGGATATAGTTGCTTTAAGCAATCAACCGCGAGGCACCCATGACTTCCCACAGCAGCCGGACGCTGTCCGGCACCGAAGCCCCCGCCGTCGCCCTGATCACCGCGCTCCAGAGTCTTTCCCGCGCCCAGCGGGAGGCGGCGGCACGTATCGCCCACGAGCTCGACTGGCCCAGGGCCGGCGTCGCCGTGCTGCACCTGCTCGACAGGTGCGGCCCGGTCTCCCTGTCCGACATCGCCGCGCGTCAGCGCGTCGACCTGTCGGTCGCGAGCCGCCAGGTCAGCACGCTGGCCGACGCCGGGTACGTCGTCCGGACCGTCGACGACGAGGACCGCCGGGTCCGCACCGTCGAGCTGACCGACGCCGGCCGGGCCCTCGCTGCCGAGGCCACCGAGCAGTACAAGAAGCTCATCGACCAGGCGTTCGCCACCTGGTCCCCCGAGGACCTCGCCGAGGCGACCCGCACGCTGGACCGCCTCGTCGACACCATCAGTGCGGACATCACGCACCGGAAGACCCCCCAGAACCAGCAGGAGTGTGCATGACCAGCCCCAACACCACGACCACGGTGGCCGAGCCCGACCACCTCCAGGGCGAACCACCCGCCATGACGCACACCGAGGTTCTCCGGGCGCTGTCCGGGATCCTCCTCGGCATGTTCGTGTCGGTCCTCGCGATGTCCGTCGTCTCGTCGTCCCTGCCGAAGATCATCACCGACCTCGAGGGCGGCCAGTCGGCCTTCACCTGGGTCGTGACGGCGACCCTGCTGACCTCGACGATCTCGACCCCGATCTGGGGCAAGCTCGCCGACCTCACCAACCGCAAGACCCTCATCCAGATCGCACTGGTCATCTCGGTGCTCTCGGCGGCCGCCGCGGGCTTCTCGCAGGACGTCGGCCAGCTCATCACGTTCCGTGCCTTCCAGGGCATCGGCGCGGGCGGCCTGCAGTCCCTGGCCGCCGTGCTCATCGCCGACATCATCAGCCCGCGCCAGCGCGGCCGGTACATGGGCCTCATGGGCTCGATCATGGGTATCGGCATGGTCGGTGGCCCGATCCTCGGCGGCTTCCTCACCGACGCCATCAGCTGGCGCTGGAACTTCTTCGTGGGCCTGCCGTTCGCGATCGCCTCGATCATCGTGCTGCAGCTGACCCTGAAGCTGCCCAAGCGGCCGAAGGGCTCGGCCCGGATCGACGTCATCGGCGCCACGCTGATCTCGGTCGGCATCGCCACCCTGCTGCTGTGGATCACCTTCGCGGGCAGCAAGTTCGACTGGATGTCCTGGCAGACGGCCGCGATGGTCGGCGGCTCCCTGGTGATCCTCGCGATCGCGGTGCTCGTCGAGCTCCGCGTCAAGAACCCGCTCATCCCCATGTACCTGTTCAAGAACCGCACGCTGGTGCTCGCCGTGATCGGCTCGGTCGCCGTGGGCGTCGCGATGTTCGGCTCGTCGGTGTTCCTGAGCCAGTACATGCAGCTCTCGCGCGGCAAGACGCCCACCGAGTCCGGCCTCTACACCATCCCGATGGTGGTCGGCCTGTTCCTGTCGTCCACGGTCAGCGGCCAGCTCATCTCGAAGACCGGCCGGTACAAGCCGTTCATGGTCGTCGGCGGCGTGCTGCTGACGGGCGGCCTGCTGCTCCTGTCGACGCTCGACTACCAGACCTCGTTCGTGCTGGTGTCGATCTACCTGTTCGTGCTCGGCGCGGGCGTCGGCATGCTCATGCAGAACATGGTGCTCGCCACGCAGAACACGCTGCACATCAAGGACTCGGGCTCGGGCACGTCCACCGTGACGTTCTTCCGTTCGCTCGGCGGCGCGATCGGCGTCTCCGCCCTCGGCGCGATCCTGGGGCACAGCGTGAAGGAGAACCTGAAGACCGGGGTCACCGAGATCGCACCGGAGCTCGTCAAGCAGGGGATCGACCCGTCGGCGCTGTCCTCCGGCGGCGGCACGCTGCCCGATCTCTCGACGCTCCCGGCCCTGCTGGTCGAGGTCGTCGAGAAGTCCTACGCGAACGGCATCGCGGACATCTTCCTCGCCGCCGTCCCGCTCGCCCTGATCGCCCTGGTCTGCGTCTCCCTCATCAAGGAGGTGCCGCTGGGTCACCGGTCGGGCATCGACCAGCTCCAGGATCTCGAAGCCACCGAGGTCTAAGGCGTAGCAAGCGGGGGATTTCGTGCCCGCGGGCTGTGATCCGGGCGCTTGACGCGTCATCATGGGCGCATGCTCTCGAGTACAGGCAGATCCAGCACGGACGCGTCCGAGGACGGTGTCGCCGTCTGCCACAGGGACCACAGCGAAACCCCCCAACAAACGAAGAACCTTCCCCGGCCCTTTTGGG
>NZ_JBHWLR010000004.1:365291-380084 GCF_042731755.1 Promicromonospora sp. NPDC059942
TGGTGGGGGGGGGGGTTGGGTCGTTAAGGTTGGGGTGGTGTGTTTGTTCGCGGGGGAAAAGCCACACCGAGGGGGGCCTGTTGGGGGTTTGTCCCCCCCCCCCCCCCCCCCCCCCCCCCCCCCACCGCCGACGAACGGAGGACCGTTCCCGGGCCGTTCGAGGGCCTGGAGCGCGAGGTGCGCCTGGTGATCCGGCGCGCGCAGTCCAACGGCACGTCGATCGCGCAGCGGGTCCACCCCGAGCTCGACGCGAGCGCGTACCCCCTGCTGGCGCACATCGCCGAACGGCCGGGGGCGCGGGGGTCCGACCTCGCGACCTTCTTCGGCGTCGGGCGCGCCACCGTGTCGCGGCAGCTCAGCCGCCTGGTCGAGCTCGGCCTCGTCGAGCGGACCGTCGACCCCGACGACAGCCGGGGCCAGCGCATCACGCTGACCCCCGACGGCGTCGACCGCTTCGAGCGGGCGCGCACCAGCCGGGTCGCCATGCTGGAGGGCGCGCTCGCGACCTGGGACACCGACGACGTCGCGCAGCTCGCGCGGCTCCTGAACCGCTACTCGGCGGACATCGTGGCGTGGAAGCAGAGCGCGCACTGACGCGGTGGTTCCGGCGTCAGCGGCGCGCCCCGTCTCACCGACCTGGCAGGGTCAGCTCTCCTCGAACGTGAGGCTCACCGAGTTCATGCAGAACCGGTCGCCCGTCGGGGTCTGCGGCGCGTCGTCGAACACGTGCCCCAGGTGGGAGCCGCAGTTCGCGCAGCGCACCTCGGTGCGCACCATGCCCAGCGAGCGGTCCTCGATCAGCTCGACGGAGTCGCCGGCGAGCGGGCTGTAGAACGACGGCCAGCCGCAGTGCGAGTCGAACTTGGTGTCCGAGCGGAACAGCTCGGCGTCACACGCGCGACACCGGTAGACGCCGTCGCGCTTCTCGTCCAGCAGCTCGCCCGTCCAGGCCCGCTCGGTGCCCGCCTGGCGCAGCACCGCGTACTCCTGGGACGAGAGCCGCTCGCGCCACTCCTGGTCGGACCTCGAAATCTTGTACGTCATCTCAACACCTCCGCACAGAGCAACTTCCCGCTCACCGCCGGTGTTCCGGCGGTGACAAACACGTAAGGCCTTCCGACCGGTCGTCCGGTCGGAAGGCCCCACGAGGTCCTGGCGTCAGCTCGCGGCGGACGCGTTCGGGTTGCCCGCGCCGCGGCCGCGACCGCCCCGGCGGCGACGGCGGGGTGCGCCTGCGCCGTCCGGCCGCGGGAAGTGGTCGGCCGCGGTACGCCCGCCGCCCGACGCCGGACGCGCGGCCCCGCGCTGCCCTGACGCCTGGCCGGCGCCGCCGGTGCCCTGACCGCGCGACTGGCCCTGGCGACCGCCGCCCTGCGCGCCCTGGCCGGAGCCCTGGCGTCCGCCCTGGGCGCCGCCCTGGCCGGATCCGCCCTGGCCGGACCTGCCGCGCCCACCCTGCCGCCGGGGCTGGCCCTGACGGACCGGCTGCTGGGGGGCCGGCGGCACGTACTCGACGTACGGCGCTACCTCGCCGACGAGGCTGGTCACGGTGGCGTCGCCGGGGGCGACGTCCTGCGGGCGGGCGGTGATCTTCGCCTTGCGGGTCAGGTCACGCACGTCCCCGCGCTCCTCGGGGAGCATGAGCGTCACGACGTCGCCGCCGGACCCGGCACGCGCCGTACGGCCGGAGCGGTGCAGGTACGCCTTGTGCTCGGCGGGCGGGTCCACGTGCACCACGAGCTCGACGTCGTCCACGTGGATGCCGCGGGCGGCGATGTCGGTCGCGACCAGCACCTTCACCTCGCCGGACGAGAACGCGGCAAGGTTGCGCTCGCGCGCGCCCTGGCCGAGGTTGCCGTGCAGGTCGACGGCGGGCACGCCCGCGGCGGTGAGCTGCTTGGCGAGCTTCTTGGCCTGGTGCTTGGTGCGCGTGAACAGCACGCGACGACCGGTGCCCTGCGCGAGCTGCTGCACCACGTTCTTCTTCGCGTCCTTGTCGGCCACGGCGAGGATGTGGTGCGTCATCTGCGGCGGCGGCGCCGCGGCGTCGTCCACGGAGTGCGTGACCGGCTGGTGCAGGTAGCGCTTGACCAGCACGTCCACGCCGTTGTCGAGCGTGGCCGAGAACAGCAGGCGCTGCGTGCGCGCGGCCGTCCGGTCGAGGATCCGCTTCACGCCGGGCAGGAAGCCGAGGTCGGCCATGTGGTCGGCCTCGTCGAGCACGGTGATCTCGACGTCGTCGAGCGTGAGGTGGCGCTGGCCGAGGAGGTCCTCGAGGCGGCCGGGGCAGGCGATGACGATGTCGACGCCCGCGTTCAGCGCGGTGACCTGGCGCGACTGCGCCACACCGCCGAAGATCGTGGTGGTCTTCAGACCGAGGGCCTGCGCCAGCGGCGCGACCGAGTCGTCGATCTGGTTGGCGAGCTCACGCGTCGGGGCCAGGATCAGCGCGCGGGGGCGTCCGGCCGCGCGGCGGGGCTGGCCCGACGCGGCGGAACGGGCGCCGGACGTCGCGAGACGCGTCACGACCGGCAGAGCGAACGCGAGGGTCTTGCCGGAGCCGGTGCGGCCGCGGCCGAGCACGTCGCGACCGGCGAGGGAGTCCGGCAGGGACGCCGTCTGGATGGGGAACGGCGAGGTGATGCCGCGGTCCGTCAGAACCTGCACCACGGGTGCGGGCAGACCGAGGTCGGCAAAGGTAGTCAAAGGAGATGGGCCTCTCGGGCTCGGTGGCGGCGCGTACCGCGCCGGTGGTCCGCCGTGCTCACACCGGCGGGCGGGTTGCTCACCCGGGCCGGGGCCACGACGTCGGGCGGCCGATGCCGCCCACGACCGAACATTCTCGCACGTTCGCCGGCCCTTGACTGCGGCGCACGTCACGTTCGGTGTGGTTCTATGTGGCGCATGAATTCCGCAACGACCAGCTCCGCCGGACCGTTCGCCACCATCGGCGACGTGCTCGGCACCATCTGGACGAACGCGGTCACCCCGGTCGACCCGCCGGCCGACCTGATGGTCCTGGCCATGGCGGCGATCGCGCTGGTCGTCGTCTTCTTCCGGCCCCTGTGGCACCTCGCGCGGCACGTGATCACGATCGCGCACGAGGCGTCGCACGGCCTGGGTGCCCTGCTGACGGGCCGCAAGCTGGAGGGCATCCGGCTGCACTCCGACACCTCCGGCCTCACAGTGTCGCGCGGCAAGCCCCGCGGACCGGGCATGGTCATCACGGCGTTCGCGGGCTACGTGGGCCCGGGCCTCATCGGGCTCGGGGCCGCCTGGCTGCTCAAGCTCGGCTACGCCGTGGGCCTGCTGTGGCTGCTCGTGGCCCTGCTCGCGCTGCTGCTCCTGCAGATCCGCAACTGGTTCGGCCTGTGGTCCATCCTCGTGAGCGGCACCGCGCTCGTGTTCGTCACGTGGTTCCTGGCGCCCGAGGTGCAGAGCGCCGTGGCCTACGCCGTGACCTGGTTCCTGCTGCTCGGCGCGGTGCGGCCGGTGTTCGAGCTCCAGGTGCAGCGCTCCCGCGGGCAGGCCCGGACGTCCGACGCCGACATGCTCGCCCGCCTCACCGGCGTCGGCGGCCTCTTCTGGGTGACGCTGTTCCTGCTCGTCACCCTGGGCGCTCTGGTGCTGGGCGGTTCGTGGATCCTCGGCGTGGCGCTCTGACCGGTCCCCCGCGCACCGGCGCCAGGGCGCCGTCCGCCGCACGACGAAGGCCCCCGGCAACCACCTGACAGGTGGTCGTCCCGGGGGCCTCGGCCGTTCGACGCCCCGGAGGGCGCCGGAAGGTCACGCCGTCGGCGTGAGCACGAATCCCGGACCCTCGGCGCGCGGGTCGGCGTCCAGGGTCAGCGTGTCCAGGGCAGGTGCGGCCTGCGCCTCGACGAACACGTTGGTGGAGCCCGAGGCGTCGACGACCTGGTCGTCGGGCTGCGGGGCCGGAACCAGCGCAAGCTCGAAGTTCCCCGGCTGGTCGGAGGCCTGCGCGATGCGCAGACCACCCTCGACCGGCACTCCGGCCTGCTGAGCAAGGTCCTGGACGGCGGTACGAGCGTTGTCAGTCACGGTGAGCACGATGAGCTCCTCAGATTGGTTCTCGTGGTCCCGACCACCGAACCAAGCCCGCCCTCTCACCGCAAGCGTGAGACGCATTTAACCCGATATCTCCCACTGGGTGGGACAGCGCATGACAGCAGCCGAGAGAAGACGTATGGTGCCCCGCCCGGAGGGCCGCACCACCATCCTGGAGCTGACCGGTAGGCTTTCTACTCGCGCCGCCCGGTCGCCGGGCGCGCGGGCCTCTAGCTCAACTGGCAGAGCAGCGGACTTTTAATCCGCGGGTTCCGGGTTCGATCCCCGGGGGGCCCACCCTGACAGCGCCGTCACCTGGCACTTCATCGCTGGGTGGGACGAGCCGGACAAACAACCGGACCGAATGTGCGACTTGGTGTGCGACGTCGCTCGCCCGTTCACGCAGCGTCTCCGTCGCCGTCTACGCCCTCTGGCTGGGCAAACATGCCGTCGAGCGGGCTCTTTGCCTCCCCCACGATCCGCCGCCCCATGTACACGTCCTGCGTCATCGACGGGCGCGCGTGGCCGAGCTGGTCAGCGATCGCACGAGCCGTCAGCCCCTGGCCATCGAGCAGCGTCGCGACCGTACGGCGAGCCGTGTGCGACTTGACCCAGGCGAAGTCATCCCCGCGGACCTTGCGCAGCATCTTGCCCACATTCCCGACGTCGCGCAGCCGCCCGAGGGTGTTCGGGAACACCAGATCATCGGGCCCACCGTTCTTGCGCCGGCGCAGCATTGCCACCGACCAATCCGGAAGGCGCAGCGTCCGCTCCGACGTCTCAGTCTTCACCGGCTCCCGGACCAGACCAGCGCCGCGCAGCCGTGTCACGGTCCAGTCGATCTGCACCACTTGGTCATCCAGGTCGACGTCCTCCCACTTGAGGGCCAACGCCTCCCCGATCCGCGCACCCGTCGACAGCAGGAACCGCATGATGTCGGACAGCTCGTTGCGCCTGGCGTACTCGCTCCCGTCGAGCAGCGCGAGGAACCGAAGCGCCTCCTCTGCGGTCAGAGCACGCGGCGCCTTCCTCCGGCCCTGCTCCAGCCGCCCCACGTCACGGACCGGGTTCGAGGGCAGCAGGTCACGGCGAGCCAGCATCCGACACGTGCCACTCAGGACCGAGCGAACCACCTTGGCTGTCGCGAAGCCCTTCCGCTCGTAGAGCCCGTTCAGGAAGACGTCGAGGCGACCAGTAGTGAGCTCCGTGAAGCGAAGCTGCCCGATGTACGGGAACACCTCGACCCGCGCGTACCGCTCGTACTGGTCATACGTCGAGCGCTTGCGCCGGCCGTTCTCCGCCATCGTTCGGAACGACCGCAGCCACACCCGCACCGCATCCTCAAGGCGTGCATTCGGCCCGAACATGTCATCGGTCCGCAGGGCCGCATCGATGTTCTTCGTGACGGCCTCACGCGCGGCCTTCTTGGTGTGCCCCACGCCGGAGCCACGACGACGAACGTCGCCATGGTCACGGAAGTACTGGAAGGCACGGACGTTGCCCGTAGTGCCGGTGTAGGAGATCTCGCCACGTTCTCCGGGCTCCAGCCGGCGCGTCATGACGCCATCCCGATAGGCAGCGCCACGAACCAGGCGCGGACGTCCTCCGGCCGGTAGCGGACGTACTTGCCGATGCGACGTGAGTCGGGCCCCTTGCCCTCAGAGCGCCAGGCGTACAGCGTTCCGACCGGCACCCCGAGGAATGCCGAGACGTCCTGCACCGACCACAGCCGGTCAGTGATGTTCGTTGTATTGCTGTCCATCAGTGATCCCTCCCCCGTCAGGTCTGGTGTCATGCGGCATGCCGAGCTGCTGCCTTCCACTGCGCGTATTCGCGGGCGCGAGCGGCAGCGGCCTCAGCGAGCTCCTTTTCGCCGTTGGTGGCCCAGCCAGTGCCGGCGTACTGCCACGAGCCCTCGACCACGAGGGTTGTTTGTTCGTCGTCGGACAGCAGACGGCGTTCCAGGTCCGCCACGTCGAGCGGTTCCCCAGAGCGCTGCGCTTCGGCCTGGAGGCGGGCATACCGAGCTCGGGCACCACGCAGACGGCCCAGAGTCACGCTGTAGCGCCGGCTCTTGGTGGAGAAGTGGCCGCGGAAGCCGAGCATCTTGGCCCACTTCGTCAGCAGCCGGTACGGGCCATTGATGCAGTCCTCGCACCCGCACTCGGGTATCTCCGGGATCTTGGCCCCGGTCTTCTCATCCATGGCCAGAGCGAAGAGCCCACCGTCCTCGACGCGCTCCGGGAGCGTGACTGTCCCCTCGTGTCCATTGGGGCACCACTGGCGGGCGCGTAGCCCCAGAACGCGGGCGGTACGGCCCATGCGGGCAAGGTGCGGGCGAGGAGCTGCTGGGTCCTGGGCCGTGGACTTCGTGGCGTACTTCGCCAGGTAGCCCGCGACCTGTTCCGGAACGAGGGCGTCGGAGGTTCGAGCATCATCAGCTAGCGATCCCGGTAGGCCAGTGCGCACGGTCCGCGCGTCGAGCTGGGACCCGAAGGCCAGCACGCGCAGCACGTCTGCACCATCGACCGGAGTTGCAGTGAACTCCACACCGCGAGCAGCAGACTCGATCAGATCCGCCAGGGTCTGGCCATCGATCGGCGCAGCCGAACCAAGTCCGTCCGGGCCGTCGAGGCGGACCAGGGCGTGGAAGTGGACCAGCCCGCGAGCCTGGTACTCGGCAACCTTGGCGTACTGCACCGACGCCGCCTGCTTCAGCTCCGTGTCTGTCAGGCCCAGGTGCGAGGCCAGGGCGCGGCGGAGGGCGATCGTGAAGCGGCGCCAGAGCTCGGGAGCGTGCCACTGCCACACGATCGCGGATTCCCAGTCGTAGCAGTCCCAGCACAGCGGCGAACCGACCGCGGTCTCATTCTCGGTGTGCGCCCGCATGCAGGACTTGGACCGACCGTGCTCGCAGACCTTGTTGCGGTCGAAGGGCCTGCACATCCCACCTACCTTGTGACCATCCTTCGCCCGGATGCCATGGACGTGCCCGAACGACGGCGCAGTCAGAGTCGCGAACACCAGTGGGTTGTCTGCCACGGTCTCCGGCACGGTCTTGCCACCCACGAGGCCGGATCGGATCATCGCGAACGTGTCCCGGGCGTAGACCCGAGAGCAGGCCGGGCAGATGTCCTCGCGCCGGTTGCCGCACGGTCGGTACAGGTGGCCCATCGGGGCGTCGTCGGAGTCGTACCGGCCCACGACCTCACCGGTAGTGGTGTCGATCGTCATCGAGGACCCGGAAAGCTTGATCGGGTGCGAGCAGTAGCCAACCGACGCGGCAGTCTCAGCGAAAGCGTCGAGGACGGAACGGAAGGAGCCCCGGGCGACCTGGGTAGCGAACCCCAGAGCGCCCGGGCCGACCTCCAACGGTGCGTGCTCCCCGAACCCAGGGAACGTCAGGGCCGTGTTCATGCGGCGACCTGTTCGGGCAGTCCGAGACCGGGCAGGGTGTCCTGTACTGCGACCGGTGCGACCTCAGGCCAGAGGGTCAAGTCGCGTCCGGCCCAGAATCCGGCCGTGGTCGCCACGAGCACAGTGGAGACCTCGCACGCGGCCAGCACCGGGCAGGAGGCGCACACACGGGCCATGCGGGCACGGTCAGCGGGAGAGGCGTCCTCGGCGATCCAGGGCAGATCCCGCAGGCCCTCACGGGCGCACGCGGCGCCGAGCATCCAGCCGGTGGTGGGGATCATACTTCGGCCGCCGTCAGGTTCAGACCGGGCAGGTCCAGGGCGTCCTGGGTGATCGGACGGACTCGACCCAGTCGCGGACGCCGAGCAGCGGGCGCAGGGGTAACGGCCGGGGCGGGGGAATCGGCCGGCAAGGCCTCCGGCACCTTCACGGGCTCCGGGACGGCGGCGGGTGCGGGCTCGATGACGGGCACCGGCTCCGACTCGATCAGGGCCACCTCAGGCACCGTCTCGGGCTCGGTGGTGGGACGGACGGCGACCACGAGGAACCCGAGGGCGTGGCTGGAGGTCAGCACGGACAGGGGTGCGAGGGCGACCAGGACGACGCCGACCATGGTCCGCAACTCAGGGCCGACGTCGTAGGCATGCGCGGCGTTGGCGCCGATGGACACGACGGTGAACCCGAACATCAGGGTCCAGGCCCACGCCGAGGAGCGCCCACGGTCGCGCAACACGAGAGCGACCAGGCCATACACGAGCACCGAGGCGTCGATGACGACGGGCACGAGGAAGGCCAGGGCCTCGGGCACCCGGCCCCACAAGGCAGCGTCGCGCAGGGACGCGAACGACAGGGCGAAGCTCGCGAGGGCGACGGCAATGGTCAGGACGACGGTGAAGACGAGCACGGGCCGGGAGTCAGCCCGGATCCGGGCCACAGGCCCAGGGGTGCAGTTCATGATCAGACCTCCTCAGTTGCAGGGGCCGCAGCGGCCGGACGGGTGGAGCGGGGCGCGCGAGGCTTGCGGGGTGCACGGGGCTTGCGCGGGCGAGGAGCGGGAGCGTCGTCGGGTGTCTCGACGGCGGCCAGGCGTCCCCCAGCGCGAGCCCACGCGGTAGCGGCGTCCATCCCGTCACGAGGTGCCGAGGCGACCTGCACGGGAGCCGGGAAGGTGGTGGCGACGTGACGGATCAGATCGTCTGACCAGAAGTCGAACCTGATCAGGGACGGCATCCCGTCCTCGCCCACCAGGTAGGCGGTGCCCTGCTGCGTACTCGGGATCTCATGGGCGGGAGCAAGGCGAGCCTGAGGTCCAAGGACCATGTCGGACTCGATGTCGGAGTCCAGGCGCAGGGCGATCTTCTGGGGGTAGAGGTTGCGCTGTCCCACGGCTTCCTGCCGGGGGTTCTGCACGCAGGAGACGACCACGACGCCGAGGGCGCGGCCCTGGGTCAGGATCTTGGACATCAGCCGGTCGGCCTCGCGACGCACCTCGAACTCGGCATACGCCATCAGGTCGGCCAGCTCATCCACGACCAGGACGTGCAGCGGGTCGCCGGGGGTGGGGACGTGCAGGCGGGACACGCCCCGCATGGACTCCTTGCGGCGGTCGATCACCCGCAGCAGATCCCGCAGCACCTGAATCGCGTCCTCGCCGTTGTAGGCGACGCGGGCGAACAGGTTGCGGCCCATGTGCAGCTCGACACCGCCCTTGAGGTCCAGCCCCCAGAACTGCACCAGCCCCGAGGGCACGGCCGGCGCGAGGTTGCCCACGACCGACCACAGCGCCGAGCCCTTCCCCGCACCCGTGGCACCCACCACGAGGGTGTGCTGTCCCCGGATCTGGAGGCAGGCGGGCAGGCCGGCGCGAGTGCGGCCGACCGGGACGTTGTCCGGGGTGGCGTTCTCGATCCGGGGCACGCCCGCCACGACGGGAGCGATGGTCGCCGTAGTGAACAGGGCCAGGTCCAGGACGCCGGGCTTGACCTTGGACGGCTCGAACCCGTGGGCGCGGAACGCAGTGCAGATCGCCGGGGCGGCCCGGTACAGGTCATCGGGGGTCTGACCGGTGAACGTCTCGATCCGCAGCACCACCGCAGCAGGTGCCCGCCGCACATGCCGCAACCGAGAAATGACGATCGTGCCGTCCGGACGCCGGGTCGAGAGGCCGCACCGTTCGGCGACCTTGGGCCAGGAGTCACGGACCTTGTTCGCGTAGGTGACCTCCAGGTACCGCCGCGGAGCCACCATCGCCCACAGTCCCACCAGGAGGCCCGGGGACAGACACGCCACCAGGAGCAGCAGCGGGCCCGTGGTGCGGTCCCCAGGGACCTCGGCCAGGGTCAGGATGCCGAACCACAGCATCGAGGCCACCAGGCCCAGGACCGCGACCGCAGGGTGCTTCACGCCCCAGGTGCCAGACGCCCGCGTGAACATCCAGACCCGGAAGGTGATCCAGGCCAGCACCCGCCACACACGACCCGACCAGCCCGGGCGACCCATCGTGGCGGCACGGAGCCGGGCGCGAGCCGAGGTGACTCGGGCGTCCAGAGCTGCGCGCAGCCCGGTCGTGTCGGTGGCGGTCATGACAGTCTCCTTTGCATGTCCTCGTACTGGTGATCCAGGGCCATGTGGATGTTCTCGACGCTGTCGGCATGCCGACCGATGTCCTCTGCCCAGCGGCCGCGCAGGACGCTCTGCGCCACACGTGCAGCGGTCTGTAGGTCTGTCTGCGCGGCGGCCAGGAGCCGGATCACGTCTGCCACTTCCTCCAGGGCTCTTTCGCGTGCCGCGTCGGCTGGGTTGACGTTCTCTTGCTGCTCGTGGCGGTTGGTCCGCTTGAAAAGGTCAAACATCAGTCCCGTCCCTCCTTGTCGGTGGTGGCGCGGTAGGCGTCCTGAGCCGCGCCGGTCGCCTCGTTGATGGCCTGTGCGGCAGCGCCGAGGGCCTCGGCCAGGTCGTTCAGGCCGGTCTGTGCGGCCCAGGCCTGCATCCGCTGCACCATGACGTGCGTGTCTTCGAGGTCCTGGCCCATCTGTGAGACCAGGCCCGGGGTGTCCTTCTCGGTGATCCGTCGCGTGAACATCAGCGCTGGCCCTTCCGGTCGGTGTCCTGGAGCTGTGCGAGGCGCTGGTCGGCGGCCTCCACGAACGCGCACATCGAGGCGGACACCTGGACGAGCAGTTCGGTCAGCTCGCCGTCTTCGATGTCGCCGAAGTAGTCGAACGGCGGGATACGGGTCTGGTCGTGCAGGTCTTCGACCCGGTCACGCATGTCCTTCACGACGTGGATCACGTCCTGCCGGTGCGTCCGGGCCTGGATCCGCTGGCGGAGGACCATCACTCGCCCTCGCTCTCAGCAGCCAGGCGGCGGGCAACATCGTCCTGCGCGTTGCGGACCTCGCTCAGGACCGTGCGCAGGTTCTCCAGCGCCGGGTCATGAGCGTTCGTGTACCGGCTCAGGCCCTCCAGCCCCTGCACGGCCCGAAGGACGTTCATGTCCGCCTCCTTCAGGCGGTAGTCCGCGTCATCGAGCACATCGACGGCGCGCTTGTTGACCTGCCGGGTTGTCTCGTCCAGTGCCATCAGCTCTGTCCCTTCCCGTGACGCCCGACCCAGCGGCCGGACTCGTCGTAGAACTCGGGGCGCTCGGCCCGGTGCGCGGTCGTGGCCGCGAGACTGACTTGCGTGTGCAGGTCTTCCGCCTGGTCGTGCATGCCGTGGACCTGCGCGGCGGTGCCGGGCAGTCCGGAGCGGTCGAGGGTCCGGGCAGCACCACCCAGGGCGGTCACGGCCTCAGACAGGTAGGTCGCGGCGTTCGCCAGCGACTCCGCCCGGGACATCAGGCAGCCGCCTCAACAGCATCCGGAGCGTCAGACGAGTCGTACGTTCGGCGGTGCGGCAGCCCACCGAGGGCCAGCGGCGCGGACAGGAAGACAGGCACGTTGCCGGACGTGCCCGACCACGACGAGAAGCCTTCGTCCCGGACCGAACGACCACTGTTGGGATGCGGCTCCAGGTCGGTGCGCTGGCCGAGGCCGAGCAGGTGCGCGACCGTCTCACCGTGAGAGGTGTCGGTGACCGTCACGTACAGCTCCTTGCGCGACGGCCGCACGGCGTCCGTGATCCAGTTGACCGACACGATCCGGTCGTCCCCGACCAGTTCCGCGACGTAGGCCGCGAACCGCAGAGCGTCCCCCGTCGAGGGGGCGGGAACCGAAGCGCCCGCCCCCGAGCTGATGTGGGTGTTCATGGGTCAGGCCGCCTTGCCGGCGTCGGGGCGGGCCGAGGTCGGGACGTCGGCCTTGCCGGGCTCGCACACGTCGTCGGCCTTGTACGACCAGGCCAGGCGCGGCCGGGTGCCGTTGTCGTCCACGTACGGCAGGGCCGTCAGGCCCACGAACTCGATGGGCGTCCACGGGAACGGCGTCTTGTTCTCCGGCGGGACCGGCTGGTGCGGGGCCGCGATCTTCACGGTCACGGCGGTGTCCTTCTTGCCCGCCTCCTCGTCGGCGTCCAGGACCACGACCTGCCACAGGGGAAGGCCGGTGTCCTTGTCCCGCTGCTGCGGACGCGACCCGTCGGCCCGCTTGTCGGCCTGGAAGTCCTGCACGGGCTCGACCTCGCCCTTGAGGAACGCGCCCTTGGGGAACACGTCCTCGTGAGCCACTGCAAACCGTCGCTGCATCGCCATGGTGAACTCCCTTGGTTGTCGTGGCTAGGTTGGCTAGCCAGGTTGCGACAAGAAGAGATTGCACCAGCCTGGCTAGCCATGTCAACCCCTATTGCAAACTTGGTTAGCCCGGTTGGCCAGGTCGCTACTCTTGGAGCATGGACCTGGAACTCGACCCGGACGACCCGCGGCCGCCCTACCAGCAGGTTGCGGCGGCAATCCGCGCAGCGATCCTCGGGCGCAAGTTCCAGCCCGGCGAGCAGTTGCCGTCCCAGAACGAACTAGCGACGACCTTCGGCGTCGCGCGGATGACCGTGCAGCAGGCGCTGCGCATCGTGCGGGACGAAGGGCTCACGGTCTCTCGGCAGGGGAGCGGTGTCTTCGTACGAGAACGAGCCGCACGGCCCGCCGGCCTACGCCCGCACATCGAGCGCATCTTCGAGGCCGAGACCGTCACCATCGACTTCGTCGGCTACACCTCGGAGACCCTGCACGGAGCGATCACCGAGCCGCTCGACAAGATCCGCAGCGGCCGACTCACACCCCGCGACATTCAGATCCGCATCCTCCTGCCGGACCTCTCCCTGCCCCTCGCGCTTCCCGTCGCTGTCTCAGGCGATGCCGACGCCAGCGCACGAGCCCGCACCCGGATGGCAGGAATCAGCACCCGACACCTCGGAGCAATCCGCGACAGCGTCGAAGAGCTGCAAGACCTCGGCCTGGTCCGCAGCGCCACGGTGGAATCCCGGGTCCACGGGTCAGCGCCACTGTTCAAGGCGTACATCCTCAGCGGGACCGACGTGTTCTTCGGCTTCTACCCCGTCCGCGAGCACGAGGTCCGAGACGGCGAAGATCGACTCGCGACCTATGACTCACTCGGCAAGGACTCCGAACTGTTCCACTACGCCGACGACGGCGACCCCGAGTCCGTGGGGACCCAGTTCGTCCACCAGGCGCGCCTGTGGTTCGACAGCGTGTGGGACACCATCGCCACCAAGGTCACGCCGTGAGCCGGGCTGCCAGCATCTTCGCCGCAGCCGACGCCGTCCTCCTCGACTTCGACGGCCCGGTCACACCGCTCATCCCGGCACCCGCCAACCTCGAAGCAGCCAACTCAGCCCGGGCACCACTGCTCGCACGCGGCATCGACCTGGGCGACCACATCGGCACCACCAGCGACCATCTCGCAGTACTGCGATGGAGCGCCACGAACGCGCCACAGGCCCTAGCTGAGGTTGAGGCCCTATGCGACGACGCAGAGACGGCGGCCGCGTCGACGGCAGAGCCCACCCACGGAGCACACGACCTCCTCCGGAGGTGCTACCAGGTCGGTAAGCCGGTCGCCATCGTGAGCAACAACGCCGAAGTCGCGATTCACGCCTACCTCGAACGCTGGTCCCTCGCTCCGTATGTGGCAGCCGTCATCGGTCGGCCCCGAGGCCGGCCCGACCTAATGAAGCCCAACACTCACACCGTGGACGAAGCCCTGCGGCTCCTGCACGTCGAAACCCGCGACGCTGTGTTCATTGGTGACTCTGTGTCGGACGTCGAGGTCTCGCTAGCCGTCGGCGTGCCGTGCATCGGTTACGCCAAGACACCTCTCCGAGGGAACGAGTTGCAGGCGGCGGGTGCATACGCCGTCACCTCCGACATGGCAGATCTGTCCTTCGGGCGAGATGTGCAATGATGAAAGGGATGGGCCACGCGGCAACGTGACCCATCCCAGTTGGTGGCATCAAATCAGCCACTTAGCAAGGCGCTCAGGCCTTCTTGCGCCGCTCCGAGACTGTCGTCTTGGGGTGGCGCTTTGCTGTTGCTGCCGAGACATAGCGTCCCGTGATTGCGCTCCGGTGGGACTTGCCCCCAGTGGACTTCCTTGCCACGCGGTTCACCTCCTTCCAATAGATCGAGAATCACAGAGCTGTGATCCTACGAAGATTCTAGGCCGCCTCACTGACACTCGCACCCACCACATCGACCATGTTGCGGTTGGGCGTGGCAGCGCCTACTAGATCTAGTGCCTGAGGTTGCAAGGTGAGCGGCAGCACTCGGTCGCGCGTTCTGACGGACTCAGCGGGAAGATTGAGCCATGGCGGAGTGCACCTTTTGGACGGCAAAGCTCTCGACCGACGCCCTTTCTCTGGTCGCCACCTTGTACCCGGTGGGCATCGGATTGCTCCTGCTTGAACTCTTCCGACACAAGGCCATCTGGTCGTGGGCCCGCAGAGTCGCGCTCCTGCTGTTGGTCTGGCCTGCGTTCGCCGCGATCCTCGTTGCGTTCGGCGGAGTTCTCGGCGGAGATCCGATGGTCGGCGGGTACGCGGCCCTGATCAGAGTCGCCGGATGCTTGCTGGGCGTCGGTATCAGCATCCTTCTCGCTGTATTGACCTTCTGGCCACGAGTGATCGACACCGCTGGTAGCGCGGATGGCGACGATGAATCCCAGTAGCAGCACGATGGCGAGTAGCGGCTCTAGGCCGTGAGGACTTTCTTTACTGGCTCAAGGCGCCGCTCCGCGGCGCAGGCCTGTGCCTCCGGGGGCCCGGGGGGGGGGGGGGGGGGGGGCAGGGGGGGTGTGGGGGCGCGGGGGGGCACATACCGCACCCCCCCCCCCCGACGCCCTGTAACAAAAAAAAAAAA
>NZ_JBHWLR010000004.1:380094-393799 GCF_042731755.1 Promicromonospora sp. NPDC059942
CCACCCACCCCTAGTACAACAAGTGAAAACAACAACCCCCACCACCAACCCACCCGCAACCACCCCCCCCACCCCCCCCCCCCCCCCCTCCCCCCCCCCCCCCCCCCCCCCCCCCCCCAGGCCTGTGCCTCCGGGGGCCCGCGCTACGGGGGCCCGACGCTCCGGGCGCTTCGCGCCCTGCGCGCACCCCTCCGCGCACCCCGTCGGCTACGGCCTTGGACACGAAGAAGCGGCCCCGGGTTCTGTCCCGAGGCCGCCGCGCGGCTGAGTCTTACTCGCGTTCCTCTAATGCCGAAGGCGTGGCCGCCTCAAGCGTCAATCACCAGGGCTCACCACCCGGCGCGATCGGCTCACGTCCCGTAGCACTCACCCTGCCGTGGTCGCCCGACCCACATACCCGCCGCTGCTACCTCAAGACGTCGCTCTGGTGATCCGCGGTGATCCGAACGAGCACGCCCTCGACCTTCGCCACGAGCTCGAAGCCAACGTCGTGCACCAGGTCGATGAGGTCCTCAGCCGGGCGGGTCGGCAACACGACAGTGCAAGCTGCGAGCTCCGAGACAAAGCGGCGGTAGTCCAGCAGTTGGCCGATCGCCTCACGAACAGCACGCCGCTCACTACTTGCCTTGACCTCATAGAGGACCTTGGTCGAATCGTCGAAGGTGTCCGTCCAGAGCGGCACGCTCGAACCGGGAACGGTCAGCTTCCGGCGCCCGACCGCATTGCCCTTGGCGCGCAGCACCTTCTCAAGCTCAGCCATGAGCTCGGCCTCGCGCCTCACGGCAGTCGTTCCCATGCTTGCCGTGACATCGAACTTCCTGACGCGGTTGTTCTCCGATGGCACGAAGACGTCGCCAGGTGAGTGCTCCGGTTTGTCCGCCAGATGTTCGTCTCCTGCCGGCGCGACCGCGCTGACTCGCAGCAGCTTGAACACCAGGACTGTTCGCGGAACCCCGTCAGTACCTAGCGCATCCTCGCGGCGAACCGGGTCAGCAGAGTCAATGGTGAACTCTCCGATGTACTTCTGCGGCTTGGTGGACTGAGGTCCAGGCATGGCCTCGAAGACACGGAGAGCTCGCCCCTGCTGAACGTGCCTGAGGATTGCTCGGTTGCCCCTTGACGTCTCCACCTGGTCGCCGTTCTGGCCCTCACCGGTGTAGTAGAAGGCTCCATCGTCAGCCCAGCCATCAAAGTTGTAGCCATGCCGGATGCCCCGCGCGGGATCCGAATACACCATGACGTTGGGAGTCTTCCCCGACGGTTCGATGCCTCCATAGACGGCACCACCGAACCGCCCAGCCACCGCGGCGCGTGTAGTCACTGTCCCGGGCGCGATGTCCCACTGCTCAGCCATGCCAGCAAGGTAGCTGCCGCCACTGACACAAGGAGTCACCAGGGGACCAACGTCCGGCTCGTTGAGTGTCTTATCGACGCCAGACCGCATCAAGGGCGCTACGCGTCGCAGGCGATGGGCTACGCCCACCCTTGACCCGGTCCGACGTCGACAAGACGTGGCAGGGAGCCGGGCGATGCCCACCCATGGCCGTGCGAGATGTGCGATGTCGTGTGCGACGTGCGCCCGAGGGGACCCCGAACAACCGGGAACACCGCCACCGGTCCAGGCCGCAGAAGTCCTCACGAGACCCACTTCCCACTTCTCCGCGGGTTCCGGGTTCGATCCCCGGGGGGCCCACCTCTCTCACCTGCGCACTCACCGTCCCCAGGACTCCCGCCCTGCGGTCCGCCAAGCGGATACGTAGCATCGAGGCGGACGGCATCATGCGCAACGTGGCCCGCATTCTCACCGCGCTGGCCCTCCTGCTGGCGGGCGTCGGACCGACGCCGGCAGCAGCGGCCGCACAGTGCTTGCTGCCCGACGGCGGCCGCGGCGTCCACGTCTGGATCAAGTCCCCGACCACGCGCGCGCCCGACGGCTCAGCCGCCGGCCGGACCAGACCCGCGGGAACCCGGCTGTGCCGGGCCGTCAGCTCCGACGCCCAGGTCGTCTACGTCGAGGGCGCCACGGGACTGATCCTGGCCACCCGGCGCGCACCCGTGGCCGGCGGCCCCGCGGGCTCCGCCGGGCGCGCGCACGCGGACGCCGCCCGGCAGCTCGCGGCCAGGTACGGGGTCACCCTCCAGCTCTCGGCGGCGGACGAGGGCGGCCGGCGCGGCTACGTCACGGCGACCAGGGCGCTGCTCACCGGGAGCTACACCCCGGGCGGCACGCTGACCCCCGGCAAGGGGCTGATCCGGCTCGGCAACGGCGCCGACGACATGTCGGTGGCCGGCAGCGGGAACAACTGGTTCCGCAGGTACCTGCTGAACCAGGCCCGCCACGAGATCGCGCACGCGGAGATCGAGCGGCGCTGCGGCACCACCAGGCCACCCGTCGCCGGTGCTCCCGGCGCCGTCCGCGCCTCCACCGAGAAGCCCGTGCACGAGCACGTCACAGAGGCGTACGCCGACCTGTACCTGGGTGCGACCACGCGCAGCCCGGGCGGCTACGGTTACTCGACCACCTGGGACGTCCCGCGGGCGAGGGCGATCCACGCGGGCCGCTGCTCCTGAGGCGATACCACCGGGCGACATCGGGCGGCAGTAGTTTCCGGTGATACGGCTTCACTACGCGAAAACCTCGCCCGCGCACCTCCACCGGACGCTCTTACGCCGCGCCTACGCTGACCTGTACCGTAGTCGCCCACCCGAACGCCGAGGGGCCCACATGGCACAGCTCGACCGTCGCACCTTCCTGGCAGGCGCCGCCGTGGTCGCATTCGACCCGGCCGACTCCCGGTGGCTGAACAGCCTCCCGGAGAACTCCACCGCGATTCAGCTCCCCCACCTGGACGGCGAGCTCGTCACCGACGAGGACGCGCTCACCGAGGCCGCCACCGACTACGGGCACCTGAAGCACCACCGGCCCCGGGCCGTGCTGCGGCCGGGTTCGGTCGACGACGTCGTGACCCTGGTCAGGTTCGCCGACGAGCACGGGCTCGTCGTCGCCGTGCGCGGCCAGGGCCACTCGACGTTCGGTCAGGCGCAGGCCGACTGCGGCGTCGTGATCGACTCGCGCACCCTGGCCACGATCCACGAGATCACGCCCGACCGGGCGGTCGTCGACGCCGGGGTCCAGTGGCTCGACCTGGTCCGCGCCACGCTCGCCGTCGGCGTCGCACCCCCGGTGAGCACGGACTTCCTGGGCCTCTCGGTGGGCGGCACGCTGTGCGTCGGCGGGATCGGGGGCGCCTCGCAGCACTTCGGGATGCTCGTGGACAACACGGTCGAGCTCCAGGTGGTCACGGGTGACGGCCGCCTGGTCACCTGCTCCGCGGACCAGGAGCCCGAGCTCTTCGAGGCCGTGCTCGGCGGGCTGGGCCAGTTCGCCGTCATCGTGCGCGCCACGGTGCGCCTGGAGACCGCGCCTGCCATGGCGCGCGTCTACACGCTCACGTACCCCCGGATCACCGACCTGACGGCGGCCCAGCGGACCGTCCTGGCCGACGGCCGCTTCGACTACCTGGAGGGCCAGCTCGTCCCCACGGACGACGACGGCTTCGCCTTCGTCCTGGAGGGCGGCGCCTGGTACACCGGCGAGCCGCCCGACGACGCGGCCCTGCTGGCCGGCATCGACCCCGCCGGCGTCGACCTCATCGACGTGCCGTACTTCGAGTGGCTGAACCGGATCTACGAGACCGTGGAGCAGATCGAGGCGCTCCGGCTGCCCGGACCGTGGCTCAACGCGTTCCTCCCGGACGCCGCCACCGACGAGATCGTCACGGAGCTCCTGACGACGCTCACCCCGGCCGACGCCGGCGGGGTGGCCCTGCTCTACCCGGCCCGGCGCTCGCTCCTCACCCGGCCGCTGGTGCGGGTCCCGGACGGCGAGGTCTTCTTCCTGCTCGCGCTGCTGCGCGCGGTGAGCCCCCCGGACGACGCGCACGCCGACCGCCTGATCGCCGACAACGACGCGCTGTACGCCCGCGTCCTCGCCGCCGGCGGCACCCAGTACCCCGTCAACGCCCTGAGCCTGACGCCGGCCGACTGGCGCACCCACTACGGCGACCGCTGGCCCATGGTCCTGCGCGCCAAGGACCGCTACGACCCGCGCGGCGTGCTCACGCCGGGCCAGGGCATCTTCGAGCCGGTCAGCAGAGCTTCTCGTACTCCTTGAGCCCCTCGACGGTCGAGGCGACGTCGAGCTCGGTCTGATCCTGTGTGCCGTCGTCGAGCGCCTTCTGGAGCTGGAGGAACGGGACCCGCATCTTCTCGACCGGGCCCTGGAACTCCTCGGGCACCCGCTCGCCGAGCCGCCCGAGCTCCAGGGCCATGGCGTGCATCTGGTCCGCCGAGGCGGCGTCGAGCCCGTCGCTCGCGCCGACGAGCGCGATGCCGATGCGCTCCTCGAGCGTCTTGTCGCCCTTCACGTACATGGCGGCGCAGGCCTCGTTCGCGTCCAGGGGCGCGTCCGGGTCGGAGCTCGTGGTCGCGCTGGCGCTGCCCGACGGCGTCGCGCTCGCCCCGCCGTCGGCCTCGGACCCGGCGCCGTCCGCGGAGCAGCCGGAGAGAAGAAGGAGCAGCGTCGCTGCGGCGGCGACGGCGAGCGGTGCGGGACGGACCATGGCGCACATGAAACCACCAGGTCCTGGGAATCCGCGCATCCGGCGGGTTTCGCCGGGGTGACCGACGCGGCGCCCCCGGGGCCGGGCGGTGAACGCTCCTGGAACTCTCCCCGAATTCGTCCGACGGCGCCGGACGGGCCTCCGCCAGCGGCTACCGTGGCGAGCAGAGCCGCAGATCCGGAGGTCAGCATGGCCGCTCGTCCCGCAGTCATCGCCCACCGTGGGTACTCCGCGGTGGCCCCGCAGAACACCCTCGCCGCCATCGAGGCCGCCTGCCAGGCGGGCGTCGACCACGTCGAGATCGATCTCCAGCCCACCGCAGACGGCGTGGGCGCGGTGATCCACGACGAGACGGTCGACGCCACCACCGACGGCACCGGCAAGGTCGCCGCCCTCACCTCGGGCGAGGTGTTCGCGCTCGACGCCGGTGGCTACTTCGCCCCCGCCTTCTCGGGGCAGCGCGTCCCCACGCTCGACGACGTCCTCGCCGTGCTCGCCCGCCACCCCCGCACGGACCTGCTGCTGGAGCTCAAGGGCGCCTGGAACGCGGAACAGGTCGAGCGGGTCGTGGCGACGATCGACACCGCCGGGTTCGACCGCCGCGTCCTGGTGCAGAGCTTCTGGCCCGGCACGGTGGCCACGGTGCGCGACGTCGCGCCGCACCTGCCGGGCGGCCTGCTCGTCTCGTTCGACCCGCCCGGCCTGCTGCGCCTGTGCGAGCGGCTGAACGTCGTGGCCTGCAACCCGTCCGTCGCCACGATCGCGGGCAGCCCGCGGCTGGTGTCCCGCCTGCACGCGGCGGGCCTGCGGGTCATGTCCTGGACGGCGAACGACCCCGAGGCGTGGACCACGCTCGTGACCGCCGACTCCGGGATCGGCGTCGACGGCGTGATCACCGACCGGCCCGAGCGGCTCACGGGCTGGCTCGAGGGCCGGGCCGGCCAGGCCGCCGCCGCGCTGCCCGTACCGGGCCGGGGCGGGATCCGGCTGCGCCGCCGCGGGCACGCCCCGGCGCAGCGACTGGCCGTGGGCCACGCGTAACCGCTTCCCGTGTCAGACGCACAGGTCACCCGGGTGACCTGTACGTCCGACACGGCGGGGGATCAGGTGCGGTGCAGCCAGCCGTGGAGCCGGCGGGTCACCCAGGGCAGCACCCAGTACGCCATGATCGGCGTCAGGATCAACGTCGAGATCAGCACCTTGAGCACCAGGTTCACGTCGCCCCACCCGGGCACGAAGTAGGTGAACAGGGCCGTGAACACCAGGTTCACGGGGAAGAACCCGAGCCAGATGCTCGTGGCCTGCTTCCACCGCGGCGGCACGACGCCGGCGGCGACGTCTGCCGGCTCGTCCACGCGCGTCGGGTCCTCGAACCAGCCCTCGATGCCCGTGCGCTGCTGGTAGCGCAGCTCCTCGACGAGCCCGGTGCCCTGCGCGAGCCAGTCCCGGCGCTCGGCGGACTGCTCCCAGGCGGCGAGCCGCTCGGCGTCGGCGAAGCGGTAGAGCATGTGCCAGTCGCGGGACCCCTCCGCGGCGCGGATCCAGCCCGATCCGAGGAACCCGTCCCAGCGGTTGGCGAGGTTGACGCCCGACTGCACCCAGCGGGTGACCTCGGGGACGTGGTCGGGGTGGACGATGCGGTGGATGGACACGGTCACGGGTTGTCCGGCGGGGGTGGGCACGGATCCGTTCGCGGCCTGATCGTGATGGGCCATGCCCGAAGTCTGATACATGGCCTCGAACGCCTCAATGTGAGCGCGCACACCCCGGGTTGTCCAGCCTTCACGGCTGGGGCACGCTCTCTGCCCGGTTCTTGTGACGCATACCTCCGGTCGGGGGGTTACGCAACTCGTGGACAGTCGTTCAACATTAAACGTCGTCGCGAGGAACGCATCCCCTGGGCCTTCGGGCCTCGTTCTTCGCGACGATCGCCATGGCCTGCGCGACCCCCTTGCGCGCCGTGGCCTGTCAGCAGCTCGAGCATTCTTCGCCGTCCCCCCGAGGGGATCTCCCCTCACGGTGTCGCCGTGCCCAGCCGCAGAACGGAAATCAGCGTGCCCCAGGCGCCGAACCCCGTCGCGCACAGCACCGTGTGCCTTGCCCTTGTCCCCGAGCACCGGGACCGCCCTTGAGGCCCGGAGACCACGCCCTCGTCCCCCGTCGCACGCGACGCCCGGGCGCACAGGGTGCCCACGCCGCCGTCCCCGCAGCGGGACACAGCGCGCGATCCGGCCGGATGCTGCGCCGCTCGTCCTTCGCGGTCGCGGCCGCGCTCACCACGGTCGCCCTGACCACCACCGCGGCCGTCAGCTTCACCGGGAGCGACGACGCGACGAACGGCTCCACGACGGCCGCCGAGCCGGCCGTGCAGCCCACGCCCGTCGCCATCACCAGCGCCGTCGTGACCGACCCCGACGTCCGGTCCGCCTCCGAGAAGGCGGACGCCGTCCTGAGCGACGCCGACTACGTGACCCGCGAGGGTGACCTGACGGTCAAGGACCGCAAGAAGCTCCAGGCGGCCACCAAGGAGCTACGGACCATGCTGGACCGGGCCCGCGACGCCGCCACCACCGCCACGGGGCTGCGGCAGAACGCCGCGGCCTCCCGGAGCACCGAGCGCGCGTCGCTCGCCGAGCGCGCTGCCGACGCGTCGGCCGCCGAGGCGAGCGGGACCACCGACGACGCCGCCCGGGACACCGCGGCGGACGCCACCGATCCGACGAACCTGGCCGTCGCGGCCACGGACGTCACCCCGCTCGGCGGGCAGCAGACCGAGAGCCTTCCCATCCTCGCCACCCCGCTCGCCGACTCCGTCGAGAGCACCGCGGTGGCGAAGGAGGCGGAGCAGGCGGAGAAGTCCGCCGACACCGAGGACGCCAAGGCCGCCGCGAAGAGCGCGGCGGCGGCAGCGCCGTCGGCCGACCGGATCGAGAAGGTGACGACGTCGCTCCAGCGGCTCATCACCAAGACCGACGGCGACGCCGTCGTGTCGGTCGACCCGGGCCCCACGCCCGAGGAGATCGCCGCCGCGAAGAAGGCCGCCGAGGAGCGGCGCGAGGCCCGCGCAGAGCGCAAGGCCGAGCGCAAGGCCGAGGTGGCCCGGGAGAAGGCTGCGGCGCGCGCCAAGCAGATGGCCAAGGCCGCGAAGAGCTACGGCAACGGCCAGATCCCGTCGAGCGTGCTCTGCGGGCTGAGCTTCGCCTCGGGCGAGAAGCTGCGGTGTGACGCCGCGGTGGCGCTCGAGGACCTGAACCGCGCGTTCCGCGCCAAGTTCGGCCGGAGCCTGGACCTGACCGACGGCTACCGCTCCTACGGGGAGCAGGTGTCGGTCGCCGCCTCGCGGGGCGCCCTGGCCGCCGTGCCCGGCACGTCGAACCACGGCCTGGGCCAGGCCGTGGACCTGTCCGGCGGCATCGAGTCGTTCGGCAGCGCCGAGCACGCCTGGATGGTCGCCCACGCCGGGAAGTTCGGCTGGAAGCACCCGGGTTGGGCGCAGGCCGGCGGCAGCAAGCCGGAGGCCTGGCACTGGGAGTACGGCACGAAGTACTGAGCCGCACGCCTGCGCCCGGTCCCGTACCGGGCGGCCCAGCCACGAGCCCCGGGGGGGGGGGGGGGGGGGTGTTTTTTCTTTTTGAACACCAAAACCCCCCCCCACACCCGCGTTCAACTTCCGTGGAAGTGGTCAGCCCAGGAGCAGGGTCACCAGCAGGGAGATCGGCAGGGCCAGGAGCATGCTCAGCAGCGTGATGTCGCGGACCGACGTCGTCGCCAGGCGGAAGTGTCCCGCGAACAGGAACACGTTCTGCGCCGTGGGCAGCGCCGCCATCAGCACCACCCCCAGCAGGTCCAGGCCGTCGAGCCCGAACAGGAACCGGCCCACGACCCACGCGAGCGCCGGCATGACCAGCGACTTGAGCACGGTGCCGAGCACCACCTCGGCGCGGGCGTCCCGGCCCAGCGGCCGCTGACCCCGCAGCGACATCCCGAACAGCAGCAGGAGCAGCGGCACCGAGGCGTGGCCCAGCATCTCGACCGGCTGCCCGAGCACCGCGGGCAGGTCCACCGAGAACGCCGCGGCGAGCAGACCCAGCCCGGTCGCGACCGTCACGGGGTTGGCCAGCGACCGGGCGAGGGTGGCGCCCAGGGAGCGGGTCGGCCCTGCGCTGTCGGCACCGGCACCGGCACCGGCACCGGCACCGGCACCGGCGTCGGCACCGGCACCGCCGTCGGCAGCGGAGCCGGCGGCGCCGTCGTCGTCGGAACGAGCGGCGGCGAACCGCCCCGCCCGCGCCGCCCGGTGCCGGTACCACGCGAACACCGACAGGTACACCGGCGCCACCACCAGGAGCTGCGCGATGAGCACCGACACCACCGGGGCGGCGGTGCCCACGGCGTACAGCGCGATGGGCACGCCGATGTTGCCCGCGTTCACGTACGAGCTCGCCATCGCGCCGGCTGCGACCGGGCCGGCGGGCCGCCGGAGCAGCCCGCCCGCGACCAGCGCGTAGAGCAGCCCCGTGGCCGCCGCCGTGATCAGCGCGATCGGGGTGTAGGTGCGCAGGACGGCGCCCAGGTCGGCGTCGGACATGAGCAGGAACATCAGCGCCGGGTTGGTGATGTAGTACACCAGCGGCGCGATGCCGCGTTGCATGGCGCGGGCCTCGCCGGGCAGCACCCACGCGGCGACGAACCCCACCCCGACGAGCACGAGCACGATCGCAAACCCGAGCAGCACCCCGCTCATCCCAAACCCCGCCCCCCGCAAGAACGCTGAGTGCTGGGTATCTGCGGGGTCGTGGGGCTTTTGTCCCGCAAATAGCCAGCACTCAGCGAGTCGGGCGGGGTCAGCGGACCAGGCACGGGCGCTTCGGGTCGAAGGACCAGCCCGGGATCAGGTACTGCATCGCCGTCGCGTCGTCGCGGGCGCCCAGGCCGTGCTCCAGGTACAGCTCGTGCGCGGCGGCCAGGCGCTCGCGGTCGAGCTCGACGCCGAGCCCCGGCGTCGTCGGCACCTGGATCGCGCCGCCGGTGATCTGCGGCGGCGCCGTCGTCAGGCCCTGCCCGTCCTGCCAGATCCAGTGCGTGTCCAGCGCTGTGATCTCGCCGGGCGCCGCCGCGCCGACGTGCGTGAACATCGCCAGCGAAATGTCGAAGTGGTTGTTGGAGTGCGACCCCCAGGTCAGCCCGAACTCGTGGCAGAGCTGGGCCACGCGCACGGAGCCCGCCATGGTCCAGAAGTGCGGGTCGGCCAGCGGGATGTCGACGGCGCCCCCGCGCACCGCGTGCGCCATCTCCCGCCAGTCGGTCGCGATCATGTTGGTCGCGGTCGGCAGCCCGGTCGCGCGCCTGAACTCCGCCATGACCTCCCGGCCGGAGAACCGGCCCTCGGCCCCGCACGGGTCCTCCGCGTAGGCGACGACGCCGCGCATGCGCCGGCCCAGCCGGATCGCGTCGGCCAGCAGCCAGCCGCCGTTGGGGTCGAGCGTGATCCGCGCGTCGGGGAAGCGCTCCTTGAGCGCGACGACGGTGTCCACCTCCAGGTCACCGGCCTGCACGCCGCCCTTGAGCTTGAAGTCGGTGAACCCGTACCGCTCGGCGGCGGCCTCGGCCAGGCGCACGACGGCGTCCGGCGTCATCGCCTCCTCGCGGCGCAGCCGCCCCCACGCGTCGGACTCGTCGTCCCCGCGCAGGTACGGCAGGTCGGTCGCGCCCGGGTCGCCCACGTAGAAGAGGTACCCGAGCATCGGCACGGCGTCGCGCTGGACGCCGTCGCCGAGCAGCTCCGCGACGGGCACGCCCAGGTCCTGGCCGTGCAGGTCGAGCAGCGCGGACTCCAGGGCCGTGACCGCGTGCACCGTGGTGCGCAGGTCGAAGGTCTGCAGCCCGCGCCCGCCGGCGTCGCGGTCGGCGAAGGCCCGCGCGACGTCGCGCAGCAGGGAGCGGTACCGCGCCACCGGCTGCCCGACGACGATCGCGCCGGCCTCCTCGATCGTGGCCCGGATCTTCTCCCCGCCGGGCACCTCGCCCAGCCCCGTGCGGCCGTCGGAGTCGGTGACGATCGCGACGTTCCGGGTGACGAACGGGGCGTGCGCGCCGGACAGGTTCAGGAGCATCGAGTCGTGGCCCGCGACGGGCACGACCTCGACGCGCGCGATCGTGGGGTGCGCGCTCACCGGGTGGCCTCCGCGGTCCGGGCGGCCTCAGCGGCGCCGTCCGTGACGTCGGTGTCCGTCGCGCCCAGGACGACGTCGAGCACGCCGTCCACCCGCCGCGTCAGGTGCCACGGGTTGTCCGACCGGACCGGCTCGGGCAGCAGGTACTCCGGCAGGTTCTGGTAGGCCACGGGCCGCAGGAACCGCTCGATCGCGAGCGTGCCCACCGAGGTGGTGCGCCCGTCCGACGTCGCGGGGAACGGCCCGCCGTGCACCATCGCGTGCCCCACCTCGACGCCGGTGGGCCAGCCGTTGGCCAGGATGCGGCCGGCCTTGCGCTCCAGCACGGGCAGCAGCGCGGCGGCGGTCTCCCGGTCGGACTCGGTCAGGTGCAGCGTCACGGTGAGCTGCCCCTCCAGGCGCTCGACGGCGGACAGCAGCTCGGCGGCGTCCGAGTACCGGACCACGAGCGAGGCCGCGCCGAAGATCTCGGCCTGCAGCACGGGGTTGCTCAGCAGGGTCGGCACCGCGCTGGCGAACACCGCGGGGGCGGGGGCGTTCTGCGTCGCGCCGGGCGAGCCGGCCCCGACGAGCGACACGCCGTCCTGCGCGGCCAGCGCGTCCACGCCGTCCTGCCAGGCCTGCGCGATGCCCTCGGTGAGCATGGTCTGCCCGGCGGCGGCCGCGGCGGCGCGCCCGGCGGCGGCCACGAACGCGTCGCCGCGCTCGCCGTCCGGCACGAACACGAGGCCCGGTGCGGTGCAGAGCTGGCCCGACGAGCCGGTCACCGACGTGAGGTACGCGGCGGCCAGCGCGTCGACGTCGCCCGCGAGGGCGCCGTCGAGCAGGATCGTGGGGTTGATCGAGCTCATCTCGGCGTAGACGGGGATGGGCACGGGGCGGGCCGCGGCCGCCGCGACGAGCGCGAGGCCGCCGCCGCGGGAGCCGGTGAAGCCGACGGCCTGGATCACCGGGTCGGACACGAGCGCCTGGCCCACGACCTTGCCCGGCCCGTAGACCAGCGAGAACACGCCGGGGTGCAGACCGGACGAGGCCACGGCGTCCGCCACCGCGCGGCCCACGAGCTCGGCCGTGCCGGGGTGCGCGTTGTGCGCCTTGACGACGACGGGGCAGCCCGCGGCCAGCGCGGAGGCGGTGTCGCCGCCCGCGGTGGAGAAGGCGAGCGGGAAGTTGCTGGCACCGAACACGGCCACGGGGCCCACGGGCACCTTGCGCTGCCGGATGTCGGCGCGCGGCAGGGGAGTGCGGTCGGGCAGCGCGGGGTCGATCCGCACGCCGCGGTGGTCGCCCTGGCGCACGACCTGCGCGAACAGGCGGAGCTGGTTCGTGGTGCGGGCGACCTCGCCCGTCAGGCGGGCCGCCGGGAGGCCGGTCTCCTGCATGGCCCGCGCGACGACGTCGGGCGCGACCGCCTCGATGTTGGCCGCGACCTGCTCCAGGAAGCGGGCGTGGGGCTCGGGCGCGAGCGCGGAGAAGGAGGCGAACGCCTCCTGCGCGGCCGCCGTGGCGCGGGCGACCTGTGCCTCGTCGAGCAGGGAGTACGCGGGTTCGAGGGCCTGGGCCGTGGCCGGGTCCTGCCCGGCGAATGTGCCGGCGGTGCCCGGAAGGGGCGCGCCGGCGACGATCGAGTGGCCGGTGAGCTGGGTCATCGCATGTCTCCTTGAGGGCGTTCGGGTCAGCCGGCCAGGGTGTCGACGGCGGCGTCGGCAGTGCCGGCCGGAGCGGCGTCGGCCGCGGCCGGGCGCACCCCGGCGGCGTCGATCAGGGCGGAGAGGTCGGCGAGGTCCTGGTCGGTGAGGTCCTGGAGGGGCGCGCGCACGCTGCCCATGTCGCGGCCGACGGCCTTCATGCCGCCCTTGACGATGGAGACGCCGTACCCCTTGGTGCGGTCGCGGATGTCGAGGTAGGGCAGCACGAACCGGCGCAGCTTCTCGGTGACCGCGGCGTGGTTCAGCGCCCGGACGTCCCGGTAGAACTCCAGCGCGAACTCGGGCACGAAGTTGTACATGGCCGACGAGTAGGTGCTCATGCCGAGCTGCAGCAGCGGCAGGGCATAGGTCTCGGCGGTGGGCAGGCCGCCCAGGTAGAAGAGCCGGTCGCCGTTGGTGGCGTAGACGCGCGTGAGGTGCTCGATGTCGCCGATCGCGTCCTTGAACCCGATGAAGTTCGGGTGGCGCTCGGCCAGCCTTGCGACGGTGGTCGCCGAGTAGATCGCGTTGCCGCGGTTGTAGACGATGACGCCGAGGTCGGTCGCGGCGCAGACGGCGGAGGCGTGCTCCAGCAGTCCGTCCTGGTCGGCCTCGGTGAGGTACGGGGGCAGCAGCAGCAGGCCCTCGGCGCCGGCGTCCTGCGCGGCACGCGCGTTCTCGATCGCCTGGGCGGTGTTGCCGCCCGCGCTGCCGAGCACCGGGGTGCGGCCCGCGGCGGTCTCGACGGCGAGGCTCACCACGCGGGCCGACTCCTGCGGCGTCAGGCTGAAGCCCTCGCCCGTGCCGCCGGCGGCGAAGAGGCCGCCGATCCGGAAGCTCGACTGCCAGTCGATGTGGTCGCGGTACCGCTGCTCGTCGATCGCGCCGTCCGCGGTGAACGGCGTGACGGGGAACGACAGCAGCCCGTCCTTGAGGGCGACGGCGAGCTCCTGCGGTGCATACGTGGCCAAGGTGGCCCCCTCCTGTGACAGACGTCGACGATGGCGACTGGTCGGGCTAGGTTCTCGGCGCCACGGTAAGAACCCTCCACGATGCCTGTCCAAGCCCGATCGTGCATCAACTCATGCCCACTCGGTATCGCCGGCCCCGGCCGGCGTCGGTGGGGGGTGGGGGTTTTTTGGGTTTGGAAAACTCGGGGACGCAAAAAAACCACACCCCCACAAAGGGGGGGGGGGAAGAGGGGGAATCCCTGGGGGGAGGG